>NZ_JBFUMK010000001.1:0-472604 GCF_054049415.1 Roseateles sp. P5_D6 | reverse complement strand
GCGCTGACCCAGGCCGGCGCACCCAGGCGCCAGACCCGGCCGGTCGCGTCGCGCGCCTCCACGCCGCGGCCGGCGACTTCGCGCACGTCCGCCCAGCTGCCGGCACTTCCGTCGGCCAGCGCCTGCGCCACCGGGTGGCGCGACAGCCCGGCCAGGCTGCGGGCGACGTTCAGCAGCGCGTCGGCATCGGCGCCCTGGGCCCAGTGGCGACGCAGCTGCAGCCGGTCCTCGCTGAGCGTGCCGGTCTTGTCGAAGACGACGGTGTCGATGGCGCACAGCCGTTCCAGCGCCGCCAGGTCCGTCAGCAGCAACCCGCGCCGAGCCAGCGCGCCGCTGGCCGCGAGCCAGGCCGCAGGCGCGGCCAGGGTCAGCGCGCATGGGCAGGTGACGATCAGCACGGCCACGGCCACTGCGATGGCGCGTGAAGGATCCAGCCACCACCAGCCGACGCCCGCCAGCAGCGCCAGCAGCAGCACGACCGCCGTGAAGCCCGCAGCGACACGGTCCAGCACGCCGTTGACAAAAGGCCGCTGGCTCTGCGCCTGCTGCATCAGTCGCACGATGCCCTGCGCCGTCGTGTCTGCACCCACGCGCAGCACGCTGACGATGAGCGAGCCGTCGAGGTTGATGCTGCCCGCCACGACCGCATCGCCCACCGTCTTGGCGACCGGCGCGGATTCGCCCGTCAGCAGGGCCTCGTTGGCCCAGCCCTGGCCGGACAGCACACGGCCGTCGGCCGCGAAGGCCTCGCCGGCCACGACGCGGATGCGATCACCCACGCGCAGCGCCTCGGGCGCGACGCGTTCACTGCTTCCGTCCTCGCGCAGCCGCTCGGCCGCCGTTGGCAACGCGCCGGCGACCGCTTCCAGCGCATCCGCCGCACGATGCCGCGCCCCCAGTTCGAACCAGCGCGCCAGCAGCAGCAGCGCGACGAACATCGTCAGCGAATCGAAGTAGACCTCGTGGCCCAAAGGCCCGCCGGGGTCGAACAAGGCGCCGGTGCTGGCCACGAAGGTGACGGCGATGCCCAGCGCCACCGGCACATCCATGCCCAGCCGCCCTGCCCTGAGCTGCCGCCAGGCGCCAACCATGAAGGGGGCGGCCGAAAAGACCATGACAGGCAGCGTCAACACCCAGCTGGCCCAGCGCAGCAGACGGTCCAGGTCGGCGCTGAGCTCACCCGGGGCGGCGACATAGGCCGGCGTCGCCATCATCATGACCTGCATCATCAGGAAGGCGGCGACAAAGAGCCGCCACAGGGCCTGGCGCCTTTCCTGCCTGCGCAGCTCGCGCGCCGGCGCTGCGACGTCGGGCGTGGCCCGGTAGCCCGCCACCTGCAGCGCGGCCAGCACGTCGGCGAGCGTGAGCTGTGAAGGCAACCACTGCAAGGCCAGCCGGGCCGACGCCGGATTGACGCTGGCACCGCGCACGCCCGGCAGCGTCAGCAGCGCCGCTTCGATCAACCCCGAGCAGGCCGCGCAATGCATGCCCGCCACCTGGAACTGCGACAGCGCCACACCGCCCGGGCCATCGGGCCAGGTCGTGAAGGGGGCGAGGAGGCGGGCGTCGGCATCAGCCGCACACAAGCCGGGAGGGGGTGCACTCACGCCGCCAATCTAGATGGCCCGCCCCGCCGCCCCCATGACCTGGGTCAAGCTTTTGCGGGAACACATATTGCGTGTGCTCCACCGCCTGCAGCACTTCAGGAGGTCACTCATGTCGGATCTGTCGATACCCGTGGACGCCGCCAACGACGCGTCCGCCACACAGTTCTCCCATGTCAAGCCCGGGGACACGCCCTGGCGCCCCGACGGCCTGAGAGATTTCTTCCTCTACCGCGACCTGGGCGTGGCCGAGGCCACGGCGGGCAAGGTCATCGCGCACCTTGTGAAGGCGAACATGGCCCCTCAAAAGGGCACGGGATGGCACCGCCATGAGGCGGAGTTCCAGATCGTGCTGATGACCAAGGGCTGGGCCAAGTTCATGTACGGCGACCAGGTGACGCTCGTCGAGGCCGGCGACTGCGTGCACCAGCGCCCCGGCATCGTGCATTACCTGTTCGACTACTCGCCGGACATGGAGTACCTGGAGATCGTCTCGCCGGCGGACTTCAAGACGGTGGACGCGCCGGCGCCTTGTGAAGTGCCGGCGCCTTCGACCTGGCCCTAGAAATCCATGTCGAGCTGCTCGATCTCGTCCGGCTCCAGCCGGGCCGCGGCCGTCCACTCCTTGAGCTCCGGCATGGCGCTGATGGCCTTGCAATAGGCCATGCAAGCCGGGTTCAGCGGCACGTCATAGGTCATGAAGCGCGTGACGACCGGCGCAAAGAAGGCGTCGGCCGCACCGCGCTTGGCACCAAACAGATAGGGGCCGCCGTAGCGCGCCAGGCAGTCGGTCCAGATCTCGGTGATGCGCTCAATGTCGGGCTTGGCCCCGGCCCAGATCTTGTGGCGCGGAAAGTGGCCCTTGAGGTTCATGGGCAGCGACGCGCGCAAATTGGCAAAGCCGGAGTTCATCTCGCCGCAGATGGCCCGCGCATGGGCCCGCGCGACGCGGTCCGCGGGCCACAGGCCGGCTTTGGGGAAAAGCTCGTTCAGATACTCGGCAATGGCCATGTTGTTCCAGACCGTCACGCCGTCATGCCGCAGGCAGGGCACGCGGATGGACGGCGCCAGCAGCAGCAGTTCCTTGCGCGCATCCTCATCGTCAGGCGAGACCATGATCTCATCGAAGGCCAGGCCGGCGAAGCGCGTCAGCAGCCAGCCGCGCAGCGACCACGAGGAGTAGTTCTTGCTGCTCAGCGTCAGCGTGGCCGCCGGTGTCGCGGCCTTGGATTTGCGCGCCGGCGCTGGAGCGGTTTTCGCCGCCTTGGCGGCGGGGCGGGTCGGCGTGGCAACGGGCATGGCGTCTCCTTCTCGGTCTGGGCACCCCATCGACGCAAGGCCCATGCCATGCTGGCGCGCTCCTTGCGTCGCTCCTGGCATCACCGGCCTTGCAGGAGCAACCATGTACCCCGCCTACCAGGCCCATACCGATCTGCTGTGGCCGCTGCGCATGGCCACGCGCATGTCGATTCCCTTCCTGCAGCAGCCCGGCATTGCTGACGCCAGCTGGCTGCCTGCGCGCCAGTGGTCGGCGGCAGGCAAGGTCTTCGAGCTGGCTCAGATCACCCACACCCGCCCGCCCTGGCGCATTGGTGAGATCGTCAGCGGCGACGAGCGCTGGCCTGTCACCGAAGAAGCCACGCTGACCACGCCCTTTGCGACGCTGCTGCGCTTTCGCAAGGAAGGCGCGCCTGAGCAACCCAAAGTGATGGTGGTGGCGCCGATGTCGGGCCACTTCGCCACGCTGCTGCGCGAGACCGTGCGCACGCTGCTGCAGGACCATGACGTCTACATCACCGATTGGCACAACGTGCGCGACGTGCCGCTGGCGGCCGGCCGCTTCGGGCTGGACGAATACACCGGCCACCTGATCGACTTCCTGGCCGCCATCGGCCCGCAGGCTCATGTGGTGGCCGTCTGCCAGCCCTGCGTCAGCGCACTGGCAGCCGTGGCGCTGATGGCCGAGGACGACCACCCCGCCACGCCAGCCAGCCTGACGCTGATGGCCGGCCCGATCGACTGCCGGGTCAGCCCCACCGCCGTCAACGAACTCGCCACCAGCAAGCCCATCTCGTGGTTCAAGAAGAACCTGATCAGCCATGTGCCCTGGCAGCACGCGGGCGCGGGGCGGCGCGTCTACCCGGGCTTCGTGCAGCTGTCGGCCTTCATGAGCATGAACAAGGACAGGCACACCAACGCCTTCAAGGACTACTACAAGCACCTCGTCGCCGACGAGTTCGACAAGGCCGAGGTCACGCGCGTGTTCTACGAGGAATACCTGGCCGTGGCCGACCTCGCGGCCGACTTCTACCTGGAAACAGTGGAGCGCGTCTTCCAGACCTACGACCTGCCACGCGGCGAGATGTTCTTCAGGGGCCGGCGTGTGAACCCGGCGGCCATCCGCCGCACCGCTTTGCTGACCGTGGAGGGTGAGCGCGACGACATCTGCGCTGTCGGCCAGACGCTGGCCGCCCAGGACCTCGCCAGCAGCCTGCGCGCCTATATGCGCACCCACTACATCCAGCCCAACGTCGGCCACTACGGCGTGTTCAGCGGGCGGCGCTGGCAGCACCAGGTCTATCCGCTGGTGCGGCACGTCATTCAGGTGTCGCAATAGGCGCCCCTCGCCCAGTTGCGCGTCGCTGAACGCGAGCGCATCTGGTCGGTCCCCCGAGGGGACGGCGATGCTCTCGGCATCGAGCCGAGAGCACATCGCCAACGCGGGCCGGCTCGGGAGCGGCCCAGCGCTCGGCCCGAAAGGCCGAACCAACGAAAAAGGCCGGCATCGGCCGGCCTTTGTTCGGGGCGAATCGCTCAGGCGAAGTTGGCTTCAGCGAACTGCCAGTTCACGAGATTGCTCAGGAAGGTCTCGACGAACTTGGGGCGCAGGTTGCGGTAGTCGATGTAGTAGGCGTGTTCCCACACGTCGACGGTCAGCAGCGCCTTGTCAGCGCCGGTCAGCGGCGTGCCGGCGGCGCCGGTGTTGACGATGTCGACAGAGCCGTCGGCCTTCTTCACCAGCCACGTCCAGCCCGAGCCGAAGTTGCCAACGGCGCTCTTGACGAAGGCTTCCTTGAAGGCGGCATAGCTGCCCCACTTGGCGTTGATGGCGTCGGCCAGCGCGCTGCTGGGCTCGCCGCCACCTTGCGGCTTCATGCAGTTCCAGAAGAAGGTGTGGTTCCAGATCTGGGCGGCGTTGTTGTAGATCGGGCCCGGGTTCGGTGCCTTCTTGATGATCTCTTCCAGCGTCAGGGCTTCGTACTCGGTGCCCTTTTGCAGGTTGTTGAGGTTCACGACGTAAGCGTTGTGGTGCTTGCCGTGGTGGAACTCCAGCGTTTCCTTGCTGTAGTGCGGGGCCAGCGAGTCGATCGGGTAAGGCAGCGGGGGCAGCGTGTGTTCCATCGTGGAGTCCTCAGGTGTTGGGGGGAAGGGAAACGCAAAGATTGTAGGGAGAGCCAATCACCCCTGCGGCGAAGGCTGTACCCCCAGAACGCGCAAGTCGAGGCTGCCGTCGGCCAGCACCGCGCGCACCTCGGCGCCGGGCAGCAAGGCATGCACGGACGTCACCGCGCCGCCGGCGCCGTCGTCCAGCCAGGCGTAGCCGCGCGCCAGCACATGCTGCGGGTCCAGGGCCTGCAGGCGGGCCTGCAGCGCGTCCAGCCGAGTGTGCTGACGCGCCAGGATCTCGTGGTGCGCGCGTTCATGGCGCTGCTCCAGGTGGGTCAGCCGCTGGCCCTGCAACTCGACGCGCCGGCGCGGCGCCGCGCCGGCACGCTGGGCCAGCAGATCCAGCAGGCGCCGTTGCCGGGCCAGCACGTCACTGGGGCGGGACAGGCGCAGCGCGAGTCGATCCAGGCGCTGGGCGAGGGTCTGCAGGCGATGGTCGATGCGCAGGGTCAGGCTGCGCTCCAGCGCACCGAGGTGCTGCAGCAGGCTGGCGCGCGACGGCGCCGCCAGCTCGGCGGCGGCCGTGGGCGTGGGCGCGCGCAGGTCTGCGGCCAGGTCACACAGTGTCACGTCGGTCTCGTGGCCGACGCCGCAGACGATGGGCAGGGCCGAATTGGCCACCGCGCGGACGACGCGTTCGTCATTGAAGGCCCAAAGATCCTCCAGCGAGCCGCCGCCGCGCACCAGCAGCAGCACGTCGACCTCGGCCCGCTCGTTGGCGCGCCTCAGCGCTTCGACCAGCGCCGGCGGCGCTTCGACGCCCTGCACCGGGCTCGGGTAGACCAGCACCTCGACCTGGGGCGCTCGCCGCGCCAGCGCCGTCAGCACATCGTGCAGGGCCGCACCGGCCGCCGACGTGATGACGCCGATGCGGCGCGGGTGGGTGGGCAGCGCGCGCTTGGTGTCGGCATCGAACAGGCCCTCGGCCGTCAGCCGCGCTCGCAGCGCGAGGAACTGCTCGTACAGCGTGCCGGCACCGGCACGGCGCATGGCCTCGACGACGAACTGCAGCTCGCCGCGCGGCTCGTAGACGGCGACGCGGCCACGCACCTCGACCAGCACGCCTTCGGCCGGCGCAAAGTCCAGCATGGCCGCAGCGCGGCGGAACATCGCGCAGCGCAGGCTGGCGGCCTGGCCGTCGGCGTCCTTCAATCCGAAATAGCAGTGGCCGCTGGCGGCGCGCGTGAAGCCAGTGATCTCGCCGCCAACGGCGACGACCGAGAAGCGTTCAGCCAGGCTCTGGCTCACCGCCTCCAGCAAACCAGCCACGCCCCAGACACGACGATTTGAAGCGGCTTCGCGGGGCTCAATCACGCGCAAACCCAATGCCGGCGCGGGCCGGGAAGTCCACAGCCGCGCCAATACTGGGCTGGCGGGCAATTTCGGCTCATTTCGCCCGTCACAGAGCTGTCATGAGCACATAAGGCCTTGTTTTTCAATTCGAATTCCACTGCTCAAACTTGAGGCAACTTGTCCAAGGCCTTGATTTGACGGCCTCTGCAGGCCAGCGCCGCTGCGTTGCCCACAAAGTTATCCACAGTAACGGTGGATTGTGAGAACGCTTTCGCAGTGGCGGAGATCGGCCGAGGCGTGCAAGGCTGGGGCCATAATCCCGCGCACTCATCCGGCCGTCAGCGGCCGTTTTTGTGACCGGCCTGCTGGCCTTTTCATCGACGGGGACGCCCTTGTTTTCGATCATACAAGCCGCCGGTTGGCCGATCTGGCCCTTGCTCCTGTGCTCCGTGGTGGCCCTGGCCCTGATCATCGAAAGGCTGTCCAGCCTGCGCGCCAGCCGCATCCTGCCGCCGCGGCTGCTGGAGGACGTCATGAACGTCAGCGCCCAGCAACTGCCCGCGCCCGACATGGTCGACCGCCTGGCCGAAAACTCGCTGCTCGGCGAGGTGCTGGCTTCCGGCCTGCGCGCCGTGACTGCCGAGCCGCAGATGCCCGAGGGCAAGCTGCGCCTGGTGTTCGAATTTGCCGGCCGACGCGCCGTGCACCAGCTCGAGCGCTACATGAACACCCTGGGCACCATCGCCACGGCCGCGCCGCTGCTGGGGCTGATGGGCACCGTGGTCGGCATGATCGAGATCTTTGGCAGCCAGACACCCGGCGGCGGCAACCCCGCGCAGCTGGCGCACGGCATCTCCATCGCCCTCTACAACACGGCCTTCGGCCTGATGATCGCCATCCCCTCGCTGATGTTCTACCGCTACTTCCGCGGCCGCATCGAGGAGTACGTGCTCGAGCTCGAAGCGGCGGCAGACCGCTTGCTGGGCCAGCTGCGCCGCTACACGGCCTGAAATGGACTGCCCCTCCTCTGGTCTCGCCCCGCTGAACGCGGGCGCGCCCAACCGGTCCCCCGAGGGGACGGCGATGCTTGCGGCATTGAGCCGCAAGCACATCGCCTGCGGGCCGGCTAGGGGCGGCCCGGCGCCGGTCCGCGGCGTGAGGCGCTGCACACAACGGATGAACTGACATCATGAGATTCCGCTCCCCACACCGCGAGCCGCCGGAGATCAACCTCATCCCGTTCATCGACGTGCTGTTGGTGATCCTGATCTTCCTGATGCTGTCAACGACCTACTCCAAGTTCACCGAGCTGCAGATCACCCTGCCCTCGGCCGATGCGGAGAAGCTCAAGGACCGGCCGCAGGAGGTCATCGTCGGCATCGCCGCCGATGGCCGCTTCGTCATCAACCGCCAGCCGGTGGAAGGCCGCTCCGTGGACATCCTGATCGCCGCGCTGCGCCAGGCCTCCGGCGGCAACGCCGACGCGTCGCTGATCATCTCGGCCGACGCCGCCACGCCTCACCAGGCCGTCATCAACGTGATGGACGCCGCGCGCCGCGTCGGCCTGACGCGTGTCACCTTCGCTGCCCAAACCGACGCTCGCTGACCGCCTCCAGCAAGAGTGGCTGATCGGCGGGCCGCTGTCGGTCGCCCTGCTGCCGCTGAGCTGGCTCTACCGCACGCTGCTGGCGCTGCGCCGGTTGGCCTATGCCATCGGTTTCAAGCGCGTCGAAACGCTGCCTGTGCCCGTCATCGTCGTCGGCAACTGGATCGTCGGCGGTGCCGGCAAGACGCCGACGACGCTGGCCCTGCTGGCGATGTTGCGCACGCGCGGCCTGCGCGCTGGCGTCGTCTCGCGTGGCTACGGGCGCGAGAGTGACGGCGTGCGTCTCGTCACTGGTGTATCGACGGCCCGTGAAGTCGGGGACGAGCCCCTGCTCATCCATCTGCGCAGCGGCGTGCCGGTGGCGGTCGGCCGCGACCGCGTCGCCGCGGCGCGCGCCTTGTTGGCTGCCGAGCCCGGGCTGCAGCTGCTGGTCAGCGACGACGGCCTGCAGCATTGGCGGCTGCCGCGTGCCTTGAGCCTGCTGGTGTTCGATGAGCGCGGCCTGGGCAATGGCCGCCTGCTGCCCGCGGGCCCCTTGCGCCAGCCGCCTGCGGCGCTGGCGGCTGACGAGCTCGTCGTCTACAACGCGCCGCAGCCGAGCACCGCCCTGCCCGGCTTCGTCGCCGGGCGCCGCCTGGCTGGCGCGGTGACGCTGGCCGACTGGTGGGCCGGCAAACCGGCGCAGATGGACACGCTGCTGGCCTTGCGCGAGCGGCCGGGGCTGCTTGCCGTTGCCGGCGTGGCAAGGCCGCAGCGCTTCTTCGACATGCTGGCAGCGCTTGGATTGCGCTTTGACAGCCTGGCCCTGCCCGACCACGCCGACTTCGCGAGCCTGCCTTGGCCCCCCGACGCGGCCGCCGTACTGCTGACCGAGAAAGACGCCGTGAAGCTGCCGCCCGAGCGCGTCGGCGCCCTGCCCGTCTGGGTCGTGGCGCTAGACTTCTCGCCCGGTGCCGGCTTCGAGGCCGCGCTGGACACCCAACTGCAAAAACTCTTCGCTCTCGCCTGATGGATCAACGCCTCATCGAAATGCTGGTCTGCCCCCTGTGCAAGGGGCCGCTGACGCTGCTGCGTGAAGGTGCCGGACTGGAATTGCCGGCCCTGGCCTGCCGCGCCGACCGCCTGGCCTTCCCCGTTCGCGACGGCATCCCGCTGATGCTGGAGAGCGAGGCCAAGGCCTGGGACCCGGACGCCCCCGCGCCACCGGTCGTGCTGGCACCGTGAGCGCCGCGCCGGGCCGCCCCAAGCAAGCTCGCTCCCGCTTGGCGGGAGTGAGCCCGGACATGGGATGCCCTGTGGGCATCCCATGCCTGGCGAACGCCTGGCCGCGCTGTCGGCCAGGCAAGGCCGCAGGCCGAAGGGTGCACCAATGACCTTCACCGTCATCATCCCCGCGCGCCTGGCATCGACGCGGCTGCCGAACAAGCCGCTGGCCGACATCGCCGGCCTGCCGATGATCGTGCGCGTTGCCCGGCGTGCCGCCGAGTCCGGTGCCAGCCAGATCGTCGTGGCGACCGATGCGCCCGAAGTCGCGGCCGCCTGCGCCACCCACGGTGTGCGCGCGCTGATGACGCGGGCCGACCATCCGTCCGGTAGTGACCGTCTCGCCGAAGCCGTCGAGCAGCTCGGGCTGGCTGACGACGCCGTTGTCGTCAACGTGCAAGGTGACGAACCGCTGATCGCACCGGCCATGATCGACGCCTGCGCACTGATGCTGGCCGCCCAGGCCGACTGCGTGATGGCCACCGTCGCGCATGCGCTGACCGATCCTTCTGAGTTCGCGAACCCGAATGTCGTCAAGCTGGTCACCGACAAGGCCGGCCGTGCGCTGTATTTCTCACGCGCGCCCATCGCCTGGTGGCGCGACGGCGGCGGCCAGCCCAACGGCGCGCTGCGCCATGTCGGCCTGTATGCCTACCGCGCCGGCTTCCTGCGTCGCTTCCCCACGCTGGCCGTCAGCCCCCTGGAGCAGATCGAGTCGCTGGAGCAGTTGCGCGTGCTCTGGCACGGCGAGCGCATTGCCGTGCACGTGAGCGACGAGCGGCCCGGCCCCGGCGTGGACACGCCCGAGGATCTGGAGCGCGTGAGGCGTCTCATCGAGGGTTGACGCGGGTCTGCGGCGTCAGGCTCAGATAAGGCCGCATGCGATACTTGACCGCTGATTTATGCAGGACTTTTTCACAGTCCTGACGAGACGAGGAGACCCATGCGATTGATCCTTCTGGGCGCGCCAGGCGCCGGCAAAGGCACCCAAGCTGCCTTCATCTGCAAGCAATTCGGCATTCCGCAGATCTCCACCGGTGACATGCTGCGCGCCGCTATCAAGGCCGGCACACAAATGGGCCTGGCCGCCAAGGCCGTCATGGATTCGGGCGCCCTCGTCAGCGACGACATCATCATCGGCCTCGTCAAGGAGCGCATCGCCCAGGACGACTGCGCCAAGGGTTTCCTCTTCGACGGCTTCCCGCGCACCATCCCTCAGGCCGATGCAATGAAGGCTGCCGGCGTCAAGCTGGATTACGTGCTCGAGATCGACGTGCCCTTCGACGCCATCATCGAACGCATGAGCGGCCGCCGCGTGCATGTGGCCTCAGGCCGCACCTATCACGTCAAGTTCAATCCACCCAAGGTCGAAGGCAAGGACGACGAGACCGGCGAGCCGCTGGTCCAGCGGGAGGACGACAAGGAAGAGACGGTCAAGAAGCGCCTGGATGTCTATTCGGCCCAGACCCGGCCTCTGGTCGACTACTACTCGCAGTGGGCCGCCACGGGCGATGCCAATGCACCCAAGTACCGCCGCATCGAAGGCGTCGGTTCGGTCGACGACATCATGAAGAAGGCCCTGGCCGCGCTGGCCTGAGCGTTCTCACCCCAAGAACAAGCCGCGGCGCGCATGCCCCGCGGCTTTTTTGTCGTCCACAATTGACGTTTACGTCAACCGTTCCCCATACCCAGGAGATCCTCATCATGGAAATTGCAGGCAAGGTGTTCATCGTCACCGGCGGCGCCTCGGGCCTCGGTGAAGGCACGGCCCGCATGCTGGCGGCCCACGGTGCCAAGGTCGTCATCGCCGATCTGCAGGCCGAACGTGGCCAGGCCGTGGCCGCCGAGCTCGGTGGCCTCTTCGTCAAATGCGACGTCAGCCAGGAGGCTGATGGCCAGGCTGCCGTCGCTGCAGCCACGGGCCTGGGCAAGCTGGTCGGCCTCGTCAACTGCGCCGGCATCGCGCCGGCCATCAAGACAGTCGGCAAGGACGGTGCCCACCCGCTGGCGGCCTTCAGCAAGACCATCACGGTCAACCTGATCGGCAGCTTCAACATGATCCGCCTGGCCGCCGAGGCCATGGCCAGGAACGAGCCAGAACCGACTGGAGAGCGCGGCGTGCTGATCTCGACGGCGTCGGTCGCGGCCTATGACGGCCAGATCGGCCAGGCGGCCTATTCGGCGTCCAAGGGCGGTGTGGTCGGCATGACGCTGCCCATCGCCCGCGACCTGGCCCGCAACGGCATCCGCAACATGACCATCGCCCCAGGTATTTTCGGCACGCCGATGCTGTTCGGCATGCCCCAGGAGGTGCAGGACGCGCTGGCCGCGAGCGTCCCCTTCCCGAGCCGCCTGGGCAAGCCCGAGGACTACGCCAAGCTCGTGCACCAGATCGTCACCAACGACATGCTGAACGGCGAGGTCATCCGCCTGGACGGCGCGATCCGCCTGGCACCGAAATAACGCCCCTCGTCCTGTCTCGCCCTGCTGCACGCGGGCGCGCCCAGCCGGTTCCCCGAGGGGACGGCGATGCTTGCGGCATCGAGCCGCAAGCACATCGCCAAGCGGGCCGGCTCGGTGAACTGGAGTCGGACACAAGCAGTCCCTGCGGACTGCTTGTGCCTACGGAAGGCCATGGGCCTCTGGCCCATGGCAGGCCCAGCGCTCGGCCCGGAATACCAGTATCGAACGGGCAGCGGAATGAAAAAGGGCCTGTTCGCACCAGGCCCTTTTCATTTAGAGATCCCCAACGATCAGCGCTTGGCTGAACGCGACTGGATGACCCACAGGCGCGCCAGGTCAGCGGCGCCTTCATTGCCCTTGACCGATTTCCAGGCCGCCTGTGCCTTGGCGCTTTCGCCAGCCAGCTGGTGGGCCAGGCCGAGGTAGAGCTTGGCGTCTTCGGGGCGCTTCAGATCGCCCTTGGCGATACCTTGTTCGATCTGCTCGATGCCCTTCTTGGCGTTGCCGCCAAAGGCATTGGCCAGCCCCAGCTTGACGAACTCGTTGCCGTCCTTGGCATCCGCGGCAGCCTTCTCGTTGGCCGCTGCAGCGGCCTTGGCTTCGCCAATTTTCTTGACCATCAGGTCGGCCAGGCGCTTGTGGCGGGCGCCTTCGGCCCCCTGACCCAGCACGCCCGCGGCCATGCCCTTGTCAACGACCTGCTTGCCCTCTTCCGGATAGCCGGCCTGAGCGGCCAGCTGGGCCATCTCCATGTAGTCCTCGGCACCGCGCGACATGTTGCCCGTGACCAGGCGCAGGCGATAAAGATCCAGCGCGTAGCGGCTGCTGTCGAAGCTCTTCTTCTGCGGCAGGCCGCCCAGGATCTGGGCCCACAGTTTGGGATCCGGATAGAAGTTCAGCAGCTTCTCGGTCGCCACGGATTCCGCGTTGCCGTCGCCCTTCTTCTGGGCCGCGAACAGCAGCAGGTTGAGCTTGTCCTTGGGTGGCGCACGGCCGGCACGCTCGTCGGCAGCGATTTCGTCCAGCGTGTCCTTGATGGTCGATGTCATGTCGCCGGACAGGAACTGCGCGTTCTGCTGCACCTGCTTCATGGTCGGGCTGTTGCCGCCTTCCTTGAAGTAGCGCTGCGCCCAGGTCAGGGCCTTGCCGTTGTCGCGGTTGCGCAGATAGGTGCCGGCGATGGCCTCCATGTACTGCAGCTGCTGGGCCTGGCCCAGCTTGCCCGCGCCTTTGAGCACGTCAAAGGAGCGCGCCATCGTGTCGGGATCGTTGGCGCCCATCGCGGCGGAGAAACGCACGCCTTCGATGGCATTGGTTTCGCCGGCGGTGCGGCCACCCACGGCTTCGGCATCGCGCAGCTTGCCCAGCGCTTCCTTGTACTTGCCGGCCTTGACCAACTTGCTGGCCTCGGTCAGCGGCGTGCCGACTTCCTTGCGCACGCTGTCCTGGGCGGCCGCCTGGCTGAAGCCGAACTCCGCGCCGGGCGCGCCGTTCAGGGTCAGGGCCAGGGCGCCAACGGCGACGGCCACCATGGTTTTCAGAGTCTTCAACTTGCTCTCCTGCAAAGCAAAAACGCGCCGCCCTTTCGGGCAGCGCGCATCACAGTATCGTGGTCAGCGGTCCCGCAGACGTCACTTGACGAATTGCTCGTTACCAACCATGCCCATCTTCTTGACGCTGTTACGCTGGGCCGAGGCCATTACCGCCGCAACGACGCCGTAGTCCACCAGCTTGTTCGGCTTGATATGGATTTCAGGCTGATCGCTGATCGGCATCGCGCCGATTTCCTGCATCTTGGCGTCGACTGCGTCCTTGCTGTTCGCCAGCGCAGCTTCATCCCAGTAGACAGTGCCGTCGAAGTCGATCATGACGGTGTGCACGACCGGGTCTTGCTGAGGCGGCGTCGTGCTCGGCGGTGGCATGTCCAGGTTGACCGTATGCAGCTGGATGGGGATGGTGATGATGAGCATCACCAGCAGCACCAGCATCACGTCAATCAGCGGCGTCGTGTTGACGTCCATCATGACTTCGGGGTCACCATCTCCCGACGAACTTCCGACATTCATTCCCATGTTTGACTCCTGGGATCAGTTGCGAGCCGGCGGCTCGGTGACGAAGTTGACCTTCATGATGCCGGCACGCTGGCTGGCGAAGATCACGCGACCGACCGACTCGTAGCGCGCCTTGTCGTCGCCGCGAATATGGACCTCGGGCTGCGGGTTCTTGACCGATTCCTTGCCGAGGCGCTTCACCAGCTCCTCCATGTCGGGAATCAGCTTGGTACCCCAGTAGACTTCGCCGTCCTTGGCGACCGAGATTTCGATGTTTTCCGGTTTGGTGACGCGAATCTGGTTGGTCTCCTTGGGGAGATTCACCGCGATCGACTGCGTCACCACCGGCACGGTGATGAGGAAGATGATCAACAGCACCAACATCACGTCCACGAGGGGCGTGGTGTTGATGGTCGAGACCACCTCGTCATCGCCGGAAGAGGATCCGACGTTCATGCCCATGGCATTGGCTCCTTTACGAGCGGCTGCTCAGGGATGAATTAGCGCTTGGCGACCGAGCGGTTGCCCATCAGCACGCCGTGCAGATCGCCGGCGAAGGAACGAACCTGGCTCATGACACCCTTGTTGCGGTTCACCAGCCAGTTGTAGCCCAGCACGGCCGGAACGGCGACGACCAGACCGATAGCGGTCATGATCAGCGCGGCGCCCACGGGGCCGGCGACCTTGTCGATGGAAGCCTGGCCAGCCAGACCGATGGCGGTCAGCGCGTTCAGGATGCCCCACACCGTACCGAACAGGCCGATGAAGGGAGCGGTCGAGCCGACGGTCGCCAGGAAGCCCAGGCCGGCGGAGATCTTGGTGTTGACGTCGGCAACGGCGCGGTCGACGTTCATCGTCACCCAGCTGCTGTGGTCGATGTTCTCGGTCAGGGCGCCCTCATGGTGCTCCGAAGCCTCGATGGCGGTGGTGGCGATGTAGCGGAAGGCGCTTTCTTCCTTCAGGCTGCGGATGCCATCGGCCAGGCTGGCCTTCTTGAAGAAGGTGGCGCGGACTTCCTTGGCTTCGGAGGACAGCTTGCTCGTGTCCCACAGGCGCACGACCAGGATGTACCAGGAACCCATGGACATCATGGCCAGGATGAACAGCACGACCTGGTCGACAACGTTGCCATGGGCAACGATGTTGGCCAGACCATAGGGGTTGTCTTGCGGCTTGGAGGCGGCAGCAGCCGGAGCGGCGGCGGCGTCAACCACGGCGGCCGAGGCGGCGTCGGCCGGCTTCTGATCTTGCGCGTGGGCAGGCGAAACGGCCAGGGTCGCGACCATGGCGATGGCGGCAAGGAAGCCGGTGATGCGAGAAATCATGGAGTCAACTCCTAGGAAAAATTCTGTTTTGATGCGGTTCTGAAAGCGCCGGTCTGGCGCCGGGTTCTAAGCAGGTCTCTTAGTCGATCTTGAACTGGAACTCCTGCTCGAACACGTGATCGCCCGGGCATTCGTAGGTATCACGCAGAGTAGCTTCGATGGCCTGGATCAGGGCGCGCTGCGCCTTGCGATCCACGCCACCACGCTGCGAGGTGATTTCAACGGCTGTGACACGGCCTGCCTTCACGGTGGCGATAGCCTTGTACAGAGCTTCGCCGCTCCAGTTGACCGACGGCATTTCAGGCTTGCCCATCTTGGTGCAGACCATGGCCGCCTTGACGGGGCCAGTGCGAGCAGGCGGAGGCGGTGCAGCGACCACCGGCGGCGGCGCCGGGCGAATGTCGGCGGCTGGCGGTTGAACCTGCGTGGAAACGATGGCCGGGGCCGGCGGCGCGGGTGCGGTCACCTGGAACTCGGGCGGCGGCACGAAAGGCGGAGGCGGCGCCTTGAGATCCGGCGGCGGAGGCACCACCTTCTCTGGCGGCGGCGGCGGTTTGACCTTCTCTTCGATCACCTTGACGTCGATGGGACCGGTGACCTTCTTGACGATATCGCGAGCCAGACCGCTGGCCAGCGCGTAGATGGCCACGACGTGGATCAGGACGACGATGCCGAAGCCCGTGAACCGGGATGCGCCCTGCTTCTCCTGCGCAAAATTCATGCGCGCTCCTTCTTGCAACTACAAATCACAGTCAATGACTCTTCTCGGACAAGCGGCCACCGCCACGGCGAAAGTTGCGCTCCTGCCGTGAACTGGTTCCCGAAGGGCGTGGATTCTAAATCGCGGAAGCAACGATTCCGCCTCGTCGAAAACACGCAGTGCCGCCGGTGTGTAAAGCCTCTTTACACCTGTTCAAGGCAAAAAAAACGCCCGGTGGCAGTAGAGCCGTCGGGCACGCGTTTCATCGCCACGAACCAGGCGCAGCGAGAGACTACACCACCGGCCAAATCTGGCCATGCCGGCATCTTAGCCGTCGCTTTTGTCACGACTTCCTGGGGCTAACCCGGGCAAGCGAAACAGCGCGATTACATGCATCTGGACACAAAAGGCGGACAAAGCCGGAGGGTTCAGGCGAGGCCACCCTTTCAAGCAGCAATCAACCACCCGGTGATGGCGTTGCGTTGGCCCTGGGCAAACGGCGGCACATAGGAGACGAAGTGGGTTTGCGGCACTGCAAACAGCGAGAGTGAATTGAAATGCGGGAAGAAGCTGTCGCTGACGGTGCCGTCGCGCTCGCTGAAGTTCAGCAGACCACCCCAGTCCGGTCGCCATTGCCGCGTCAGGTTGATGACATAGGCCAGGCGTCGGTCTTCGACGTCAACGTGATCGTCGTGGGCGAGCAGGAAGCTCCCCGGGGCATACATCGTCGCCTGGGCGTACACGCGGTTGACCTCCCGCACGCCGGTGATGTCGCGCATCACGTTCAGAAAGTTCTCATCGGCCATCCAGCGTATGAAACGTGCCAGTAGCCCGGTTTCGCCGCGATTCATTGCATCCGCGAGGGATTCAGTAAAAAAGGAGAACTGAAATTGGCGGCGGGCGACTTCCATGATGCCGTTGCTCAGATGGCTTCGCTGGTTTTCACCGAGCCCGCGCAGTTGCTCGCCCGTCAGCCGACGGTCGCCCTCAGCGTCGCGATAGCACAAGCTCCAGTCGATAGCTTCGACGGCGCGAGCCAAGGCATCGGCGACATCCGGTTTGAAGAAATCGCGGATCAGTAGGCGGCGGTCACGGCCGAACTGTGCAGTGAGCTGGTTCAGGTCGAGAGCCGGATTGATGTAGTCCATGGAAAGGTTGAACGTCAATAAAAAAGCAGGCCCGAAGGCCTGCTGGATTCTGTTCGATCGATGCGGATCAGAACTTGTAGTTGGCGCGCACGTAGAAGCTGCGGCCCTTGACGTCGGCGTAGGTCGGGTCGAAACCGACCTGGAAATAGTCTTCCTGGACCGTCGTCGGCGGCTTTTTGTCGAGCAGGTTCAAGACGCCGGCTGTAAGGACCAGGTTCTTCACGCCCTTGTATTGGCCCTGCAGGCTCCACAGGTCGTACTTGGGCACGTGACGCACCTCGTCGTAGTCGCGATAGCCGCTTTGACGGAAGTAGCGAACGCCGCCTGCCCAGGCGTCGGTATCCCAGTCGAGGCTGACGTTTTGCTTGACTCGCACCACCGGGCCACCCCGCAGGTACTTGCCCAAGGTGTCTTCAACATCACCCGTCACGACATTGGTTTCGCTACTCTTGGTGACGATAGTCGCTTCCCAGCTCGGTGTGAGGCTGCCCATCGCGGTGCGAATGCGGTACTTGGCCGAGAGGTCGAAGCCCGAGACCTTGGCCTGGCCGACGTTCTCCAGCGAAGCCTCGACGTGGTCGAGATAGCCCTGGGCGTTCTTGACCAAACGGCTGGAGTAGACCGAGGTGCTGGTCGTAGCGCCGGTCTGGTGGGAGAACCAGTCCTTCAGGATGTCGTCGCCGCTGAGTGCCTTGATGCCGTCCGTGATCTTGATGTCGAAGTAACCCACTTCCATCGACAGATCCTTGATCGGCTCAAAGACCATGCCGATCGTGGCGGTCTTGGACTTCTCAGGCTTGAGGTTGCGGTTGCTGTTGTTGATCACCGTCAGCTGCGTGTCGCAGTAGTTGGGATCGGGGAACTGCGCGCAGCCCTTGAGGGTGTTGTAGTACGGATCGGTGAAATTGCCGCCCGTGTTGGTGCCGGCCGAAGGTGCATACAGGTTGTCCAGCGCGGGAGCGCGGAAGCCCTTGCCCACCGAGGCACGCACCAGCAGTTCCTTCATCGGCGTCCAGCGCAGGCTGAACTTGGGGCTGGTGGACGACAGATTGGGCGAGCTGAAGGAACCATCACGCGACTCACCCTTGGCGCCGCTGTAGCGGTCGCCACGAACGGCAGCATTCAGTTCCAAGTTCTTGATGACCGGCAGGTTCAGCTCGGCGTAGATGCCCGTGGTCTTGCGTTCGCCACGCACCTTACCGGCGTTGCCCGAACCACCCACGATGTCGCCGGAGCCGGCGATTTCGGAGTAGCCGTCCAGATACTCTTCCTTGCGGATGTCCAGACCCGCGGCGATGGCGGCGTTACCGCCGGCCATCGCGAACAGTTCGCGCGTTGCGGACAGGTCGAAGGCATTCAACGTCGTCTTGGAGGCGCGGTTGTTGCCGTGCAGTTCGGCTTCCTTCAGCAAGGCCAAACCGACCGCGTCGTTCGGGCCAAAGGGATTCACGTTGCCGGTTTTGAGCACGCGCACCAGTTGCGTGTCAGAGAAATTCCCAGTCAGGAAGTCTTCGCTGGCCTTGGAAGTGGCCTTCATCAGGCCGACCTTGTAATCCCAGCCTGCGAGCTGGCCCTCAGCACCCACGAGGGCGCGGGTCATGCTGTTGGTCACGCTGGTCAGGCGCTGGCCGCCGTCCACCATGCGCCAGGCGATGACGAGGTCACCGCGATAGCCCTTGCTGCTGGACGCGTCCACGGCAGCAGTGGGGTAGTACTTGCCGCCAGCCGGGTACAGGTAGTCGTCGCGGCCCGTGGTGCTCGAAGGCGTTTGCGACGAGCCCAGAATGATCTCGTTCTTGGAGTAGGACAGCTCGGCGAACAGCTGGTGATCGGAACTCAGCTCGGCCGTGCCGCGCACCAGACCGCCGATGCGTGTGGATGCGGGGACGATGTCGATCTTGCTGGTGTAGTCGTAGCGGCAGTTGGCGCCGCCCGGGAAGCTGTCCGGCAGCACACAGGTCGGGAACTTGGCGACACCGGGGATGTAGGCACCCGTCGTGGCGTTGTAGGCGTTGGCCGGGAAGGTGTTGCCCGAAGACTTGACAACGCCGATGTCCGGACGATTGCCGGTCGCGGCGAAATCGCGGTCCGCCGCGCGGATCACGTCGTATTCCTGGAAGCTGAAGGTGCCCAGGATGTTGAACTTGTCCTTGGCCAGGTCGCCAAAGCCGATGCCACCCTGTGCCGAGGCGATCTTGCCGCCGATGCCCTGGGGTTGCTCGTAGCCGGCCGTCACTTCACCGCCGCGGAAATCCTTGCGGGTGATGAAGTTGATGACGCCGCCGATGGCGTCGGAGCCATAGGTCGACGAGGCGCCGTCGCGCAGGATTTCGATGCGCTCGATGGCGGCCAGGGGGATGGCGTTCAGGTCAACGCCGGCGCCGGCGAAAGGGTAGATTGCCAGGCGGCGGCCATTCAGCAGCACCAGGGTGCGCTCGCGGCCCAGGCCGCGCAGCGAGGCGCCGGTCTGGCCGGTGGCGGCGGAGTCGCCGATGGACTCACCGAGGGAGCGGCCACCGCCGTTGTTCGAGCTGAGGCGGTCGACCAGTTCCTGGACATTCGAGGCGCCGGACTTGTCGATGGATTCGCGCGTGACGATGGTCAGCGGCACAGCCGTTTCAGCGTCGATGCGCTTGATGCTGGAGCCAGTGATCTCGATGCGTTCCAGCTTTTGTGCGTCCTGAGCCAGCGCGCTCGTTGCGGCCAAGGCCAGGACGGCGCTGGTGATGATGGATTTTTTGAACATTGACACTCCTGAATGGATGGATGCCCGCCTTTGTGGTGAGGCGGTGCTGGCCCTGGGTAGGGCCGATCCTTGGCCTGAGCGATCAGCTCAGATTTGGGGTGCCGGAAGTTTGTGCGGTCGCAGCATCGCCCCCCTCCCCGTACATGCACCTAGGACCGCGCCAATCGGCGGTAAGCCATTGATACGAAACGGTTTCTCGGAGTTACGAGGCCTAGTGTCAAACCCTAGCCGTTGTCTACGCGCGACGTGATCGAGACCAACCGGGGCACCGCCTTCAGTAAAACTTGCGTAAAGCTTGCAGTTGGCTGTCTGAGTACTTCATCACACCTTCCGCGCTCGACGATGCGGCCCGCTTGCATCACGGCGACCTCATCAGCGATGTACTCGACCACGCCAATGTTGTGCGTGATGAAGAGATAGGCTAGGCCCTGCTCGCGCTGCAGTTCGCGCAGCAGATTGAGGATCTGGGCCTGCACGGAGACGTCCAGCGCCGACGTCGGCTCGTCGCAGACGATAAGCCTGGGCTCGACCGCCAGCGCGCGGGCGATGGCGATGCGCTGGCGCTGGCCGCCGGAGAACTCATGGGGCCAGCGCTGCAGGGCGTCGCGGCGCAGGCCGACCTGGTCGACCAGGGTGTGCAGGCGCTCGCGGCGGGCGGTGGCGTCGAGGTCGGGGCGCAGCGCGATCAAGCCCTCCTCCAGCACGTCGGCGACGCGCATGCGCGGGTTCAGCGACGCGAACGGGTCCTGGAAGATGATCTGGATGTGGCGCCGCGCCTGCTGCAGCGCCGGACCGGCCAGCTTGAACAGGTCCTGGCCTTCGAAGAGAGCCTGGCCGCTGATGCTGGCCTGTCGGCGCAGCAGTTGCACGATGGCCTTGCCCGAGGTCGTCTTGCCGCAACCGGATTCGCCGACCAGGGCCAGCGTGCGGCCGGCATGCAGCTGGAAGCTGATGCCGTCCACCGCGTCGAAATGACGCGGGCCGCGGTGAAAGAGCGGCGCCTTCAGCGCGAAGCGCACGCGCAGGTCGCGCACGTCCAGCAGCGGCTCGCCCTGCCCCGGCGCCGCTGCCATCAACACCCTGGCGACCGCAGGCTCTCGCGGCAAGGCCTCGCCCGGCTGGCTGTAGAGCAGGCAGCGCACCTGGTGCTGCGGGCCTTCTTCGGCCAGCGCCGGTGCCGTGGTTGCGCAGTGGCTCATGGCCTTGTCGCAACGCGGCGCAAAGCGGCAACCGGCGAATCCCATCCACAGCGGCGGCACCATGCCGGCGATGGCCGCCAGCGGCTCGCCGCGCCGGGCAGCACCGGGCAAAGCCTGCAGCAGCAACCGGGCATAGGGGTGCTTGGGCGCCGCGAAGAACTCGGCGGCCGGCGCCACCTCGATGATCTGGCCCGCATACATCAGCGCCACTCGGTGGGCCATGCCGCTGACGACGGCCAGGTCATGGGTGATCAGCAGCACGCCGAGCTGGCGTTCGCGCTGCAGGTCGCGGATCAGGTCGAGGATCTGCGCCTGGATGGTCACGTCCAGCGCCGTCGTCGGCTCGTCGGCGATCAGGTATTCCGGCTCGGCCGCCAGCGCGATGGCGATCATCACGCGCTGCTTCTGGCCGCCCGACAGGCGGAAAGGATAGTCGTCGATGCGCCGCTGCGGCTCGGGGATGCCAACCCGGGCCAGCCAGTCGATGGCCTTGGCACGCGCCGCGGTGCCGCGCAGCGGCGTATGGGCTTCGATAGCCTCGACGATCTGGTCACCCACGCGCATGACCGGGTTCAGGCTGGTCGAGGGTTCCTGGAAGATCATCGACACCCGGCCGCCGCGCACCTCGCGCATGCGGCTCTCGGGCAGCGCCAGCAGGTCCTGCCCGCCCAGGCGCACGGCACCACCGGCGATGCGGCCGTTCTCGGGCAGCAAGCGCATCAACGCCAGCGCCGTCATGCTCTTGCCGCAGCCGCTCTCGCCGACCAGCGCAAAGGTCTCGCCGCGCGTCAGTGCGAGATGCAGGCCGTCGATGGCACGCACGAGGCCCGCGTCGGCATCCAACTGGACCCGCAGGTCGTCGATCTCAAGCATCGGCGCCCCCCTTGCGCTGGAAGACGCGCGGCCGGGTGGAGCGGGCCTTGGGATCGAAAGCGTCGCGCACGCCATCGGCAAACAGATTGGCTGCCAACACCAGGCCAACCATGAAACCGAAGGCCGCCGCGAAACTCCACCAGACCACCGGGTCGCGCGACATCTCGGCGCGGGCCAGGTTGATCATGCTGCCGAAGCTGTTCATGACCGGATCGACGCCGACGCCGACATAGGTCAGCACGGCTTCGTACAGGATGAGTTCGGAGAAGCTCAGCACGACCGTGATCAGGACCAGGTGCATGACGTTGGGCACGATGTGGCGGGCCATGATCGCCAAGTCGCCAACGCCGAAGGCCGTCGCCGCCTGCACGTAGTCAAGCTCGCGCAGCTTCAAGGTCTCGGCGCGCACAAGGCGGCACAGGCCGGCCCAGCCGGTCAGGCCGAGGATGAGGCAGAGCATCAGCATCTTCAGGTCCGAGCGCTCGGCGGCCGTCTCGAAGAGCTCGGGGTTCTTGTCCAGGAAGACCTGCACCATCAGCACGCAGGCGGCGATCAGCAGCACATTGGGCACCGAGCTCAGCATCGTGTAGAGGTACTGGATGGCCTCGTCGACCCAGCCCTTGTAGTAGCCGGCCAGCACACCGAGCAGCAGCGCGATGGGCAGCGTGGCCAGCGTGGACAGCGCGCCGATGACGAAGGCGGTGCGCACACTCTTGAGGGCCTGCACGAGCACGTCGTTGCCGGTGCGGTCGGTGCCGAAGACGTGGTAGTGCGGCATCAGCGCGATGACGGGCCCGGCCAGCAGCGCGATGACGGCCAGCGTGATCAGCATCGCGCGCAGCGGGTAGTAGGTGCGGTCGGCAGCGAGATCGGCCAGCCCGTGGCGCCAGCCACCGTGATGACGGGCCAGGGCCGCGGCGGTCAGCGCGACCAACACTCCGACGGCCAGCAGGCCGCCCGCCAGGCCCAGGCCAGCGCGCGCAACAACGTCGGCCGACCATTGCGTCGCCGGGTCGGTCAGGTGCGCGCCACCGAACTGCAGGCGCGGGTAGTCGCGGCTCACTTGGCCCTGGGCGTCGGTGACGCTTTCCTTGTTGAAGCCACGCGTGCCCAGCGGCAATGAGTAGCTGACCTCACGCATGCCGATCTGGCGCTGCAGGACCAGGTCGAGCAGCGACAGCGTGCGCGTGTCGTAGACGGCGGCCTCACCTTGGCCCGACAGCAGCGCGTGTCGAAGGTGAATGCTGTCAGCCAGCGTGAGGAGCAGGAAGAGCGCCATGACAACGCCGGCACACGCGGCGACCGGATCACGCAGCACGCGCCGCCACGTCGCACGCAGATTGGCTTGGCGCCTCACTCGCAACGCGTAAGCGACGACGGCCGCTGCCACCAGCCACAGCGCGATGTCGGTCCAGAGCAGCACAAATTTCATGACAGCCTCACCCGCGGATCGACCCAGGTGTAGGCGATGTCGATCAACGCATTGCTGGCGATGTAGAGCAGCGCGCCGAGGAAGACCATGGAACGCACGATGGCGAAATCCTGACCCGTGATGGCCTCGATGACGAAGGCACCCAGGCCCGGTATGCCGAAGAAGCTCTCGAACACCAGGCTGCCAAGGAAAACGTAGGGCAGATAGCTGCCGGCGCTGGTGATGATGGGAATGAGGGCATTGCGCAGCACATGGCGGCTCAGCACCCGGCCCTCGCTCAGGCCCTTGGCGCGTGCGGTGCGCACATAGTCCTTGCCCATCTCCTCCAGGAACATCGCGCGGTACAGCCGCGCCTCGCCACCCAGCCGCGACAGCAGCGACAGCAGGATGGGCAGGGCCAGGAACCTGACCGCATCCAGCCCCGGCGCGAAGCCGTTCATCGGTACCAGCCTGAGCACACGCGCAAACAGAAACTGGCCGACGATGATGTAGAACAGGCTGCTGATGGACAGCATCAGCACGCACAGCACCACGCCCCAGAAGTCGATCTTGCTGTGCCGGAAGAACACCAGCAGCAGCGCGAAGGCGATGCTGACGATGACCTGCAGGATGAACAGAGGCAGTGCCAGCTGCAGGCTGACGCCCATGCGCACCTTGATCTCGTGGCCGATGTTGATGGCCTGGCGCGCATCGCTCTTGCCGAAGTCCAGTGCGAACAGGCTGATGGAACGGTCCCACAGGATGGTGTGCGTGACGCGCTCCGCCCCAGACTTGCTGGCGTCGAAGTACAGCGGCTTGTCATAGCCGCGCTCGGTCTTCCATTTCTCGATCTGCTCCTGCGTGACGCGCTTGCCGCCGATGTTCAGCCGTGCCATGTCGTCGGGCGTGTTGACCGAGAAGAACAGGAAGAAGGTGAAGAGATTGACACCGACGAGGATGGCCAGGCCATAGCCCAGGCGGCGCAGCATGAAGCCCAGCATCAGGCTTTCCTCTCGGTGGCTTGTTCGCGGGCCTGCCAGGCGCGACGCGTCGCGATGAAGACAGCCAGCCCACCGCCTGCCAGCAGCAGCAGCGGCCACCAGACCGGCCGATTCCACTCGGCGATGCTGCGCGTGCGCTCCTGCGCATCCACGCGCAGGTAGCGGGCGCGGTCACGCACGACGACGCCCGGCTTGCCGTTGTGCACCCAGCGCTGGAAAGCCACGCCAGAGTAGCTCCAGAAACCCCAGGCCCATGGCGAGTCCTGGCGGGCGACGTCGTTCATCTGCGCCATGACCCGCGCTTTTTCAGGCCCGTCCTCCAGCGACTGCAGCTTGCGGAACAGGCGGTCGAACTCCGGGTTGGCGTAGTTGGCCGTGTTCTCGCCCTCGTGCAGGCTCTTGCTGTTGGGGCCGTAGAGCAGGAAGAGGAAGTTCTCGGCGTCGGGGTAGTCGGCGAACCAGCCCCACCAGAAGATCTGGTGCTTGCCCTTGAGGATCTTTTCCTGGAACTGGTTGAAGTCGGTCGCGCGGATGTCGAGCTGGATACCGAGCTTGGCGAACTGGCGCACCATCCAGTCGTTCTCGGCCTTGAGTTCGGGCGTGATGACGCGCTGGAAGTCGTAGTTCAGCACCAGCGGCTTGCCGGTCTTCACGTCACGGCCGTCGGGGTAGCCGGCTTCGGCCATCAGCTTGAGGGCGTCTTGCAGCGGCCGGCGCACGGGCTTGCCGTTGACGAGGGTGTGCGTCACCGGGTTGAACTCACCGGGCTCGCCCTCCTTCGATCCGAACACACCCGGCGGGATGGGGCCGTGGGCCGCGTCGCCACCCTTGTCGCGGAAGATGCGGCCATAGCCCTCCTCCCAGTCGATGGCAATCGAGATGGCTTGGCGCAGCGCGCGGTTGCGCTTCTGCTGTTCGGGTGTGTCGCCCTTGCCAACGACCGGGTCCAGCCAGTTGAAGCCGAGGTACCAACTGCTGATGTCGACATCCATCGGCAGCTGGAAGCCACGCTGCTCGAAGAAGGCCCGTACTTCGTCGGAGTCGTCGCGGTCGACCGCGAGGTTCACGCCCCAGTCGGCGCGGTCCATCTCCGGCAGGTCGAGATAGCCCTGCTTGAACAGCTCCTTGATTGGCACCTTCTCCTTCACGTTGATGGCCACGACCTTGTCGACGAAGGGCACGCGCTTGCCGCAATCCGCCAGCCGCCCGGCCTCAGCGTCGCCGGGGCTGCCGTCGCAGGGGTAGGTGTCGGGCCGGTAGTGGGGATTGCGGCTCATCACATGGCGGCGGTCCTGCACGTACTCCGTCATCATGAAGGGGCCGCTGCCCACCGGCCACTGATTCCAGGTCAGCGAATTGGCGGCCATGCCGGGCTGGGCGTAGAAGGCGTCCACCTCCCAGGGGATGGCGGCCGTGAAGTTGGTGGCCAGCCAGTAGCGCCACTGCGGGTAGCGGCCCTTGAGGCGGATGCGCAGCAGGTGGTCGCCCACGGCCTGCGCCCCGGCGAGCGGCCAGCGGCGCAAGTCGAGAAAGGGCTTGTCCGCCAGGCTCTCGGCTTGGCCGGCCAGCTGGCTGGCGCTTTCGCGCTTTATCTGCGCAACATAGTCCTTCAGGCCCAGGACGTGCTCGGAGAACACGGCCTGGACCGGGGTCTCGATGCGCGGGTTGGCGTGGCGCTTGAGCGCATAGACGAAATCCTCGGCGACCACCTCGCGCGTGCCCAGCTGCTTGAAATCGAAGGGGCTGCGCTTGTCACCCAGCTCGCCGGGCGTGAGGTGGTGGTAGAGGTAGCCGCCCTTGGCGTCTTTCGCAAAGGCCGGGTGGGGCGACCACTGCAGGCCCGGGCGGATGGGAATGTCGTAGACCGCCTCGGCGATCTGCTCGTCCGGCGCGTCGTCGGGCAGGCGCTGGCCCTTGGCATCGAGGTAGTAAGGCTGCGCCAGTCCGGCGGCCGCGCGTGGGATCAGCGTGTAGGGCCGCTTCAGCGGGTGGTAGCCGTAGGGCGGCTCGCTGATCTCGTAGGTGTAGGTGCTTTCGGGGGCCGTGTACGACGAGGTCGGATCCAGATAGCGCGGCGAGCGCTCGGCAAAGGCCATGTAGAGCGTGTTCTCGCGCTCGGCGCCGAGAGGATGCGGGCTGTTGTTGCAGCCGGACAGCAGGCCGAACGCCAACGCGCCCAAGGCTCTCACCGCCCAACCGAAAACTCCCGCCACGCCGACACCCTCAAACGACAAGCGCCCCGGCGGCAGGCCGAGGCGATAGCGGGAATCATAGTCGGGCACTCGTCTATACAACGCTGCCCGCCCCCGAGAAAGCGGCGAGGAAAACCCGGGGTGACTTCAGTGATGGTGATGGTCGTGACCGCAGTCATCGCCGCAGTCGTCATCGTGGTGATGCGCGCCGTGCGCCAGGCGCGGGTCCGACTGCCAGCCCAGGATGGCCTCGCGCCGCTGCACATAGAGCTCCACCGTGCCGCCGACCGGCAGGCAGACCTTGGTACGCACATGGCCGAAAGGCAGTCCCGTCAGCACCGGCGTCTTGGTACGGGCGCGCAGCGCGGCGACGGCGTCCTTGATGCCATAACCACGATCCAGCGGCGACTTGGCCGCGCCGCTGAAGTCGCCCAGCAGCACGGCCGCCTGCGCATCGATGACGCCGGCCTGCTGCAGCTGCAGCAGCATGCGCTCGACGCGGTAGGGATGTTCGTTGACGTCTTCCAGGAACAGGATGCCGCCCTTGACCTTGGGCCAGTGCGGCGTGCCCAGCAGCGAGCACAGCACGCTGAGGTTGCCCCCCCAGAGCCGCCCGCGCGCCTCCAGGCCGTCGAAGCCACCGGTCGGCTCGCGGAAGCCTACGGCCTCCAGCGCGCCGCTCATGGCTTCCAGGAAGCAGTCGCGCGTGACCTCGTCGACACCGCCATCGGCCTCACTGCGGCCGAAGTCGTCGCAGGCCAGCGGGCCGGCCCACATCGACAAACCCTTGTGGCGAGCGATCAGGCCGTTCTGCAGCGCCGTGAGGTCGCTGTAGCCGACCCAGCGCGTGCCCTGCTCGACGCTGCGCGCGATGCGGCCCCAGTCGAGCTGGTCGAGCAGGCGCGTCAGGCCGTAGCCACCACGCGTGGCCAGTGCCACCGAAGGCGCAGCATCGGCAATGCGATGCAGGGCCTCGAGGCGCGCCGCGTCGTCGCCAGCGAAGCGTTGATGCTTGGCCAGCGCATCGGCGTCGGTGCTGACCTCGAAGCCCAGCTGCGTCAGCCGCCTGGCGGCGCGCTTCAGCGGCTCGGCCTTGGCCAGGACACCCGACGGCGTGAACAACGTGAGTGAGGTCATCAGGATTCGTCCAGTTCGGTGGCTTCGCCGGTCGGGATCAGGCCCTGACGTTCGGCACGGCGCGCACGTGCGGCCTCGCGGCGTTCGGTGAAGAAGTCGCGCAGCAGCTGCGCCGACGCGTCCGCCAACAGCCCGCCTTCGACGGCGGTGTGGTGATTGAGCTGCGCCTGGCCGAACAAGTCGATGACCGAGCCGGCCACGCCCGTCTTCGGGTCGCGCGCCGCGAACACGACGCGCTTGAAGCGCGCATGCATCAGCGCCATCGCACACATCGCGCAGGGCTCCAGCGTCACGAAGAGTTCGCACTCGGGCAGGCGGTAGTTCTCCAGCAACGTGGCGGCGTGGCGCAACGCGACGATCTCGGCATGCGCCGTCGGGTCGTGCGTCGTGATCGGGCGGTTGTAGCCGGTGGCGATGACCTGATCGCCGCGCATGATGACGGCGCCCACCGGGACCTCACCCACCAACCAGGCGTTCTGCGCCTGGTCCAGCGCGAGCCGCATGGCGAATTCATCAGATGGCGTGAAGGTCGTCGGCTCGGTCATCGAGCCGGCAGTTTAGAGGCTCACAGTGAGGCCGCCGACCGCGACGCCTGGTCGTATAGCCCCGACAACAGCCGCATCAGCTGCGCGCTGTCGCCGATGTCCTGGTTCTGCTGGCCGCTGTCCGCCAGCGCCTCCATCAGGCAGCGCTCACGCACCTGGCGGTAGGCCTCGCACAGCGCCTGGCCCTGCTCGGTCGTTGAGAAGAAGGCCTCCTTGCCGATCTTCTCGCTGCTCACCAACCCCATGCCAACCAGCTTGCGCAGCGAGTAGGCGACGACATGGGTGTCCTCCACGTTCAGCACGAAGCAGATGTCGGCGAGCTTCTTCTTGCGGTCGCGGTGGTTGACGTGGTGCAGCAGCGAGATGTCCAGCGCAGCCAGGTCTTTCATGCCGGCGGCGGCCATGCAGCGCACCATCCAGCGGTTGAAGGCATTGCTGACGACGATCAGGCCGAACTCGAACTCCGACAGCTCGGCGCTTTTTTCAGACACCAGATGCGATGAAGACACGATGCTGCGAACCATGATTGACATGATAAACACGTCTCGAATACAAATCGTATACGTTTTATTGAAATTCAAATGAGTACCGCACCGCCCGACCTCCTCATTCGCCCCCTGGGCGAAGCGGCGCTGTGCTGTGCGGTCGATGCACCCATCGCGATCGAACACCAGCAGCGCATCTGGCAACTCGGCGCGGGCCTGGCGCAGACCGAAGGCGTGCTCGGCCTGATCCCGGGCATGAACAACCTGACGCTGACCTTCGACCCGCTGCATACCGACGGCCAGACGCTGGAGCAGGCTGCCCGCGCGCTGTGGGCCAGGCCGCTGCGGCGCCAGCAGGCGGGCCGCCTCGTCGAAATCCCGGTCAGCTATGGCGGCGCGCATGGCCCCGACCTGGGCGACGTCGCCACGCACTGCGGCCTCTCGGTCGACGAGGTCGTGCAACGCCACACCGAGGCCGAGTACGTCGTCTACTTCATCGGCTTCCAGCCCGGCTTTGCCTACCTCGGCGGGCTGGACGCCTCGCTGCACACGCCGCGCCGCAGCGAGCCCCGCGTGGCGGTGCCCGCCGGCAGCGTCGGCATCGGCGGTGCGCAGACCGGCATCTACCCGCTGGCCACGCCGGGAGGTTGGCAGCTCATCGGCCACACCGCCCTGCCCCTGTTTGACCCCAAGGCCGAGCCGCCCACGCTGCTCGCGCCGGGTGACCGCGTGCGCTTCGTGGCGGACCTCGCATGATCGAGTTGCTGCGCGCCGGCCCGCTGACCACCGTGCAGGACCTCGGCCGCGAGGCCTGGCGCGACCGCGGCATCAGCCGCTGCGGGGCGCTGGACGACATCGCGCTCGCCTGGGGCAATCTGCTCGTCGGCAACCCCGTCGACGACGCCGGCCTGGAGTTCACCCTCGGCCCCGCCACGCTGCGCTTTGCAGTCGACTGCTGCATTGCCGTCACCGGCACCGATGCTGATGCCAGCCTCGACGGCCGCCCGCTGCGGCCCTGGTGGCGGCAGCGCGTGCAGGCCGGCCAGACGCTCAAGCTCGCCGCGCCGCGCGAGCGCATGCGCAGCTATCTGCTGGTTTCCGGCGGCATCGCGCTGCCCGCCGCCCTGGGCTCGCGCAGCACCGACCTCAAGGCCGGCTTCGGCGGGCTCGGTGGTCGGGCGCTGCGCGATGGCGATGTGCTGCCGCTGGCCGCGCCCGAGCGCTTGCCCGCTCGCAGCATCGGCATCCGCGCGCCTGACTGGGGCGCGAGCGTGCGCGTGCTGCCCGGCCCCGAGCACGAGGACTTCTCTGCCACTGCGCGCGAAGCTTTCTGGGCCGCCGATTGGAAGTTGACGCCGCAGAGCAATCGCATGGGCTACCGCTTCGCCGGGCCCGAACTGCGGCGCGAGCACGGCGCCGAACTGGCCTCGCACGGCGTGCTGCCTGGCGTCATCCAGGTGCCGCCCTCGGGCCAGCCCATCGTCTTGCTGGCCGATGCGCAGACGACAGGCGGCTATCCCAAGATCGGCGTCGTCATCCGCGCCGACCTGTGGAAGCTGGGGCAGTTGCGCCTCGGCGCCACATTGCGCTTCACGCCCTGCACCACCGACGAGGCCCTCGCCGCACTGCGCGAGAGCCAGGCCACGCTGGCCCAACTGAGGACTGCCCTATGCATGTCGACCTGAACGCCGACCTCGGCGAAGGCGCACCCGACGACGCCGAGTTGCTGGCCCTCGTCAGCTCCGCCAACATCGCCTGCGGCTGGCATGCCGGCGATGCGCGGCTGATGCAGACGACCGTGGTCGCAGCACTGGAACGCGGCGTGGCCATCGGCGCCCACCCCAGCTACCCCGACCGCGAGAACTTCGGCCGCAGCGAGATGCAGCTCGCGCCGGCCGATGTGAAAGCCGACCTGATCTACCAGATCGGTGCCCTCGACGCCCTGGTGCGCGCGGCCGGCGGCCGACTGCATCACGTCAAGCCGCACGGCGCCCTCTACAACCAGGCCGCGCGTGATCCGGCATTGGCCGATGCTGTCGCCGCCGCCGTGCTCGACGTCAACCCAGCACTGGCTCTCTACGGCCTGGCCGGCGGTGAGCTGCTGAAGGCGGCCGAGCGCGCCGGCCTGCGCGCCGTGGCCGAGGTGTTCGCCGACCGCGGCTACCGCGCCGACGGCAGTCTGGTGCCACGCAGCCTGCCCGGCGCCTTCGTCGAAGACACCGACGAAGCCGTCGCCCGCACGCTGCGCATGGTGCGCGAAGGCGTCGTGCAGGCCGTAAGCGGCGAGACCGTCCCGCTGCAGGCCCAAACGATTTGCCTGCACGGCGACGGCCCGCGCGCCCTCGCCTTCGCCCGAGCTATCAACACCGCTCTCACCCAAGCCGGCGTGCAACTGCGCCCCTGACCGGAGTCTTTTTCATGACTGCAGATGTTTCCCTGTGGCCGCTGATCGGCGTCGCCGTCGTCATCGTCGGCTTCGTGCTGCGCTTCAACCCCGTCCTCGTCGTCGCGGTGGCCGGCATCGCGACCGGCCTCGCGGCCAAGCTGCCGCCGGACCTCATCCTCGCCAAGCTCGGCACCGGCTTCGTCAAGACGCGCAACCTGCCGCTGACCCTGCTGCTGCCCCTGCCCATCATCGGCCTGCTGGAGCGCCACGGCCTGCGCGAACGTGCCCAGGCTTGGATCGCAGGCATTCGCTCGGCGACGGCGGGCCGTCTGCTCGTCGTCTATCTCTTCATCCGCGAGACCGCCGCGGCGCTGGGCCTGACGTCGCTGGGCGGCCATGCCCCGATGGTTCGGCCCCTGGTCGCGCCCATGACCGAAGCTGCCGCCGAGAAGACCCACGGCCCCGTGCCGCAGGCCGTGCGCGACAAGTGGAAGGCCATGGCCGCAGCGACCGACAACGTCGGCCTCTTTTTCGGCGAGGACATCTTTGTCGCCTTCGGCTCCATCGTGCTGATGCAGACCTTCCTGGCCGAGAACGGCATCGTCACCGACCCGCTGCACATCGCCCTCTGGGGCATCCCGACCGCCATCGCCGCCTTCGTCATCCACGCCGCGCGGCTGATCCGGATGGACCATCGCCTGCCGCAGGACATCGCCCGCGCCCGTGCTGAAGAGGAAGCCAAGCCATGACCGCCCTCCTCAAGCTCGACCAGCTCTTCCTGCTGACCGGCGCCGCGCTGCTGATCGTCGCCTGGCTGACCTGCCGCGACCGCAGCAACCCGCGGCGCTGGAGCAGCGGCCTGTTCTGGGCCTTGTGGGCCGTCATCTACCTGGTCGGCGACAACCTGCCGCCCGTCGTCTGCGGGTTGATCGTCCTCATGCTTGCCGCACTCGGCGGCCTGGGCGGCGTGTCCTTCGGCAAGCATCCGGCACGCGAGCCCGCCGAGCGCCAGGCCAGCGCGGCGCGCCTGGGCAACAAGCTCTTCCTGCCCATCCTGGCCATCACGACACTGGCCCTGGTTGGCACGCTGACGCTAAAGGACGTCCACCTCGGCGGTCTGCTGCTCGTCGAGCCCAAGAACGTCACGCTGATCAGCGTCGGTCTTGGCGCACTGGTCGGCCTGGTTGGCGCCTTGTGGATGACGCGCGAACGTCCCATGCAGGCCCTGCGCGAGGCGCGCCGCCTGCTGGAGACCATGGGGCCGGCGGTCCTGCTGCCGCAGCTGCTGGCCACGCTGGGCCTGTTGTTCACCGACGCTGGCGTCGGCAAGGCCGTGGCCCATCTCACCACCAGCTATATCCCCGTCGACAACGCCTTGTTCGCGGTGGCGGCCTATGCCCTGGGCATGGCCCTGTTCACCATGGTCATGGGCAATGCCTTCGCGGCCTTCCCGGTCATGACGGCCGGCATCGGCATCCCCATCCTGCTTGGCATGCACCACGGCAACCCGGCCGTGATGGCCGCCATCGGCATGTTCTGCGGCTACTGCGGCACACTGATGACGCCCATGGCCGCCAACTTCAACATCATCCCCGCCGCCCTGCTCGAGCTGAAGGACAAAAACGCCGTCATCCGCGCGCAATGGCCCACGGCGCTGCTGCTGCTGGGCGTCAACATCGTCCTCCTCAAGGTGCTGATGTTCTGATGCAGGACGAGCTGTTCGGCGGCCCACCCGAGAAGCGGCCGCGCGGTGTGCAACCCGCGCCGCCGGTGCCCGAAGACCTGGCGCTGGCAGCAAGTCTGTCGCCGCACATCCATCTCGGCACGTCGACCTGGAGTTACCCCGGCTGGCAAGGCCTGGTCTGGGCCGGCAAGCACAGCGAGGCCACGCTGTCCAAGACCGGCCTGACCGCCTACGCCGCCCACCCGTTGCTGCGCGCCGTGGGCATCGACCGCGGCTTCTACCGGCCGATCGCCGCAAGCGACTTCGAGCGGCAAGCGCAACAGGTGCCCAAGGGCTTTCGATTCACGGTCAAGGCACCCAGCCTCGTCACGGATGCGCTGCTGCGCAGCGAGGACGGACGCGGCCAGGAACTCAACCCGCTGTTCCTGGATCCGACGGCGGCAATGCAGGATTTCATCGAGCCCGCTTTCGAAGGCCTGAGCGCCACGATAGGCGCCCTCGTCTTCCAGCTCAGCCCCTTGCCCGGGCCACTGCTTGCGCGCATGAGCGAGCAATTCGACCGGCTGCATGCGCTGCTGCTGGCGCTGCCAAAACCACCTGTGGGCGTCATCGCTGTCGAGGTACGCGACGCTGCCTGGCTGACTCCGGATCTCGCGGCCCTGCTGCGCGACACGGGCGCGCGCTACTGCGTCGGCCTGCATCCCAAGCTGCCGCCGCTGGCCGAGCAACTGCCGCTGCTGCGCGCGCTGTGGCCGGGGCCGCTGGTGGTGCGATGGAACCTGAACCGCCTGCACGGCCCCTATGGCTACGAAGAGGCCGAGAAGCGCTATGGCGAGTTCAATGAGATGCTGGACCCCGACCCCGAGACGCGCGCCGAGTTGGCCCGCATCATCCGCGGCACCGCGGGCGCCGGGCAGGATGCTTTCATCACCATTTCCAACAAGGCCGAAGGCTCGGCGCCGCTGAGCGTTCGGGCGCTCGCTCAAGCCATCGTCGACGGCTGACTCAGCGCTTGGCCGGCAGCTGGGGCTCCGGCAGATTGCCGCCCTCTGCTTCCCAGCGGCTGACATCTTCGCGATGCTGCTTACCGTCGTGGCGCACGCGGCGTTGGTGATGCTTCTGGCCCAGGTGCTGGACCAGCTTCATGGTCAGGGCCGAGGTGGCGAGGACGGCAAGAACGGGCTTGAGGATCATGGTGGCCTCCGCTGGCAGGGGTTGCTTGATCGTGGTCGATCCGCAACCACGCGCCCGTCGGCCGCCAGCTTCAAGGGCTGTAGGAGCAGACCTCAGCCCTGCAGCGGCCAACGTGCGATGACGTCATGCTGCGTCAGGCCCTGGGGGCTGGAAACGAGGACGAGCTCGCTCGCCGTCCAGCCCGCCAGGTCGACCTCCCAGGCAGGCGCCGGGCGCTTGTCGTAGCGCAGCGTCAGGTGGGGCTCATAGTCCTTCACTGCCGGCAGGCCATGGTCGACCAGTCGATCAGCCAGCGCGTCGCGCAGCTCGCGCACCGCCTCCAGGCTCTGGCCGCCGGTCAGGACGAAGGGGTGCTGGCGTGCGCCTTCGCGACCCCAGCTCGCAAAGCGCTCGAAGCCGACGTCGAAGGCCGGCCAGACAAGCTCGGCCGCCGCGCGCATCGCCTGCGCCACGAGCTGCGGGTCAGGCTCACCCTCGAAGCGGCCGAAGTAGTGCAGCGTGATGTGGAAGATGCGGCTCGGCCTGAACCGCGGCACGAGGCCGCGCGCCACATGCTCGGCGGCAGCGGTGCGCGCGATGCGCTCGGCCGCCTGTTCATCCGGCCGCAGCGCGAAGAAGAGCTTATGGCCGGCCACGGCCTCAATTGGTGGCAGCGGAGGCGGCCTCGGCCGCACGCTTGGCGGCTTCGTCGACGCTGCTCTGCACCTGCTCGCCAACGGCCTTTGGCATGGGCAGGGCGGCACTGGCCGCCGGTGAACCAGGCGGCGGCTTCAAGGCCGAGGCCTGCTTCTTGACCAGCGACAGCACGATGGCCGCGACGATGACGAGGGCGAGAAGGCTGAAGGCTGCGCGCATGAATTGCTCCGTGAAGGCGCGGCAGCTTAACGCTCCGGCCGCGAACCCTGAAGCCCACGCGCCACGCAACGCTGCCGCAACGCCTGGCCACCACAGTCGCTGCATGTCGATGGACGAGAACACCACCCGGCTGCGAGCACTCGCGGCGCCGCGCTGCGGTCTGCTCAGCTGGTGGGCACCGGGGCCGGGTGCGTTCAGCGCCCGCGTGGTGCTGGACGATGGCAGCCAGCGCGACTTCGACAGCCCCTTCGAGCTGGCGCGCTTCCTGAGCACCCCTATGTCGAATGCGCCGGCCACGTCGAGCGGCCTGCGCTGACCTCGCACAATCCGCGCATGCAAGAACCGTCGGGTGCCGAGCTGGAGTTGCGCGTGTTGGGGCCGGTGCGCCTTTGGCGCGGTGGCCATCCCGTGGCGTTGACGAATCGCAAGACGCAGGCGCTGCTGCTGGTGCTCGCGCTGGACGGCGGCGCCAGCCGCCCGCGTTTGTGCGCGCTGCTGTGGCCGGATCTGGACGAACCCAGCGCGCGCCGCAACCTGCGCCGCGAGCTGGCGCGGCTGCGCGAGGCGGGCGTGCCCGAATCCTTTCGGGCCGATGACGACCATCTGCACCCTGGCGACACGCTGCGTTGCGACCTGCTGCTGGCCGAAGCCATGCCCGAGCTGGCGCTTGCGGGCTGGCCGGGCGAGCTGGCGGACGGCCTGCAGCTGGACGATGCACCGCAGTTCGCGCCGTGGCTGAGCGCCGCCCGCGAGCGGGCATTGCGACTGCGGCTGCGCGCGCTGGAGGCCGCGGCCGCAGCCGCCGAGGTGCGCGCCGACCTGCCCGCCACGCTGGGCTATGTGCAGACCCTGCTGAGCGAGGACGGCCTGCAGGAGCGGCATCACCGCCAGGCCATGCGCCTGCTGGCTGCCACTGGCCAGCGCGAGGCGGCATTGCGCCAGTTTGAGCGCTGCCAGGCCATGCTGGCGGCCGAGCTGGGGCTGGCGCCCATGCCCGAGACCGTGGCGCTGGCGCAGTCGCTGCGCGGCAGCGCGCCGGCTGCCCCGCCCTTGCCCATCCGCCCCCCGCAGGCCTGGCCGGAGCGCCTGCCCTTCGTCGGCCGGGCCACCGAGGTGGCGCGGCTGCAAGGCGCCTGGGCGCGCCGCACCGCAGTCGTCATCGTCGGCGAGGCTGGCGTCGGCAAGACCCGCCTGGCCACCGATTTCGCGGCCTCGCAGGGCGCCTATGCGCTGGTGCGCTGCTGCAGCGGCGACCATGACATCGCCTTCGGTGCCTGTGCCCGCGTGCTGCGCGTGCTGGCTGGCGAGCCGCCCGACCTGCGCGGGCTGGACGACTGGATCGTGGCCGAAGTGACCCGGCTGCTGCCCGAACTGGGCCCGGCACCGGCGCCGCTGCGCACGCAGGCCGAGCGGCTGCGCTTCGACGAGGCCTGCATCCAGGCCTGGCTGGCGCTGTCGCGCGGCGCCTTCGACGCCCTCGTGCTGGATGACTGGCAGCTGGCCGACCCCGCCAGCCGCACGCTGCTGGCCCGCGCCGCCGCACGCCGCCGCGAGGCCGGCTCGGAAGGCGCCATCGAGCTGGTTTGCTGGCGCGGCGCCAGCGACGACCCCGAACTGCTGGGCTTCAGCGCGGCACTCGCGGCCGAGACGGTCGCGCTCGGTCCCTTGTCGGCGGAAGCGGTGTACGAGCTGGTGCGCCAATTGTCCGGCGCCGCCGACCCGGTGCGCTTTGCCGAGCGCCTGTGCAGCGCCACCGGCGGCCACCCCTACTTCATCTCGGAGACGCTGCGCGACCTGGCCGAGACTGCGGTGCTGGACGTCGACGAGCAAGGCCGCTGGCGCACCCCGTTCGACGCCGTGACGCAGGACTACCGCGAGCTGCCCATGCCCGCCAGCGTGCGCGAGGCCGTGCTCGCGCGGGTGCGCCGACTGGACGCGCAGACGGCACGCCTGCTCGAAGCGGCCGCGCTGGCCGGTGAGCCTTTCGGTGCCGCCTGGCTGGCCTCGGCCTGCGCGCTGTCGGAACTCGAGACGGTGCAGGCGCTGGAGCAGGCAGCACGCGCCCAGCTCGTGCGGGCCCATGCGGCCGGCGGCTATGCCTGGGCGCACGACCTGGCACGCCAGGCGCTGGACTCGGCCCTGGAGCCGGTGCGGCGGCGCCTGGTGCACCACCGCCTGGCGCTGGGGGCCGAAGCGCTGGGCGCAACCGCCGAGGCCGCGCGCCATTTCGAAGCCTGCGGCGAGCCCCGACGTGCCGTCGCCCACCGGCTGGCCGCTGGCGATGCCGCCCGCGCGCTGGCGGCACTGGGCGAAGCGGCGCGGCATTGGCAACACGGCTTGGCCGACGAGCCGACGCCGCCCCAGGCCGCCATGCTGCTGGCCCGTTTGCTGGAGGCTGAAAACGGCCTGGGCCGCCGCACCGAGGCCGAGGCCTGCCGGCAACGCCTGGAAGACCTGCGCGCAGGCACCGCACTGCCGCCCGATGTCGAGGTGGACGCGGGCCACGCTCTCGCCCGCTATCTCGTGCGCGGCGAGGGCGCCCAGGCCGCACTCGCCCTGCTCGACGCGCTGCCCCCGCCGACCGACGACAGCCAGCGGCTGCGCGGCTTGTCGCTGCGCATGGACGCGCTGCAACGGCACGGCCGCATCGACGAGGCTCGCATGCTGGGCGATGAGGCGCTGGCCCTCGTCCACCCCGCCCACCCCGAGCGCGCGGAGCTGCTGGCATCGCTGGCCATGCTGGAGTTCTCCGCCGCGCATTTCGATGCGGCTGTCACGCGTGCCGACCAGTTCGTCACCGCCAGCCGGCAGCGCGGCGACGGCATGCTGATCGCCCGCAGCCTGCAATTGCGCGGCGCCTTCCAGGCCGAGCGCGGCAACGTGGACGCCGCCGAGGCCGACCTGCGTGAGGCCGCCGCGCTGGCCGGGCGCTTCGGCAACCGGCCCACGCAGCTGTTCTCCCTGTACAACCTGGCGGTCACTTTCCTGCAGCAAACGCGCCCCGGCGACGCGCTGCCGGTGGCCCTGGAAGGCTGGGCCTTGTGCGCCGACCAGAAGGGCAGCGAGGCCAGGACGATGTTTCGCGCGCTGTTCATCGACGCCTATTTCATGCTCGGCGACTGGGGCCGCACCTGGGCCCACATCGAGCCGGCCATCGACGAGATCATCGCCATCGGTCAGCCGATGTCCATCGCCGGCATCGCCATGGCGGTGCTGGAGCCGATGGCGGTGCTGGGCCAGTGGCCACGCGCCGCGGCCCTGCTCGCGGCGCTGGACCACGATGCGCTGGCCCAGTCGCCGCAGGCTGGGCAGCCGGTCTGGCTGGCTTGCGCGGTGGGCGCGCTGCTGCGCGGTGAGGTGAGTGAAGCGCGAAGCTGGTTGCGGCGCCTGGGGCCGCCCGACGAACTCGAGAACCCACGTGTCCGGCAGCGGCTCGCGCTCGTGGACGCCCAACGCTGTTGCTGCGAAGGCGACCTCGCCGGCGCGCTGGCGCGGTTGCCCGACGACGACGCGCCGGGCATGAACGACGAACTGAGGCTGCGCATGCTGGCGGTGCGCTGCCGCGCCGGTGCCGACGCGTCACAGCTGGCTCTGGCCCGGGCGGTGCTTGATGACCCCCGCACCAACGCCACCGCCGCGCTGGAGCTGGCGCAGGCGCTGGGCGGCAAGGTGCTCGCAGCCCGGTTGGAACGCCTGGGCGCCAGCCTGGCCGACTGGCCCGAGATCCAGGCCAGCTTGCGCACCACCTGGCTCTGAACAGGCGCGCCGCAACGGCGCGGCAACGGCCGCGTTCTACCGTGGCGGCACCGCATCTCGGAGCACGCCATGAAACTGATCGCATTCCCGATGGCCGGCCTGCCGGCCGGCAGCGCCCAGACCGACAACGGCATCGACTGGACCGTGGCTGCGGTCGTGCCTGAACCGTGGCTGGTGGGCAGGCTGGCCCGGCGCCGGCTGACAACACGCAGGGCGCCGTTACTGATCAGATGCGCACGACTTGCCGCGGCGGCCTCATTGCTGACCCTGTCGCTTTCAGCGACGGCGGCCGGTGTCTTTGTGGAGGCGCTCCTGCTCACGCAAAGTGCCGACAACGTCATCACGACCGGCTCCTGCACACCCGGCAGCACCGCTTCTTTCGAGTGCGTGGGGTTCGGTCGGTTCATCGGGCTCGGCTCGCCAACGACAGACACCGGCACTGTGACCCATCTGCGTTCGGTATTCGACGCCGGCAACGTCTCGCAGGTGCCAAACTTCGTTATGAACGCCAGGGCACGCGCATTCGCATCCTTCGGCCAACTGCACGCGTCCACCTTCGTCCAGATTCAAGGTGCGGGCGGCAACGACGTCTCCATCGGTGGACGCGCCACGGCGCAGTTGACGGATCGCGTGACCATCAACTCGACCGTGCTGCCCGCCGGAACCCCCGTGTCGGTCAAGGTGTTGATGGACGTGAGCGGGCAAGGCGGCGGGCGGCTCTCCTTCGGCATCAACCAGTTCAATCAAAACGTGGACGTGTCGGACGATTTCGGCGGCGACGCGTTGAAGGACTACGAAACGACCTTCTCCGCCAAAGTGGGTGAAAAGGTCAGCGTCACCTATGGGCTCGTGGCCTTTACGCGAATGTTTTCCAACGGCTGGGGGCCAGGCGATGTGCTCAATGGGCGCAACAACAGTGCCGACTACGGCAACTCCGCCTACCTCTACATGGGCGGCCTGGACCCCGCGCTGGGCATCACGCTGCAAAGCGACAGCGGCTTCACCTACGCCGTGCCTTCAGCGGTGCCCGAACCGGTTGCGGCATGGCTGCTGCTGATCGGGCTGCCTGTGCTGGCGTGGCGGGCTCGCAAGCTGAACCGTCGCGTTTGAAGGGCGTGGCGCGGGGTGCCGGGCCGACAGGCACAAGTCAGGCACCCGTCAGGCACTTCATCCTTCTTCACCCGCTCGATACCAGCCGGCAGCCTGCCCGCCGCAGCATCCCTCGGCGGCCCAGCCTGCTTCGGGCCGTCACCAGAAGGGAGGCGTATGCAAAAGTCATTGATAGCGGCGGCTCGCATCGGCGGGGTTGTGGTTCTCGCTTTGCAGCTCTGCGTCGGCGCGTGCGCGGCGCCGCTGGAGGCCGGCATCCAGCGCAAGGTGCGCGAGGCGACCTTTGAAGTCGTCCTGCCCAAGCCGGCCCAGGAGTCCGTCACCTACGACAAGCCCTGGCAGGAGCTGATTCCCTACCAGCTGCGCTCCGACAAGTACGTGTCGATAGGGACTGCCTTCGCCATCGGCCCGAACCAGTACGCCACGGCGATGCACGTGCTGATCGCAGCGTTCGGCGACTCGCGCGGCGAGCCGATGTTGCGCGACGCGGACGGCAAGCTCTATCCGATCGCGCAGATCACCAAGGGCTCTATCGACCAGGACTTCGCGGTGTTCACGCTGGCCAAGCAGCCGGATCGTTCCGCCTTCCTGGAACTGAATGACAAGCCTGAGCTCAACGAGACGGTCTACGCCGTCGGCAACGCACTCGGCGAGGGCGTCGTCATGCGGGAAGGGAACTACACGTCGGACACGCCGGAAGACGAGAGCGGGCGCTGGAAGTGGATGCGGTTCTCCGCGCCGATATCGGGCGGCAACAGCGGCGGACCGCTGATCGACGCCAAGGGCAGCGTGATCGGTCTCGTGCGCGCCATGCGCACCTCCGAGAACACGCTGAACATTGCCGTTCCCGCCGCACTCGTAAAGAGCGCGCCAGACCACCTGGTGAGCGTGGATTCGCGCGCCGTCGCCGGCTTCGCCGTCTTCGACAAGACGCGGTCGGGACGATTCAAGACGGACATCACTGCGCCAAAGAGCTTCGCCGAGCTGTCGGTGGCCTATATGAAGGCGGCGGACGAGTTCAATACGGCGCAGCTGCGCGGGCTGCTCGCCGACAACGCGAACGAGACTTTCCCCCGCGGCAGCGGCAGCGAACGGCTGCTTCACGGCCTCTACGAGCGCAGCGCGCCCGCCATCGTCGTGCAGAACGGCAACGGCAACTGGATCTTCACTCAGCCGAGCTACACGCGGCTCGATCTTGGCCGCGAGGGCTGGCAGGACTCGGCCAACTTCAAGGGATACCTCGTGTTCCACCGGCACAAGCCGAACAACGTCAATCAGGCGAAGTGGTATTCGGACGCCCAGATGGCCAGGGAGGTGGTGCTCAAGGCGTCCCCGGCCACGATCCACATCAATGCCGAGAATGCCAAGATCGTTTCAATGGGCGCTCCGACCGAGGACACCCTCTTCACCGACTCCTGGGGCCGGGTCTGGCAAGTGCGCGCCTGGCACATCACCACCTGGTTCGGCAGCGACTGGCTGGTCGAATTCGACCTGCCCGTGCCCGACGGTACGGTCGGTTTCGAGAGCAGGGTCTCCACGCTGGGGCGCGATTTCCAGATCGAGCGGATGAAGCTGCTGACCGGCTTCTTCGCGGCGTCCTACGAAGGAAAGCTCTCGCAATGGGACCGCTTCCTGTCACAGCGGGCCCTGCTGCCCAAGCCGCTGGCGGCATCGGTGCTGCATATCGACTTTGGCCGCAGCTTCGCCTTCGACGATCGCCGCTTGGCTTTCAGCTACGGGCCCGAGTTGCAGAAGATCGATCAGGACGGCCGCCTGCGGCTGGACTTCGCATTCACCCGTGACGCCGCGGATGCCCAGTTGGGCATCGCAGGCATCGTGGCCTACAACGCCGACGAGAAGACCGAGATCGACGTCTTCCGCCATGGGACACCCGCAGAGGCCGGGAGCGAGGCCGCGAAGACGGAATGGCGCAAACGGCTTCATCACGCCCATCCCTACGACGGCGTTGCGCTGACCGCGAACGACCGGCAAATGATCAGCACGATCTATGGCGTTGCGGATGCCCAACCGGCCCCGGACGTCCTCTACACCTTCCAGTACCGGGCCGAGACCGGAACGCCGCAGGACCGGATGAAGGCCAAGCTCGACCTGCTGATGCAACAGGCGAAGGTCAACGAGCGCTGATCGGGCGGCGGTACGCTCGCCCGACCGAACCGCGACGGCACGATGGCCGCGAGGATGACGAGGGCGAGAAGGCGGAGGGCCGCTCGCACGGCGGGATGTGGTTGAGTTGATGAGATGCACAGCCCCCTGCTGCCTCGCTTGATCCAGCGCAAGGCCGCACCTACCTGTGCTGCCTAGCATGGCCCGAACCACAACGGAGACCCGCCATGCTGCTGCGCCTGCTTCTGCTCGCCGCGATCACCACGTCCACGCTGGCTCAGGGCGCACCCGCTCTGCCAGTTGTACAGGCTCAGCTGACCAGCCCGCCCTTCGTGCCGCCACCGACCGGGCGCAAGTCGCCGGCCAAGGTGATCGTCGAGCTGGAGGTCGTCGAGAAAGACATGCCCATCTCGGAGGGCGTCAGCTACACCTTCTGGACCTTTGGCGGCACCGTGCCGGGCAGCTTCATCCGCGTGCGCCAGGGCGACACGGTGGAGTTCCACCTGAAGAACCACCCGAGCAGCAAGATGCCCCACAACATCGACCTGCACGGCGTCACCGGCCCCGGCGGCGGTGCGGCATCCAGCTTCACGGCGCCGGGCCATGAATCGCAGTTCACCTTCAAGGCCCTCAACGAAGGCATCTACGTCTACCACTGCGCCACCGCGCCGGTGGGCATGCACGTGGCCAACGGCATGTACGGCCTCATCCTCGTCGAGCCGCCCCAAGGCCTGCCCAAGGTGGACCATGAGTTCTACGTCATGCAGGGCGACTTCTACACGACCGGCAAATACCGCGAGAAGGGCCAGCAGCCCTTCGACATGGAAAAGGCCATCGCCGAGCAGCCGACCTATGTGCTGTTCAACGGCGCCGAGGGCGCGCTGACCGGTGACAAGGCGATCAAGGCCAAGGTGGGCGAGAGCGTGCGCCTGTTCGTCGGCAACGGCGGCCCCAACCTGGTGTCGAGCTTTCACGTCATCGGCGCCATCTTCGACAACGTGCGCTTCGAGGGCGGCACGCTGGCGCAGAAAAACGTGCAGACGACGCTGATCCCCGCCGGCGGCGCGGCCATCGTCGACTTCAAGGCCAAGGTGCCAGGCAGCTATGTGATGGTCGACCACTCCATCTTCCGCGCCTTCAACAAGGGCGCGCTGGCCATCCTGAAGATCGACGGTCCCGAGGACAAGAGCATCTATTCCGGCAAGGAGGTCGACTCGGTCTACCTGGGTGACCGCGCCGCGCCCAACCTCGGCGCCGTGACCACCGCCACCGCGGCCGCCGCGGGCGGCACCTTGACGGCCAAGGACCAGATCGCCGCCGGCCAGGCGCTGTTCGCCGGCACCTGCTCGGTCTGCCACCAGGCCAACGGCGCCGGGCTGCCGGGCGTGTTCCCGCCGCTGGCCAAGTCCGACTGGCTGGGACAGGACGCCAAGCGGGCCGTCGGCGTCGTGCTGCACGGCCTGTCGGGCAAGGTCAAGGTCAACGGCAAGGACTACGACTCGGTCATGCCGCCGATGAACCAGCTCAACGACGACGAGGTCGCCAACATCCTGACCTATGTGCTGAACAGCTGGGGCAATGCAGGCGGCAGCGTCTCGGCCGACGAGGTCAGGAAGCAGCGCGCCGCCAAGCCCGCCACCACCAACCAGGCAGCGCACTGATGGCCCTGGCCAGCGCGTTGTTGGGCCTGGCCGGCGCGGCCTATGTGGCCCTGCCGGCCGGCACGCTCAACAGCGTGCTGGCGCGCGACACCGACCGCGAGCCGACGCGCGTCGCGGCCTTCCAGATGCGCGAGACGCCCGTCACGCGTAGCGAGTTCGGCCACTTTCTGTCCACCCACACCGAATGGCAGGCCAGCCGCGCGCCTGAGGCCTTCGCCGGTGCCGGCTATCTGCGCCATTGGGCCGAAGTCAGCGCCGAGGCCGGCGGTGATGACACCCCCGTCACCGAGGTCAGCTGGTTCGCCGCCCAGGCCTATTGCGAGTCCGAGGGCGGCCGACTGCCGACCTGGTACGAATGGGAATACGCCGCCGCGGCCGACGCCACGCGCACCGATGCTCGCGGCGACCCGGCCTGGCTGGCGCGCATCCTGGGCTGGTATGCCCGCCCGGCCAACCGCGCGCTGCCAGCGGTGGGAGGCGCGGCAAACGTCTACGGCGTGCGCGACCTGCACGGCGTGGCCTGGGAATGGGTGGATGACTTCAACGCCCTGCTCGTCAACGCCGACAGCCGCAGCGCCAGTGACCCGGACCGGCTGAAGTTCTGTGGCGCCGGTGCCATCGACCTGCAGGACCGCCAGAACTACGCCGTGCTGATGCGCGTGGCGCTGCTCTCTTCTCTCAGCGCGGCCGACAGCACCGGCAGCCTGGGCTTTCGATGTGCTCGCGAGGTAAAGCCATGAAACGATTTCTGATCTGGGCCTGGCTGTCGCTGGCCGGCGCGGCCATGGCCGCCCTGCCCGGCGATTCGGTCTACCAGCTGGATGCCAGGCTGACCAACCAACAGGGCCAGGTGATCCGCCTGGATGGCGGACGCGGCCAGCCGGTGCTGGTCAGCATGTTCTACACCTCCTGCCAGTTCGTCTGCCCGATGCTGATCGACGCGGCGCGCGACACCGAGGCGGCGCTGACCGAGGCCGAGCGCCGGCGCGTGAAGGTGCTGCTGATCAGCTTCGACCCGGCGCGCGACACGCCGGCCAAGCTGGAAGCCATGGCCAAGGAGCGTGGGCTGGACGCCTCGCAATGGACGTTGGCCCGCACCGACCCGGCCACGGTGCGCAAGATCGCCGCGCTGCTGAAGTTCCAGTACCGCGCCCTGCCCGACGGAGAGTTCAATCACAGCGCCGAGCTCATCCTGCTCGACGGCGAAGGCCGCATCACGGCGCGCACCTCCATGCTGGCCGGCGCGGATGCAAACATGGTCAACGCGATCCGCAAGCAGGTGGCGGCGCGCCAGCCCTGACCGTCAACGGCGGCGCGTCGACACCACGAAGCGAACCAGCCGGCGCTGCGCGTCCGCCGTAACGCCAAAGGACAGCGTGCCCCACTCCCGCTCGTACACCAGATAGACCGGCACGCTGCCAGGACGAAAGCGCGGCGACGGGATCTCGGTCTTGAAGTCGAGCCCGTAGTGCGTGCCGATGGCGGTCCCGTCGATGCCGCCATCCTCGCGCAGCGTTGCACTGAGGAAGACGGCGCCGTCGCCAATGTCGGCGTCGGGCATGCGCAGGTCGATCGCTTCATACGCCCCGCCCTTGCCTGCAGCCGGCGCCCAGGCCTCAATGGCGGCTGTGTCGGCATCCGGGTCCCGCACCAGGGTGACGCCGAGGAGGCTTGAGACCTTGGCGGGATCCAGCGCTGGCTCGGCCACCAACTGGTCAATCATTGCGAAGAGGGTCAGGTCGCTCATGGGCTGGCGCTCCGAAAGGGGTGCGGGCTTCAAAGATCAGGGGAAGAGGGTCACGCCGCTCAAGTCAGCGTAGTCGAGCTGCTTGGCCGGCTCGGACGCATGGGCACTGTTCCAGGTGTCGATATGGCCGCGGCCATAGTAGGTCTTGTAGTCTTCATGGGTCGTGCTGGTGATGAGGTCGCCAAACTCCTTGGCCATCTCCTGGCGCGCCGTGGCCTCGTCGATGTCGCCTTTTTCCAGCTTGTCGTAGATGGCCATGAACTTGCCGGAGGCGTCGGCCGGCACCTCGCTCACCACGCCCTCGGCCGCATGCTCCTTGGCGGCCCGGCAGGCCACGAGCTGGGCTTCGCCTTCGTCGATGAAGTCCACCTCGGTGGCCTTGCGCACATATTCCAGCCCGTCCGCCACGCTGTTCAGCGTGGGCTTGGGCGGCGGCGTGAACAGCGCGTGGCCGGTCTCGTGCGCCAGCCCACCCAGGGCCTCGTCGAGCGGGTCGCTGGGGTCGATGGCGATGGTCTTGTTGACCTTGTCGCAGTAGCTACCCCCGCCCGGCTCGTTGAGCTTGATGACCCATTTGTCCTGCTGCAGCTTGACGATATTGGTCTTGAGCGTGGGCGACTGGGCCAGCTTCTCGTTGATCCCCTTGAGCCCCTTCTTGATGGTCTTGCTGCCCTTGGGAACTTTCTCCAGCGGCGTTTCGGCGAGCTGGTTGGTCTTGTCGACCACGGTCTGGGCCAACTTCTTCAGCTCGCTGTCCGACATCGGCTTGTCGGTCTTGCCGAGCTGGTTCTTCAGCGCCTGGTCGAGGATGCGCTTTTGCTCGTCGTTGAGCTTGGCCGAGCCCTTGAGCTGCTTCAGCTCGGTGCCCGTCGAGCCGAACTTTGCGGTGCCGCTGTCGACATTGGCCTTGCGCGCTACCGCCCTGGCGCAGTCGGCCACGGCAGTCTTGAATTCCGGCAAGGCCTTGATGGCGTCGACATAGGCCGTGATGGTCTTGGGGTCGGCGGGCAGCTTGGCCTTGGCCTGGGTGACCGCATCGAATGCGGCCGTCAATCCGCTCGGTGCCGTGGCCGGCAGGGCCTTGAGCGCCTTGTCGATCTCCGCCTTGGTGTCGTCGTATTTCTTTTTCAGCTGCTGCATGGCCTTGGTCTCGGCCTTGAGGTAGTCAGCCACCTTACTGCCCAGCACGTCCAGGGCCTTGGCAGCCCGGACATAGTCCTGCAGGTTCTTGGGGTCAGCCACCAGTCCATTGCGGGCGCTCTGCACGGCGGCATGCGCTGATTCCACGCCGGGCGGTGCCGCACCGGGCACCTTGGCCAGATCGCCCTGCTCGAGCTTGAGCTTGGCGGCGTCGTACTTGCCCTTGGCCGTGACCACCGGGTCGCCCTTCGTGGGCTTCGCATCGACCGACTCCAGCACCTCGCGCACGGCGGTCCGGGCGCCTCCTCGCTTGGGCAACTGGTCGGGCGGCGTGGACATGGGGAGCGCTCCTTCGGGGCGTCAAGGCCGCAGGGCCTCCGGCGGGATGGGGCGCGAGGATAGGAGCTCCCCGTAACAACGGTCAAGCCAGGACGCCGGCATCACGCAGGAGTTCCAACGGCGATGCCGGGCGTCAGCAGGCGCTCCAGCAACTGCCGCACGCTGGTGATCTGGCTGCCGAAGGGCAGCCCGCCACGGCCGCGGAAGAACAGACCCTTGTTGACCTCGCCCCGCAATGCCGACCCCAGGCGCTGGTCAATGCAGAACTGGCCCCAGCCCTTGAGGCCGTCGCGCAGGCCGCACTGGCTCAAGCAGTCGAAGGCCATCGTGCAGCGCTGCTTGAGCTGGGCCACGGCCTGCAGCCTTTCCTCGGCCTTCAGGTATTTGCGAAGCCACGGCGTCATCACCGCGCGGGCGGGCAGGCCGGCCACGCTGGTGAACTCGACCAGGTCCTCGTCACGCGCTTCCACCAGCACCTGCTTGAAGCTGGGGTGGGCGTCGCACTCCTCGGTGGCGACGAAGGCCGTGCCGAGCTGGGCCGCGTCGGCGCCCAGGGACTGCAGGCGCTGGATGTCCTCGCAGCAGCGCACGCCGCCGGCGGCGATCAGCGGCACCTGGCCCTCCACGCCAGCGTCGCGGATCAGCTGGCGCACCGCAGGCAGCACGGTCTCGAAGTCGAAGCGCGCGTCGCCCAGGTCGGCCACGCGCGCCGCGCCCAGGTGGCCGGCGGCATGGCCCGGGTGCTCGATGATGATGGCGCTGGGGATGCGCTGGCGCCGCTCCCATTTGCGCCACAGCAGCGCCACGCCGCGCGCGTCGCTGAGGATGGGCACGAGGGCCGTGTTGGGGTGGTCCTGGGCCAGCTCGGGCAGGTCCAGCGGCAGGCCGGCACCCACCACCAGCGCGTCCACGCCCTCCTGCAGCGCGGTGCGCACCGAGGCCGCGTAGTCGCTCACCGCGCGCATCACGTTGACGGCCAGCACGCCGCGGCCGCCGGCAATCTCGCGGGCCTGGCGGATCTCGCGCGCCAGCGCCTCCTGGTTGGCCTGCTGGATGACGGTCTTCTTGTTCTCGTCGCTATCGCGCATGCCTTCGCTGCGGGCCATCAGGTCGGGGTGGTGGCGGCGCAGGTCCACCGAGGCGATGGTGCCCCAGGCGCCCTGGGCGGCGACGCTGCCGGCCAGCCGGTGGGCCGAGATGCCCACACCCATGCCGCCCTGCACGATGGGCAGCAACTGTCGGCCGCGGATCAGCAGGGGTTTCAGGCTGGCCATGGCCATGCGGTCGAGAAGCGAAGGAGTGGTCATGGCGTGGGCGGATGAAAGGCGGAAGGGGCGATGCTGGGCGCAAGCGCCCCGCACCACTTTGATCTGGTGCAAGGTCAGGTGGATTCGTCAACCGCCCAGCACATGCATGTCCGCACGCTCGGGCTGTAGCAGGCGCAGCTTGTCGCGCTGCTCGGAGTAGGCGTCGCCGCGCTGCGCCCAGATGCCGGCCAGGTGCTCCCGCAGCTCCGTCTCGCCGCCCTGGGAAGCGCGCAGCAGCGGGCGCAGATCGTGGCCCTGGGGTGCGAACAGGCAGGTGAAGAGGCGGCCGTCCGCCGTCAGCCGGGCGCGCGTGCAGTCGCCGCAGAAGGCATGGCTGACGCTGCTGATGAAGCCGATCTCGCCCGCGCCGTCGGCGTAGCGCCAGCGCTGCGCCGTCTCGCCGCCACGGGTGGCGGGCAGCGGCAGCAGCGGCCAGCGCGCGGCGATGCGCGCACGCAGTTCGTCGCTGGGCAGCACCTCGTCCATCTTCCAGCCGTTGTGGCAACCGGCGTCCATGAACTCGATGAAGCGCAGCACCATCCCTGCGCCAAAGTTCTCGCGGAAGTGCTCGGCCAGCGGCAGCGCTTCGCCGTCGTTGACGCCACGGCGCATCACCATGTTGACCTTGATGCGCTCGAAGCCCGCGCGCTGCGCCGCCTCCAGCCCGCGCAGCACCTCGGCCACGGGGAAGCCGACGTCGTTCATGCGCTGGAAGACGGCGTCATCCAGCGCATCGAGGCTCACTGTGAGGCGGTTCAGGCCGGCGTCGCGCAGCGCAGCGGCCTGGCCGGCCAGCAGGCTGCCGTTGGTCGTCAGCGCCAGGTCGGGCGGCGTGCCGTCCAGCGTGCGCAGCGCGGCCAGCTGGCGCACGAGCGTGGCCAGGTCGCGGCGCAGCAGCGGCTCGCCGCCGGTCAGGCGCAGCGTGCGCACGCCCAGGGCCAGGGCCTGGCGGGCGACTTGGGCGATCTCCTCGAAGTTCAGCAGCTGCGACTGCGGCAGGAAGCGGTGGCCGGGGCCGAAGCGGCTGCGCGGCATGCAGTAGCTGCAGCGGAAATTGCAGCGGTCGGTCAGCGAGATGCGCAGGTCGCGCCAGGGACGCTGGCGGCGGTCGCGCAGCGTGCCGTCCAGCGGTGCCAGCGAGGCGATCACACGGGGCATCCAAAGCAAAGGGGCTGTCCTTGCGTCCATGCCGGCATTCTGGGCAGCGGCCCCGGCCCGGCCCATCCGGCCGTGGCAGGACGAGGGCACCGGCGACCTACTCCTTTTGGGCGATGGCCGCCTCGTCCGCACGCCGCGCACACCGCGGCGGCAGCGCGTTACGGTGTCGACCATGAACATCGAGCATTTCAACGACCTGCTGGCCATGGCCCGTGCCCAGCCCGAGCCGCAACGGCTGCTGATGGTTTTCACCACGGCCGAGTGCGAACCCGACGCGACGCCCGAGCAGCGGGCCGCCCATGCCGCCGGCGAGGGCGGCGTGCTGCGCCCGCTGATGTGCGTGGACAAGGACCCGGCCGAGCTGCAGGACTTTGCGACCCTGGCCGCCGAGGCGCGCCACGCCGGGCCGGCCTGGCAACTGATGTTCACCGCTGCCCTGGCCGGCCGCACGACCACCAGCGAGATCCAGCGCATGCTGGAGCTGTTGACCAAGCGCGTGGAGACCGGTGAGTTCGGCGGGCTGCTGTCGTTCAACCCGACTGGCGAGACCGTGTTTATCGGCTAAACGATGGGGACGCCGCTGGCGTCCATCCCGTCTTCCTCGCTGCTCAGCAGGTAGGGCCCGGTGCCGGCGTTGTCGGCGCGCGAGGCGGGCACGAAGGCGCCAACGGCCACGTCGAACACGTGCACCTCGCCGTCCTCGATGACGTAGTGCCAGCCGTGCAGCGTCAGCGACCGCGCCTCGACGCGCTCGCGCACCATCGGGTAGTCCATCAGCCGCTCCAGCTGCAGCACGATGGCGCGCTGCTCGGTGCGGCGCATCACCTCGGGGCCGGGCTCGGCCACCGGCAACGCGGCCTCGCGGCCCAGGTCCAGCCAGCGGGCGAGGTTCTGCGCGGCCGGCGCCACCTCGCCGTACAGCGCCCGGATGGCGCCGCAGTGGCTGTGGCCGCAGACGATGATGCGGTGCACCTGCAGGTTCAGCACCGCGTACTCGATGGCCGCCGCCGTGCCGTGGAAGCCCTGGCTCTGGTCGTACGGCGGCACAAAGGCGCCGACGTTGCGAACGAGAAAAAGCTCGCCCGGGCCGGCGCCGGTCAGCAGATAGGGCACGAGGCGCGAATCCGAGCAGCCGATGAAGAGTGTCAGCGGATGCTGGCCGTCGTCGACGAGATGCCGGAACAGCGAGCGCTGCTGCGGGAAGGCATCGGTCTGGAAGCGGCGCAGGCGTTCGAGCAGCTCGTCGGGCATCACTGCACCAATGGTGAACTCGCTTGCTGAAGCTCGACACCTTCCAGTCGCGCGTCCGCGGCCAGTGTCTGCAGGTACTGGCGCAGCGCGCTGATCTGATGCAGCTGGCGCATGCGCTGGGCCACGGCCTCGCGCACCTGCTCGAAGGCCGGCAGCCGCCCCGGCTCGCGTGCGTCGATGGCGGCGATGTGCAGTCCGAAGCGGCTGTGCAGCAGCTGCGGCAACACGCCGATCTCGCTGCGGCCGAACAGCTCCTTGGCGAACTCGGGCGCGCAGTCGTTCGCCGTCAGCCAGCCCAGCCGCCCGCCCTCGGCGCCACTCGGGCAGTTGGACAGCATCTTCGCCGCTTCGTCAAAAGCGGCCACGTCGCTGGCGCGCAGCTGGATCAGACGCCCTTCCGCGCGCTGGCGCAGCAGGCCCACGTCCACGCCGGGCGTGACGGCGAACAGGATGTGGCGCACCTGCACGCGCTCGCCCTGCGCGTAGTGCCTGGCGTTGGCCTCGTAGTGGCGCAGGCAGGCCGTCTCGTCCGGCTCGGGGCCGGCCAGCTCCCGGGCAATCAGCGCCTCGATGGCCTGGCTGGCCGCCTCGCTCAGCGCTCCCTCGCGCGGCGCGGGGTCGTCGGCTGCGAGCAGGCCCAGCTCGATGGCGCGCTGGCGCAGCAGCTCGGTGCAGGCGCGCTGGCGCAGCGCGGCCTCGTCCAGCGCCTCTTCGACGGCGGCGATTTCGATGTGGTTGACGTAAGCCATGGCCTGCCTCACTTCGGGAGATTCAGGCGACGCGAGCGCACAACCTGATACGGACGGAAGACGTAGAAAACCGAGGCCAGCCCGCTCCACACATGCACGAGGCGGCTGAACGGGAACAGCAGGAAGATCGTCATGCCCAGCACCATGTGGACCTTGTAGGGCCAGGCCAGGGCCACGAGGCCACTCGCGTCGGGGTTGAAGGTGACGATGCGCTGCGCCCAGTCGCTCAGCACCAGCATGACCGTGCCGTCGGCGTGCGCCAGCGAGAACGGCAGCGTGATGAGGCCCAAGCTGAGCTGCACCCACAGGATCCACAGGATGGCGAGGTCCGTGCGATGGCTGGTGAGGCGGATGCGCGGGTCGGTCATGCGGCGCCAGATCAGCATCGATAGGCCGATGAAGCAGAACGTGCCCGCCACGCCGCCGGCCACGATGGCCAGCATCTGCTTAGTTGCAGGGCTGATGAAGTGCTCGTAGACGGCATGAGGCGTCAGCATGCCTACCGTGTGGCCAACGAACAGAAACAGGATGCCGGCGTGGAAGAGGTTGCTGCCCCATTTCATGCCCCGGCTGCGCAGCAGCTGCGAGCTGTCGCTCTTCCAGGTGTACTGATCACGGTCGAAGCGGGCCAGGCTGCCCATCAGGAAGACGGCCAGGCAGATGTAGGGGTAGACGACGAACAGGAAGTTGTGGACGGCGTTCATGCCTGGGCTCCCGGTTGATGCGCACTGGGCTTGCGCACGATGTGGATGGGCTGCGGCTGCTCGGGCCGCGACTGGCCGGCCGACGAGCAGCCGCCGAAGGCCTCGGGCTCGGCCCAGTCTTCGTCGAGCTCGGGCTCGGGCGGAATCTCGACGCGCTCGGCGCGCTCGCCCGCCAACTCCAGCGCGGCGGCCAGCACGCTGGCATAGGGGCTCTGGCGACGCTTCAACGCGCTGAAGATGGACCGCGTGATGTGAGCGATCTCGGCGAGGAAGTCGTGTGCCTCGCGGGCCGGCTGCGTGCTGGCGTACTCCAGCACCACGGCCAGGTGGTCGGGCAGCTCGCCGGGCGCGAGGTACAGGCCCGCACGCTCGTAGGTCTGCTGCAGGTCGACCATGGCCGGGCCACGCTCGCGCGAGTCGCCGTGGATGTGCTCGAACAGGTGCAGGGCCGTGCCGCGGCCGCGGTCGAAGAGGTCGACGAAGTCGGCTTCCACGGCGAAGGGGTCGTCGCGATGAAGATGCTGCAGCAGCGCGCACAGCTCGTCGATGCGAGCCGCCGGCAGCGCGGCCTCGGCGCGCAGGGCCTGCTGCAGCTCGGGCACGGCGGCACGCAAGGCCGCATCCGGGTAGCGCAGCAGCGCGGCGAGCACGCGCAGGCTGTAGGGGGCGTGGGTGGGTTTGGTGAACATGGCGGCCCTCAGATCGTTGCCTTGATGGGGATGGTTCGCTTCTTCTCCGAGCCGAAGAGGCTCGTTTCCGTCACGCCCTCGGAGCAGCCGTTGCCGAAGCTGAAGCCGCAGCCGCCGCGCACGTTGAAGGCGTTCTCGGCGTACTCGCGGTGCGTCGTCGGGATGACGAAGCGGTCCTCGTAGTTGGCGATGGCCATCACGCGGTACATGTCCTGCACCTGGGCTTCGGAGAGGCCGGCCTGATCGAGCACGGCCAGGTTCTTCACGCCGTCCACGTGCACGCCGCGCTGGTAGGCGCGCATGGCCAGCATGCGCTCCAGCGCGCCGACGACGGGCACGGTGTCGCCCGCGGTCAGCAGGTTGGCGAGGTACTGCACGGGGATGCGCAACTGCTTCACGTCGGGCAGCTCGCCCACCTCGCCCAGCTGGCCGGCGTTGGCCGCCGCGCTGATGGGCGACAGCGGCGGCACGTACCAGACCATGGGCAGCGTGCGGTACTCGGGGTGCAGCGGCAGCGCCACCTTCCAGTCCACGGCCATCTTGTAGACCGGGCTGTTGCGCGCCGCTTCCAGCCAGTTCTCCGGGATGCCGTCAGCCCGCGCCTGCTTGATGACGGCGGGGTCGAAGGGGTCCAGGAAGAGGTCGAGCTGGGCCTGGTAGAGGTCCTTGTCGTTGGGCGTGGCGGCGGCCTCGAGAATGCGGTCGGCGTCGTACAGCAGCACGCCGAGATACCGGATGCGGCCAACGCAGGTTTCGGAGCAGACGGTGGGCTGGCCCGCTTCGATGCGCGGGTAGCAGAAGATGCACTTCTCGGCCTTGCCGCTCTTCCAGTTGTAGTAGATCTTCTTGTAGGGGCAGCCCGACACGCACATGCGCCAGCCGCGGCACTTGTCCTGGTCGATCAGCACGATGCCGTCTTCCTCGCGCTTGTAGATCGAGCCCGACGGGCAGCTCGCCACGCACGCCGGGTTCAGGCAGTGCTCGCACAGCCGCGGCAGGTACATCATGAAGGTGTTCTCGAACTGGCCGTAGATGTCCTTCTGGATGTCGTCGAAGTTCTTGTCCTTGCTGCGCTTGCTGAACTCGCCGCCGAGGATCTCCTCCCAGTTCGGGCCCCACTCGATCTTCTCCATGCGCTGGCCGGTGATGAGGCTGCGCGGGCGGGCCGTGGGCGCATGCTTCATCTCGGGGGCCGACTGCAGGTGGTCGTAGTCGAAGGTGAAGGGTTCGTAGTAGTCGTCGATCTCCGGCAGGTTGGGGTTGGCGAAGATCTTCATCAGCAGCTTCCACTTGCCGCCCTGGCGCGGCTCCAGCTTGCCGTCGGGCTTGCGGATCCAGCCACCGTTCCACTTGTCCTGGTTCTCCCACTCCTTGGGATAGCCGATGCCGGGCTTGGTCTCCACGTTGTTGAACCAGGCGTACTCGACGCCGGGGCGGCTGGTCCAGACGTTCTTGCAGGTCACCGAGCAGGTGTGGCAGCCGATGCACTTGTCCAGGTTCAGGACCATGCCGATCTGTGCGCGAATCTTCATTGCGTGCTCCTCGGGTTCTCAGGGGTTTTCGCCTTGGGCCTGGTAGGCCGCGGCGAGGTGGTCGTCACGCGGGGTGTCGAGCCAGTCCACCTTTTTCATCTTGCGCACCACGACGAACTCGTCGCGGTTGGTGCCAATGGTTCCGTAGTAGTTGAAGCCGTAGCTGTACTGGGCGTAGCCGCCGATCATGTGGGTGGGCTTGGTGACGATGCGCGTCACCGAGTTGTGGATGCCCCCACGCACGCCGGTGATCTCGCTGCCGGGCGTGTTGATGATCTTTTCCTGCGCGTGGTACATCAGCGTCATGCCGGGGTTCACGCGCTGGCTCACCACCGCACGGGCCGCGATGGCGCCGTTGATGTTGAACAGCTCCACCCAGTCGTTGTCTTCGATGCCGGCGCTTTTCGCGTCGTCCTCGCTAAGCCAGATGACGGGACCGCCGCGGTTGAGCGTCAGCATCAGCAGGTTGTCGCTGTAGGTGCTGTGGATGCCCCACTTCTGGTGCGGCGTGATGAAGTTCAGCACGATCTCGCGGTTGCCGTTGGGCTTGATGTTCTGGATGCCGGCCGTCGTCTTCAGGTCCACCGGCGGGCGGTAGCTGCTGAAGCCCTCGCCGAAGGCGCGCATCCAGGCGTGGTCCTGGTAGAACTGCTGGCGGCCGGTCAGCGTGCGCCATGGAATCAGTTCATGCACGTTGGTGTAGCCGGCGTTGTAGGAGACCTTCTCGCTCTCCAGCCCGCTCCAGGTCGGTGAGCTGATGATCTTGCGCGGCTGCGCCTGAATGTCGCGGTAGCGGATCTTCTCATCCTCGCGGTGCAGGGCCAGGTGCACGTGCTCGCGGCCGGTGGCCCGGCCCTGGGCTTCCCAGGCCTTCACCGCGACGTGGCCGTTGGTCTCGGGCGCGAGTTGCAGGATGACCTCGCAGGCGTCGATGTCGCTGACGATGCGGGCGCGGCCTTCGGCGTTCACGCCGTTGAGCTCGGCGAGCTGGGCCACCTCCGTCTTGGTGTCCCAGCCAATGCCCTTGCCGCCGTTGCCCAGCTTCTCCATCAGCGGGCCGAGCGCCGTGAAGCGCTCAAACGTGGCCGGGTAGTCGCGCTCGACGACGGCGATGGTGGGCGCCGTCTTGCCGGGGATGAGGTCGCACTCGCCCTTCTTCCAGTCCTTCACGCCGAAGGGCTGGGCGAGCTCGGCCGGCGTGTCGTGCATCAGCGGCGACAGGACGACTTCCTTCTCCACGCCCAGGTGGCCGATGCAGACCTTGCTGAAGGCTTTGGCGAAACCCTTGTAGATCTCCCAGTCACTGCGCGACTGCCAGACCGGGTCCACGGCCGCGGACAGCGGGTGGATGAAGGGGTGCATGTCGCTGGTGTTGAGGTCGTTCTTCTCGTACCAGCTGGCGGTGGGCAGCACGATGTCGCTGTACAGGCAGGTCGTGCTCATGCGGAAGTCCAGCGTCACGAGCAGGTCCAGCTTGCCCTGCGGCGCTTGGGCATGCCAGCGCACTTCGTTGGGCTTGGCGTCGTCCACGCCGAGGTCCTTGCCCTGCACGCCGTTCTCGGTGCCGAGCAGGTGCTTGCAGAAATACTCGTGGCCCTTGCCGCTGGAGCCCAGCAGGTTGGAGCGCCAGACGAACATGTTGCGCGGCCAGTTCTGCGGCGCGTCGGGGTCTTCGCAGCTCATCTGCAGCGAGCCGTCGCGCAGGCCGCGCACGACGTAGTCCTTGGGCTCCATGCCGGCGGCAGCGGCATCCTTCACCACCTGCATCGGGTTGGTCTTGAGCTGCGGCGCGCTGGGCAGCCAGCCCATGCGCTCGGCGCGCACATTGCAGTCGATCAGGCTGCCGGCGAACTCGGCACGCTCGGCCTCGGTCGCCAGTGGTGACAGCACCTCGTCCACGTTCAGCTTCTCGTAGCGCCACTGGTCGGTGTGGGCGTAGAAGAAGCTGGTGCTGTTCATCTGGCGCGGCGGCCGGATCCAGTCCAGCGCGAAGGCCAGCGCCGTCCAGCCGGTCTGCGGGCGCAGCTTCTCCTGGCCGACGTAATGCGCCCAGCCGCCACCGCTCTGGCCGATGCAGCCGCACATCATCAGGAGGTTGATGACACCGCGGTAGTTCATGTCGCAGTGGTACCAGTGGTTCATCGCGGCGCCGATGATGATCATCGACTTGCCCTTGGTCTTGTGCGCGTTCTCGGCGAACTCGCGCCCCACGCGGATGACCTGCGCGCGCGGCACCCCGGTGATGGCTTCCTGCCAGGCGGGCGTGTAGGGGGCGTTGTCGTCGTAGCTCGCGGCACCCGAGCCGAAGCCGCGGTCGATGCCGTACTGGGCGGCCTGCAGGTCGAAGACGGTGGCGACAAGCACCTCGCCGTCCTGCGTCTTCAGCGTGGTGGCCGGCACGCGGGCGCAGTGGCTGACGCCGTCCTGCTGCGGGTTGGGCGTGAAGTGCTCGCTGGCGCTGCCGGCGAAATAGGGGAAGGCAACGTCGACGATGTCGTGCGCCTGCTCGCCGTCCTCGACGAGGGAGAGCTTGAGCTTGACGTCACCGCCACCCTCGGCTTCCCTGGCTTCGAGGTTCCACTTGCCGGTGTCGTCGCGCCCTTCCGCACCCCAGCGGAAGCCGATGGAGCCGTGGGGCAGCACCAGGCGGCCGGCGGCGTCGTAGGCCAGCGTCTTCCACTCCGGGTTGTTGCTCTGGCCCATCTGGCCGGCCAGGTCGCTGGCGCGCAGGTAGCGGCCGGGCACGCGGGTCTTGCGGCCGTCGGGCAGGGTCTGCTCTTCCAGCATGACGAGCAGCGGCAGGTCGGTGTAGCGACGCGCGTAGTCGTCGAAATAGGGGCTGCGCTCCTTGAAATAGAACTCGTTGAGAGCGACGTGGCCCATGGCCATGGCCAGTGCCGCGTCGGTTCCCTGCTTGGGGTGCAGCCACAGGTCGGCCAGCTTGGCGACCTCGGAGTAGTCGGGCGTCACCGCCACCGTCTTGGCGCCCTTGTAGCGCACCTCGGTGAAGAAGTGGGCGTCCGGCGTGCGCGTCTGCGGCACGTTGCTGCCCCAGGCAATGATGTAGTTGCTGTTGTACCAATCGGCCGATTCGGGCACGTCGGTCTGCTCGCCCCAGACCTGCGGGCTGGCCGGCGGCAGGTCGCAGTACCAGTCGTAGAAGCTCATGCAGACGCCGCCGATCAGGCTCAGGTAGCGGCTGCCGGCCGCATAGCTCACCATGCTCATCGCCGGAATGGGCGAGAAGCCGATGACGCGGTCCGGGCCGTGCTGCTTGATCGTGTAGACATTGGCCGCGGCGATCAGCTCGTTGACCTCGTCCCAGGTGGAGCGCACGAAGCCGCCCATGCCGCGCAGCTGCTGGTAGTCGCGCCGCGCGCTCTCGTCGCTCTGGATCAGCGCCCAGGCATCGACCGGGCTCTTCGAGACCGCCAGCGCCTCGCGCCAGCGCTTGAGCAGGCGGCCGCGCACCATCGGGTACTTCACGCGGTTGGCGCTGTAGAGATACCAGCTGTAGCTCGCGCCCCGCGCGCAGCCGCGCGGCTCGTGGTTGGGCAGCTCGGGGCGGGTGCGCGGGTAGTCGGTCTGCTGGGTCTCCCAGGTGACGATGCCGCCCTTGACGTAGATCTTCCATGAGCAGGAGCCGGTGCAGTTCACGCCGTGCGTGCTGCGCACGATCTTGTCGTGCGCCCAGCGGTTGCGGTAGGCGTCCTCCCAGGTGCGGTCCTCGCCGGTGCTCACGCCGTGGCCACCGGCGAAGACCTCCTTGGGCAGCTGGAAGGCGGTCAGTCGATCCAGGAAATGGGACATTGATTTCTCCGTTAGCAGGACAGGGGAGCGTGGCGCCGGCCGTAGAACCACCAGCAGATGGCCATGCAGCTCAGGTAGAACGCCAGGAAGCAATAGAGCGCGGCCTCGGGGCCGCCGGCCAGCGTGATCGCGCTGCCAAAACTCTTGGGAATGAAGAAGCCGCCGTAGGCACCGACGGCTGAGCACAGGCCGAGTGCCGCGGCGCCCTGGGCCTGCGCTTCGGGCAATGGGCGCTGGCTCTGCTGTGCCTCGCGCACGAAGCCCAGCGGCACCATGCGGAAGGTGCTGCCGTTGGCGATGCCGGCGGCGACAAAGAGCAGCAGGAAGCTGGCGCCGAACAGCCAAGCGCCGCCTTCCATGCCGAGGCTGGCCAGCACACCGACGACGCCCAGCGCCAGCCCGCCGAAGCAGGCCAGGCTGACGCGCGCGCCGCCGAAGTCGTCGGCCACCCAGCCGCCCAGCGGCCGCGCCAGCGCGCCCAGCAACGGACCCAGCCACACCAGGTGCTGCGCGCCCTCGAAGCCGGGGAACTGGCTGCGCAACAGCAGCGGGCCGGCCGCCGCGAAGCCGATGAAGCTGCCGAAGCTGCCCAGGTAGAGCCAGCTCATCAGCCAGCTGTGGCGGTGCGTGAAGAGCTGGGCCTGCTCGGCCATGCCGACGCCGGCCGAGGGCAGGTCGTCCATGCCGAACCAGGCCGCCATGCTGGCGAGCGCGATCAGCGGCAACCACACCAGGCCGGCATTGGCCAGCCACAGGCCGCCCGATTGAGCTGGCAGGCCGAAGAGATCCAGCGTAATGACCACCGGCACGGCCCATTGCACCAGGCCGACGCCCAGGTGGGCGAAGCCGGCGCCCAGGCCCAGCGCCCTGCCCTGCTCGCGCACCGGAAAGCAGGCGCTGATGTGGGCCATGCCGCTGGCGAAATTGGCGCCGCCCAGGCCGCACAGCAGGGACAGCACCACCATCCATTCGTAGGGCGTGGCAGGGTCCTGCACCGCCAGCGCGATACCGCCGGCGGGCAGCAACAGGCTGGCCGTGGACAAGGCCGTCCAGCGGCGCCCGCCGACCCAGCGCACCGCGAAGCCGTAGAAGATGCGCAAAGTGGCGCCGCACAGAGCCGGCAGCGCGCTCAGCCAGAACAGCTGGTTGGTGCTGTAGCGAAAACCCGCCGCCGGCAGGTGCACGACGAGCACCGACCACAGCATCCACACCGCGAACGACAGCGCCAGCGCGGGAACGGCGATCCACAGGTTGCGCAGCGCCACCGCCCGGCCATGGCCGGTCCAGAAATCCGGGTCTTCCGGATTCCAGCGCAGTGGAAGTGAGAGGGTCTTTGGCACGATGGTCATGCTCCGCGGCGGGGGCTTCTCTGCCCATCCACCGCCGGTCGGGTAGGACCGGCGCGGAAGGAGGAGGTGGGAGGCGGCAGGCATCGTTCTTTCGGAGGAGGCGCGCGCGCCGGGCCTGAAAAGCAAGAAGGCCCGAAGGCGATGCCTTCGGGCCTTCGTGAGCAGTCTTGGGCTCGCCTCAGGGGTTCTTGACCTCCGCGCCACGGCGCAGATAGAACCACCAGTTCAGCACCAGGCAGACGGCATAGAAGGCCGCGAAGCCGTAGAAGGCGAACTGCGGCGTGCCGGCCTTGATCTGCTCGCCGATCAGCACCGGCGCGACGAAGGCGCCATAGGCCGCGACGGCCGACGTCCAGCCGAGCACGGGGCCGGCCTGGGTTCGGTCGAAGATGACGCCCACCGAGCGGAAGGTGGAGCCATTGCCCACGCCGCTGGCCGCGAACAGCAGCACCATCAGGCCCATGAAGGCCGGGAAGAACTGCTCCGGCGTGGCCGAGCCATAGGCCTGCTGCATGACATAGCCGACCGCGGCGGACGCGAACACCATGACCGCAGAGATGACCTGCGTGACGATGGAGCCGCCGACCTTGTCCGAGATCCAGCCGCCGACGGGCCGCACCGCGGCGCCGATGAAGGGGCCGATCCAGGCATAGGTCAGTGCAGATGGGGCGTTCGGGTTCTTCAGCGTGTGCGCGAGCACACCGGCAGCGTCAGGCACATGCTGGAAGCCGAAGATCACCGTGATCGCCAGTGGCAGAGCCATGGAGAAGCCGATGAAGCTGCCGAAGGTGACGACGTACAGCGCCGTCAGGCTCCAGGTGTGCTTGTTGCGGAAGATGGCGAACTGCTTGGCCACGTTCTCCTTCATCGCGCCGAAGGCAGCCAGGCGCATGACGAGCAGCGCCGCAATGATGTCCAGCGGGATGGCCACCCACATGCTGAGCAGGCCCAGGCCCGTCGGCGCCGGCAGGTATAGATAGAGCATGCCGATGGTCGGCAGGAATGCGAGCGAGTACAGGTAGGTGATCTTCAGGAAGGCAACCACCGGATGACCCGCGTTGGGCGTCACCGTCTTCAGGTTGTTCATGCCGAACCAGCACAGGATGGACAGCGGCACCAGCGACAGCAGCCAGGCGAAGCCGGCGTTCTGGATCCAGGTCTGCGTGCCGGCCGGGATCTTGCCGAAGATCCAGCCGCTGGCCTTCACCAGCGTCATCGGGTCGCCGCTCAGACCGAAAAAGCTGACCGTCATGACCAGCGGAATGACGACCTGCATCGTCGTCACGCCGAAGTTCCCGAGGCCCGCGTTCAGGCCCAGCGCCGTGCCCTGCAGGCGCTTGGGGAAGAAGGTGTTGATGTTGGACATCGATGACGCAAAGTTGCCGCCGCCCACGCCCGACCACAGCGCCATCAGCTGGAAGGCCCACAGCGGCCAGTCCTTGTGCTGCAAGGCCATGCCGGTGCCGATGGCCGGCGCCAGCAGCATGGCCGTGGTGAGGAAGATGGTGTTGCGCCCGCCGGCCATGCGGATCAGGAAAGAGGCCGGGATGCGCATCGTCGCGCCCGAAATGCCGGCGATGGCCGTCAGCGTGAAGAGCTCGGCCTGGGTGAAGGGGAAGCCCAGGTTGAGCATCTGCACGGCGATGATGCCCCACATGCCCCAGACGGCGAAGCCGCACAGCAGGGCCGGGATGGAGATCCACAGGTTGCGGTAGGCGATGCGCTTGCCGGTGCTTTCCCAGAAGGCGTCGTCCTCGGGGCGCCAGTCCGCGATGTCGTTCTTGCTCATGATGCGGGTCCTTTCGGCGCTCAGCCGGCGAGGTGGAATTCGGGCGCGTTGCGGCCCATGACTTCGGTGCGGCGCACCTCGGTCCAGTACATCCAGATCAGCGAGACCCAGACGACGCCGTACATCAACATGAAGGCGCTGGAGCGGATGCCGGTCAGGTCCAGCAGCGCGCCGAACAGGATGGGCAGCACGAAGCCGCCCAAGCCGCCGGCCAGGCCGACGATGCCGCTGATGGCGCCGATGTTGCCGGGGTAGTCGTCGCTGATGTACTTGAAGACCGAGGCCTTGCCAAAGGCCCAGGCCACGCCCAGCACGGCCATCAGCGCGGTGAAGGTGTAGACGTTAAGGCCGATGTGGAAGGTCTTGGCGCCGGCCAGCGTCACGATGGTGAAGTCGGTCTGCGGGTAGCTCAGCAGGAACAGGCAGATCCAGCTCACCCACAGCACCCACCAGGTGACCTTGTGGGCGCCGTACTTGTCCGACAGCAGGCCGCCGATGGCGCGCAGCACGCCGCCGGGCAGGCTGAAGCAGGCCGCCAGCAGCGCGGCCACGCGGATATCCAGGCTGAACTCGCCGACGTAGTACTGCACCATCCACAGCGCCAGCGCCACATAGCCGCCAAACACGATGCTGTAGTACTGGCAGTACTTCAGCACACGCGGGTCCTTCAGCGCCTTCAGCTGCTCGCGAAAGCTGACGTTGCTGGTGACGAGGTGGGCCGGGTTGCTGCTGCTGAACAGCCAGAACAGCACGACGGTGCCGGCCATGATGGCCGCATAGACCTGGGGCACCATGGCCCAGCCGAAGCCGACCAGCAGCACCGGGGCGATGAACTTGTTGACCGCCGAGCCGGAGTTGCCGGCACCGTAGACGCCCATGGCCATGCCCTGGCGGCTCTTGGGGAACCAGCGCGCGACGTAGGGCGTGCCCACCGAGAAGGAGCCGCCCGCCAGGCCGACGAAGAGCCCGATGACGAGGAAATGCCAGTACTGCGTCGCGTAGGCCATCAGCCAGATGGCCGGCACGGTGGCGAGCATCAGCAGCGTGAGCACGATGCGGCCGCCATAACGGTCCGTCCAGATGCCCAGCGGCACGCGCACGAGAGAGCCGGTCAGCACCGGCATGGCCGTCAGCAGGCCGAATTCGGTGGCGTTGAGGCCGAGCTGCTTCTTGATGGGGATGCCGATGACGCCGAACATCATCCAGACCATGAAGCAGACGGTGAAGGCCAAGGTGCTGACGATCAGCACCGACCAGGCCTTGCGGTCGACAGGGGGCGCAGTCATGCGGTTTCCTCCTCAGTGAACATGAGGAGACTGTCCCGCGCAGCCTGCGCGCCGCACATTCACCAGAGGGGCAGCGGGGCACCGCCCGCAGGGAGGACGACGACCCGGGCGGCCTCGTCCTAAAGAACTACGCGCGTTGCTGCGTCACCAGCACGGCGGCCTGCACGCGCGAGTCCAGGTCCAGCTTGCGCAGCAAGTGCTGCACGTGGATCTTCACCGTCGTCTCGGCGATGCCGAGCTCGCGCGCGATGTGCTTGTTGGAATCGCCGCGGGCGATCAGGTCGACGATCTCGCGCTCGCGCGGCGACAGCGTGCCCAGGGGGTCGGGCGGTGCGGTGACGGCGGTGGACGCTGCCTCAGCTTCGTGGCGGAAGGCCGTGGCCAGCTTGCCGGCCATCTCGGCGCTGAAGCTGGACACGCCTCGCACCGCGCGCTCGATGGCCTGGGTCAGCTCGTGGTTGTCCGCCGTCTTCAGCAGATAGCCGCAGGCGCCGGCGCGCAGGGCCGCGCCCAGGTCGGCCTCCGACTCGCTCATCGTCAGCATCAGCACCTGGGCACCCGGCGCGGCCGCCTTCAGCGCCGGCAGGGCCTGCACGCCGGTGACGCCGGGCAGGTGGTTGTCCAGCAGGATGACCTGGGGTTGCAATTCGGCCGCCAGGCGCTCGGCCGCACCGGCGTCTCCGGCCTCGCCAACGACCTGCAGCTGCGACTGCGTGGCCAGCAGCGCGATCAGGCCGCGGCGGAACAGCGTGTGGTCGTCAACGACAAGGACGCGGATGGGTTCGGTATTCATGATGTATTGGCCGTCTCGTATTCGGGCAGGGAGACACGCACCAGCGTGCCTCGCCCGGGTTGGGATTCCAGCGCCACGGCGGCACCCACCTTGGCGGCGCGCTCGCGCATGATGCGCAGCCCGACGTGGCTGTCGTCGGGCGAGTCCAGGGCCATGTCGAATCCACGGCCGTCGTCGCGCACGTCGATCTGCCAGTGCGGCTGGTGCGCCAGCCGCACGTGGACCTGGCTGGCCTGGGCGTGCTTGCGCACATTGGCCAACGCCTCCTGTACCACGTGCAGCAGCTGCACCTGCACGTCGGCCGGCAGCGGTGCGCCGTGGCCGTCCACCTCCAGCTCGGCCTGCAGGCCGCTTTGCAGGCGGAACTTCTGCAGCGTCTGCTGCAGCGCGGGCAGCAGGTCGTCGCCATCGGTGCGGGTGCGGAAATGCATCAGCAGCGCCCGCACGTCGGCCGTGCATTCCTTCAGGCCCAGCTCCAGCTCGTCGATGAGGCGCACGGCTGCATCGGCCTTGCCGCCCCGCTGCGCGTCCTTCAGCAGTTGCAGCTGGATCTTCATGAAGGCCAGGCTTTGCGCGATGGAATCGTGCATCTCGCGGGCCAGCATGCCGCGCTCCTCGGCCACAGCGGCTTCGCGCTGCAACGCCTCGCTGCGCAGGCTGTCCATGGCGCTGGCCAGGTGACTCGCCAGGCTGTCCAGCAACTCGCGGTCGGCCTGGCTGGGCTGGGGCGGGTCGCGAAACAGCAGGTCGACCTCGCCCATCACGCGGCCCTGCACCGTCAACGCCACCGCCGTCACGGCGACGAAGCCGGCCTTGGCGCAGTGCGACCTGTGATCGCTCTCGCGGGTGATGGGGATGACGTTGGCATGAGGCTCGGGGCTGCCGCAATGGCAGGCGCCAGGCGTCACGCAGCGTTCGGCCTCGGCCATCGCGGGCGGCATGCCCTGCGAAGCCAGCAGCACCATGCGCTGCTGGCTCGGGTCCAGCCAGCGCATCGCGACGGCATCGGCGCCGGCCGCGCGGCGCATGCGCTCGGCAAAACCCGCGCCCAGGTCGCGCACCGACGACGCCCCCGCGGCGAAGGACGTGGCCTCGTACAGCGTGGCCAGCCGCTGCTGCTCCAGGCGCAGGTCGGCCGTCTTGGCACGCACTTCATCGGCCATGCCCTGGTAGACGGCCTCAAGGCGCTGCGCCATGCGGTTGAAGCCGCGCGCCAGGTCGCCGAATTCGTCCTGCGAGTCCTCGGCCACGCGGGCGCCAAGCGCGCCCTGCTCCAGCGCCTGCAGGCCGCGGCGCAGCCGGTCCACCGGCGCGAACACGACGAGGTGCGAGGCGTACAGGAAGATCAGGGCCGCGGCGATGGCCATGCCGACGAGCGCCAGCTGCACGCTGGACAGCAGCGAGCTCCAGCCTGCCATGCGCGCCTCGACGGCGTCGACGAGGACGTCGATGCGCTGCACCTGGGCCTCGGCCTGCGCGCCGGTGGGCGCCGGCAGGCCATCGACCGCGGTCGACTTCAGCTGCTGCCAGCCCTCGCGCACGCCGCGCCAGGCCTGCAGGGTGTGCTCATCGCGAGGCAGGAAGAGGGGCCGCGCGGGGTCGCCGTCCACCAGCAGCTGCAGGGAGGCGTCATAGGCCTGGGTGAGCGGGCGCAGGGCATCGCTGCCGGCACCGACGCTTTGGTGGGCGAGGCGCCAGGTCTGCATGCGCAGCCGCCCCGCTTCGTTGACCGCCGCCGCGCCGCCTTCGAGCTGCCAGCCTATCCACAGCGTCAGGCCGATCGAGCCCAGCGCGATGCACAGCAAGGCGGCTCCGAGGATGCCGACCTTGGTGGCGAGACGGGCGCGATTCCAGCCTTTGGACATGCGGCGGATTCTGGGCAGGCCGTTCCCGCGTGAGCTTGATCTCGCGCAAGCGCGGCGACGAATCACTCCGCCACCGTTCCCGCTGGCCCGGCGGGTTCGGCCGCGGCCGCAGGGGCGTCCAGGCCCCAGTTCATCCAGTCGTCGCCGAACAGCTCGCTCGGATGCGGCGTGGCCACCGAGCCGTTGCCGCATTGCAGCGCATCGGCCGAGCAATAGCGGTCGCAGCCCCAGCAGATGCGCCCGGGGTTCGCCGGCCGGATCGGGAACCTCCGGCTCACGCGAACGCCTCCGCGGCCTCCGGGCTGTGGGGAAGGCCGGCCGCGCCGCCCAGACGATGCACCGGCCGGACCATGAAGACAGTGCGATCACGCCCGCGTTCCAGCAGCAGCGAGCGCACGCGCGCCTGCCACAGCTCGCCGAGGTCTTTCTCGTCCTGAGGCGCCGCCTTGCCGGAGGCGAGAAGCGCCACCAGCACATCCAGTTCCGCCTGTCCCGGCAGGGAGGTCGTGTCCACGCCCACGTCCACGGCGGCCTGCGTGTCGAGCCGGGTGAAGCGCAGCGCCAGCACCAGGTCGGGCTTGCTGCGGATCAGGCCGGCCCGGCTGAAGCGCCCACCCAGGCCCTTGAAGCCGGACCCACCCGCCGCACCCGTGAGCATCTGCACGACCGTCGCGACGACACCGGTCCCCCCGGAGCGCGCATCGTCGCGGAACTCCACCTTGATGCCGCCGCGCTGCGGCAGGCCGTCCGGGTAGAGCTGCTCCAGCGCCAGCCAGGTCAGCCAGTAGGCCGACGCGACGGCCACGCAGGAATGGCCCGTCAGCCGCACGGCGTCGGCGAAGCCGTAGTCGAGGATGCCGTCCTCGGCGCAGCCCAGCACGCGGGCCAGCGGGTCCTGCATCGTGAGGCGGGGGACTTCGTCAAAGTAGCTGGGTAGTTTCATGTTGGGTCTCGTTGATTTCAGCCGGGTCGGCCGTCGAGGCGCGGGCGGGACAGCACCGGCCAGTAGCGCACCGCGTACAGGCCAAAGCCCGCCGACCACAGCAGCGCCGAGGCCAGGGCCGCGTGGACGATCTGGGCAGGCGCGATCAAAGGCAGAAGCACGCGCACGGCGGCCGCGGCGGCAACCAGCAGATAGCAGGCGACCTCGAAGCGGTCAGCCTTCAAGGGCCGACCGGTGTGGCCACGCGCGGTGCGGGTCATCATGCCGATGACGAGGCCGCCGACGGCGCCCACGGTGAGCGCATGCGTGGCCAGCGACGGCATCAGCCAGCCGGCTTCGGCCAGCGCGCGCAGCAGCAGATGCACCGGCACCCACAGGTAGGCCAGGTGCAGCACCCACACCAGCGGCGCACGCAGCGTGCGCCAGGGCCGCCACAACGCCCAGCGCCACGCATGAGCCGCGCTGACGGTGGTCGTGAGAGCAGCCAGCGGCCAGCCGTGCAAGCCCCCGACATCGGCAGCCAGCAGGGCCAGCACGCCGCCGAGCGCCGCCCTTTCGGCCCATGCGTTGCGGCTCGCGCCAGCACCTGGCACGCCGTTGTTCGTGAACATCGGGATGACGCGCCCGCCCATGACGGCCAGGATGAAGAGCACCACGTCCAGCGCCACCTGGATGCCTAGCCAGCCGGGCACCAAGTCGACGCCGAACTGCGCCAGGTGCACGCAGCCGGCGGCGAGCGCCAGCAGCGCGAGCAGGCCGATGAAGAAGTAGTTGCGCCGGCTGCCAGCCTTCACGAAAGGCAAGGCCAGGCTGATGGCCGCGGCCAGCGGGAAGGCGACGTTGGCAACGGCAGCGGCCAGCGCAAAAGGCGTCAGCACCAGCACGCGGGCGGCGACCCACAGCGCGGCAAGCGCGGCAAGCTTCCAGCCGGTGGGTGTGGGCAGGTTGGTCCAGTTGCGGCCGGCCGTGAACAGGAAGCCGACGATGACGGCCAGCGTGAAGCCGAACAGCATCTCGTGGGCATGCCAGATCGGGCCGGCCAGATAGGCGTGGCCCAGCAGACCCGAGAACTGCAGCGCCCACAGCGGCACGGACAGCGCGGCAAACACGCTGGCCAGCAGGTAGAAGGGCCGAAAGCCCAGCGCGAACAGTGCAAAGCCCGCGGGCGCGGCCGGCGGGGGCTCATCGATTCTCAGCAAGGGCATCATGTGTTGGTTTCCGTTGAGCTCGCCAGGCGATGGCTGCTCCAGCCAGCGTCAGCACGAATGCAGCGATGGCCAGCGCGTTGCCGGTGGCACCTGCGGCCGTCAGTCGGGCGTCGAACCGGCCGCCGAGACGCACGGCCAGCGACGCATGCAGCAGCGCCAGTGGCAGGTAGAAAGGCCAGCCGAACGCCAGCTTCACGCGGGCGACGGCGGGGAGGATGACCGGGGCATGGCCGAACACCATGCTGAAGACGAAGCCCAGCGCGAGGCCATGCAGAGCGGCGTCGCGCCACGGCAGGCCCAGCGCCGTGCCCGCCCAGGCCAGGCCGGCAACGGCCAGCCAGAAGTAGCCGGTGAGCAGGCACAGGGCCATGTAGCGGCTCAGCCCCGCGGCGCGGACCGTGCGGCGTGCGATGTCGAACACCGCGAGCCAACTGGCGAGCGCTGCCAGAGACAAGCCATACAGCAGGCCGCCCACGTCAGCGACAAGGCCGGACAACACCGCGCCACAGGCAGCCACGGCCAGGATGGCAAGCAAGGCCGGGCCGGCGCCGGCATGGCGGCGCATCAGCCGCGTCATCTCCAGCCGCTCGGCGGCGATGGTGAACACGAGGAAGCAGAACCACAGCGGCACCACGGCGCCGGCCATCAGGCCGAGCGCGTGCAGCAGGCTGCCGGCCGCCCAGGCTACTGCGCCGGCGAGCAACAGCAGCGTGTGCGCGGCCCGCTGCCGCCTGACCACGGCCAGGTTCACGCCGACAAAGGCCAGCGACGCGCCCGCGGCCAGCCATGCGGCCAGGCCTGGCGCGCCGGAGAGCATCACCAGGCCCGCAGCGCCCGAGGCGAGCGGGCCAGCAAAACCCGCCGGATGCTTCAAGGCCACGGCGCGCTCGATGCCGATGACGGTGCCCATGAAGGCGCAGACCATCAGGAAGGCATGGGTAGCGACGGCCGCGCTCGCCACGGGCACGGCGACCCCGGCTCGCACCAGGCCGCCGGCAATGCCGGCCACCAGAGCCACCACCGCGAGGCCCGCGAAGGCCAGTCGCGGCAGCAGACCCGGAGCGCGTCGCATCCCCTGCCCTACCAGCCCATGAAGGCTTTGGCCCGGTCGCTCATGCGATCGGTCGTCCAGGGCGGCTCCCACACCACCTCGACATGGATGCGCTGGTCGACCGGCACGACCTTGTCGAGCTCGGTGCAGGCGTCGTCGACGATGACGTCCACCACCGGGCAGGCGGCCGAGGTCATGGTCAGCAGCACCTTGACGCGCTCGGCCTCGACGGTCACGCCGTAGACCAGGCCGACATCGACGATGGACATCGCCACTTCGGGGTCCACCACGCGGCGCAGCGCCGCCAGGATGGGTTGCCGAAGTTCCTCCGGCCCTTCGTAGGGATAGGCCATGCCCGTCATGGCGCCGACCTCGCCGGCGCCATGAAGTGCAGCAGCTGTACCAACTGCTGACGGTTGGCCGTGATGTCGGCCAGCGTGTAGCGGTCCAGCACGGCGTGAAAGGCCTGCACCGCCTCGCCCAGCACGCCCTTGAGCCGGCAGTGGCTGACGATGGCGCAATGGCTGGCCTCGGCCGAGAAGCACTCGGCCGGCAGGGCCTGGCCCTCGGTGTCGCGCACAACCTCGCCGATGCGGATCTGCGCCGCCGGCCGGGCCAGCGTGAGGCCGCCGCCCTTGCCGCGCACGGTGCTCACCCAGCCGCGCTTGGCCAGGTGGTGCACGACCTTGGTGAGGTGGTTGGCCTTCACGTCGAAGGCCGCGCAGATCTCGCCCACCGTGGCCCGCCGGTCGGGCTCGGCGGCCAGGAACATCAGCACGCGCAGGCTGTAGTCGGTGAAGGCGGTGAGTCTCATCTTTCAATCCTTTCAGCGCCCACGGGCCGGAGCGGCGCCTGCAGGCAGGCGGTCCGCCGCGGGGCGGCGCAGCAGGTACAGCGCATACACGGCCAGGAAGACGCTGCCGGCGGCGAACACGATGTCACCCGGCACGCGCAGCCACACCAGCGTCTCCATCACCTTGGAGTGGATGACCTCTGGCGAGCGGGCGTACCACAGGCCCTTCGTGATGCTCTGGTAGGCCTGGTAGATGCCAGCCGGCAGCAGCGACAGGAAGACCATCATCGCCAAGCCGATGTTCAGGCTCCAGAAGGCGGGCTTGAGGAATCGGTCGGCATGCAGCGCCCGGTCGTACAGCCCGCGCAGGCAGAACAGCATCAGGCCGATGCCCAGCATGCCGTAGACGCCGAACAGCGCCGCGTGGCCGTGGGCCGCCGTCATGTTCAGGCCCTGCACGTAGTACAGCGAGGCCGGCGGGTTGATGGCGAAGCCCAACAGGCCGGCGCCCACCGTGTTCCAGAAGCCCACGGCGACGAAGGACAGGATGACCCACTTGTAGGCGCCCAGCCAGGCCACGCCCTTGGCGCGGCGGTAGGTCTGCAGCGCTTCCAGGCCGATCAGCGTCAGCGGCACCACCTCCAGTGCGGAGAACACCGAGCCGACCGCAATGACCGATGTGGGCGTGCCCGTCCAGTACAGGTGGTGCAACGTGCCCAGGATGCCTCCGAACAGGAAGACGATGGTCTCCGCGACGATGGCGCGGTTGGCAGAAGCGGGGCGCACCAGGCCCAGGTTGGTGAAGATCAGCGCGACGACGGCCGTGGCGAAGACCTCGAAGAAGCCCTCCACCCACAGGTGCACCAGCCACCAGCGCCAGTACTCGACCATCGAGTAGTGGGTGTGCTGGCCCCAGGTCAGCGAGCTCGCGTAGAAGCCGCCGATGCAGGTCGCCGACAGGAAGACCATGGCGATGAGGCCACGGGTTTCCGAAGGCCGCTTGAGCGCCGGCCACAGCGCACGGCCGAGCAGGAAGACCCAGAACAGCAGGCCAACGAAGAGCAGGATCTGCCAGAAGCGGCCCATGCTCGTGAATTCCAGGCCCTGGTTGCCGAACCAGAAGCTGAAGTCCAGCCCGCGGTGCTGCAGCGTGCCGAGCCAGCCGGTGATCGTCGAGCCGAGCACGACGACGATGAGGGCCCAGAACAGCGCGTCGACACCGAGCTTCTGCAGCCTGGGTTCGGCGCCCGATAGCAGCGGCGCGACGTACAGGCCCGTGGCCAGCCAGGCAGTTGCGATCCAGAAAATGCCGATCTGCGTGTGGATGGTGCGGGTGACGGTGTACGGCAGGATCTGCGCCAGCGGGATGCCGAAGAAGGCCTGGCCTTCCACCGCATAGTGGGCGGTGATGGCGCCCATGCCGATCTGCAGCAGCATCAGGCCGATGACGACGAAGAAGTATTTGCGCGTGGCCTTCATCGACGGTGTGGCCTTGGCGCCGAGCAGCGGGTCGGCCTTGGGCACGACGGCGAGCTCTTCGTCGCCCTGGTGCAGCCACAGCATCGCGGCGATGCCGGCCAGCAGCAGCACGATGCTGACCATCGACCACATCGCGGCCGACGTGCTCATCGTGTTGCCGACCAGCGGTTCGTGCGGCCAGTTGCTGGTGTAGGACAGACCGGCCTCGCCAGGGCGATCCGTCACGGCCGCCCAGGCCGACCAGAAGAAGAAGGCCGCCAGCGCCTTGCGGTGCTCGGCTTCGGGCAAGGCGCCGGCCGTCATCGCGTATTGGTCGCGCAGCTTGTCCAGCGCCGGTTCGGTGCCGAACAGGCCGTCGTAGTGCGAAGCGACTTCACGGATGGCCTGGGCGCGGGCGGCGGTGACGCGCACATCGCCGCTGCTCTCTTCGTAGGTGTTGCGGCGCATTTCCTCGCGCACCAGCTGGTCGACGGCGGCGCGCTGCGCGTCGCTGACCGTCAGGCCGCTTTGCTGCTGTTCGGCCAGGCGCCGGGCCTTCAGGGCCACCGCCTCGCGATGCAGCCAGTCGGCCGACCAGTCCGGCGCGACATAGGCGCCATGCCCCCAGACCGTGCCGAGCTGCTGGCCGCCGGCCGACAGCCAAGCCTGCTGGCCGAGCTGGATCTGCTCGCCGGTGAACAACAGCTCGCCGTCGGCGCTGACCACCCGGTTCGGGATGGGTGGAGCGGAAAGATAGATCTGCCAGCCCAGGTAGCCCAGGGCGCCGAACGACAGCACGAAGATGAGCCCCAGCCAGCGCCAGAGATTGCTACGGGATTTCATGGTGATTTCCTTGGAACGCCAGGAACAGTTGAACGTCAGGCGCCGCCGCAAGCGCCGCAGCACGTGCCGCGCGCAGAGCCAAGCCTTGTGACTCGCGCCCGCCAGAAGTCCGGGCCGCGGTCGACGCTCTGCCAGCTGAACATGCCGGGTCTGTGAACGTTGAGCAGGGCCTCCAGCGAGCCGGGCTCCCCGTCCATCAACAGCTCCAGCGTTTCGTTGGCGGCCAGGACGTCAAGCTTGGCGACGATCGCTGGGGCGCGGTCACACATTGCGAATCCGCGAGAGTCGAACTGAAGGGAAGGGACTGACATGGGCGCCTCTAAAGATGCATTTTTGATGCATCAAATTCTAGAAACGCCGCCGTAACGCGGTTTGACATAGATCAAATGCCAGCGTCCGGAGCCGGCTGTCGGCAGTGACCTGTCGCGAGCCAGCCGCCCAGCAGTTGCCCTGCCGGGCCGGGTACCGGCGCCGGTGAGCACTGCGGGAATGAGGCGCACGGCACGCGCACGGCGCGCCGGTGCGCCCCCGCCGACCGCTACTTCGCCAGAGCCGCGACTTCGGCGGCGCTCAAGGCCCCCGCTTCGATGCGGAAGCCCTGGATGCGGCCGTTGAATGACGCATGGCCCCAGTCGCGCCCGAGGAAGGCCACCTGGTCGCCGACCTGGCGCGGCGACAGCATCATGGCGTCGGACCTCGCCACCTCTGTGCCGTCGACATAGAGCCGGCCAGTAGTGCCCTTGAGCGTGACGGCCAGATGGACCCAGCGGCGAATGGGCATGAACCACGGCGCGACCAGGTTCTGCTCGTCGTTGAACCCCGCGCCGGTGATGGCGAACTGCAGCCCCACGCGGCCCTTGGGCACGAGGCGCATGTAGGAAAACCCGTCGTGCCCGGCGAAGAACAGGCAGCTGTCCGTGCGCAGTGAATTGGCATTGGCCCACAGGGACAAGGTGAAGTCGCCCAGGCCGCTGAACAGCCCCTCGGGCAGCTGCAGGCCGGCCGACTTGCCGTCGAAGACGATGGCCTTGTCGTTCAGCCGCCCGTCGCCCCAGGTCGCGCCGTCCAGCAGCTCGCCCGCGACGGCCTTCCACTGGCCGGCGGGAGTCTGCAACGCGCCGATGGTGCCCGTGCCGTTGCTGCCATTCAGCGGCATCGAGAAGCGCCGCTCGCCGGGCACGGCGGCCCGCACCGCGGTGGAGGCGGCGCTGGCGCTGGCGCTGCCCAGGGCGGTGACCTGGTAGAACCAGACGCCCTTGGGCGGCGTGTCCGTGTGGGTGAGGAGTTGGTCGGCGGCGACGGTCGTCAAGTGGGTGAAGGGCCCGTTGGCACGGGCGGCCCGCTTGACCACATAGGACGTCGCACCGACGCTGCCCCACCACGACAGCACGACGCGACCGTCGTGCACCGGGGACGTGAGGCCGGAGGGCGCCTTCATCGGCCCGGCATAGGCGGGCCGGCGCTGCGTCAGCGTCGGGTACACCATGTCGTCGCCATTGCCCGACCCGTAATTCGGCTCGCACAGGGGCAGCATGCGCGCAACGTTGGGCGCCGCCAGCCCCATGCGGTTCACGTAGTGGTTGTAGATGGGTTCCCAGGCGTTGCGGTAGTTCTGGAAGGACTGGTTGACCTCCGTCCACCGCGCCGTATGGGGCTGCGAGGGGTTGTGTTCCGGCGCGTACGGCACGGCGTAGACGTTGCCGTTCTCGTCCTTGAGGTTGGAGCGCGCCACGTACTCGGCCGCCGCGAGGAAGCGGTTGTTGTACATGCCGTAGAGGTCGTCACCCTGGTTCCAGGCCATCTCCAGCAGGTCGCCGCCGAGCGACATCCCCAGCGTCGAATGCCCCTGGTCGCGCCCGCTCTCCTCCCACTGCCCGAAATGACCCGGGTGCATGAAGTACACGCTGTGCACGATGGAGCCATTGCCGAACATGGCCAGCTCGCCCTGGTTGTTGCCCGCGTAGTAGTCGCAGGCCTGCCTGTACAACTCGGGCCGGTCGCAGAACACGCCGATGGCCATGGCGCCACACAGCGAGGCCATGTCCCAGTTGGCATGCGAGCCGAGGGAGACCTTCTTGAGAAATCCCGAGCAGATGCTGCCGAACACATCCAGCAGCATCTGCTGGAAGCGTGCCAGGCTCGCCGGCGCCCAACCGGGGTAGCTGCGCATCACCTCGCCGATCTGGGCAAACTGGTGGCCTTGCATGCCGGCCATCAGGATGTAGGTGTGATCGTCAGGGGCGGTCGATCCTTCGGCCTTGGTCGCGACCAATTTCAGCGTTTGCGCCCAGGCATCCAGGGTCTCCACCGCCTTGTCGGCATAGCGGGGGTCGTCCGACAGCTTCCAGCGCAGTGCCAGGCACCAGGCACGCTGGATGTCGCGGTACAGCGAGGCCTTGCTTCTGTCCTGGCGGTAGACCGCCGGCAGCGCGCTCGGCCAGGCGTCCAGTGAAGTGAGGCGGTCGGCACACAGCTTGTTCCACCAGCCCGTCCAGGGCTGCTCGCCGGCCGCGATATGACCACGGATGCGCTTGAAGTCGTCCTCCGTGACCAACAGGCCGGCGTGGCGGAAGACGCCGCTGGCCGAGGCGGGCACCGGGCGGGTCTCGGCGAGCGCCGGCGCGCTGCACAGCAGCGGCAGAGCGGGCAGCAGGCCCAGGCCTGCAAGCAGGGAGCGCCGGGCGAGGGCGGGATGCGGGTCGTGCGTAGCGGTCATCAGGTCCTTCAAACTGCGTTGAATGCCGCGGGCCCATGCACCACGGTCAGCGCGCGTTTGTAGGGGCTGCGCCCCGAGAAATCGTGGCAGGAACCCCGCTACGGGGTTCTTTTACGGAACGTTTCAGCTCGGGTGTCTTGAACGTCATTGCCCACCAAGCATCGCATCTGCTGGCCAGCAGATAGCAATTCGCGCCCATCAGTAACGCATTGAAAAATTCTTATCCTGAGCAACATCGTTGGCTCTGGCTCTTGCTAACGTGCAAAGGCACAGTTTTCGGGAGTTAGCGCTGCCTACCCGCGACATCGCCTTCGTTCTTCATGTCGATGACCATCCTGACAGCTTGGTAACAACCAAGCTAATCTTGGATCGGCCAGGCGTTGAGGTTGTATCTGCGCTGTCGGCAGCGGTGGCGTTGGAGTTACTGCGTCAATATGAGTTCGCCTTGGCGTTGATCGACGTCAACATGCCTGGCGTAGATGGTTTCGAGCTCGCCGCGGCAATGCGCGGCGATGAACGCACAAATGAGGTGCCCATCATTTTTTTGACCGGGGCCAGCATCGACACTGAGCGAACGTTTCAGGGCTATGAAACTGGTGCGGTTGACTTTCTGATGAAGCCCGTTCCGCCGCTTGTGATGCAGAGCAAGGTGGCAGCCTTCGTAGCGCTGTACCTGCAGCGCAAGTCGCTGCGCGACGAGAAGGATGACCTCGAGCGGTTGCTACGGGCCAACCAGCGCATGGCAGCCGAACTGGCGCATGCACACGAACTTGCGATCCAGGCAGCATTTACTGATGAACTGACAGGTGTCCCGAACCGGCGCCATATTTTGAAGCTTGCCGCTAGCGCTCTCGCGGACCCACGCCGGCATTCGCATCCCGTCTGCGTGGCGTTGCTGGATTTGGATCACTTCAAGAAAGTCAACGACACACACGGCCACGCCGGCGGAGATGCAGTGCTGCGTCATTTCTGCGAGCACATTCGCACCCACTTGCGATCCGGCCAATCTCTCGGGCGAGTCGGCGGTGAAGAGTTCTTGCTTCTGCTGCCAGGCACGGAGTTGGCTGACGCCTGCACGGCACTTGAACGCGTGCGCAGCACCATGGGGCCGACCGCGGGCATCTCCTTCACCTTCTCCGCGGGTGTCGCGCAAGCTCGCCCGGATGAGACGTTGGACTGCGTGCTCGAGCGCGCTGATGATGCGCTCTATCTTTCGAAGGAACGCGGTCGGGACTGCACTTCCAGCGAGCTGATGAGCCTTTGAAATAGGTTAGCCTGAGCAGCTCACCTTGCCGGATGACTACCAAGTCGCGCGCCACGCCACCGCCGCGCCGCCCGTGCAGTGGCGCCAGGTGACGTTGGCCTTTGAATCATTCCCACTCGATCGTCGCGGGCGGCTTGCTCGACACGTCGTAGGTCACGCGGTTGATGCCGCGCACCTCGTTGATGATGCGGCCGCTGGTGCGCTTGAGCAGCGCATAAGGCAGCTCGGCCCAGTCCGCCGTCATGAAGTCGCTGGTCTGCACAGCGCGTAGCGCGACGACGTAGTCATAGGTGCGGCCATCGCCCATCACGCCCACGCTCTTGACCGGCAGGAACACGGCAAAGGCCTGGCTGGTCAGCGCGTACCAGCTCTTGCCCGTGGCGGGGTCGATGGTGTTGCGCAGCTCCTCGATGAAGATCGCGTCCGCGCGGCGCAGCAGGTCGGCGAAGTCCTTCTTCACCTCGCCCAGGATGCGCACGCCCAGGCCCGGGCCCGGGAAGGGGTGGCGATAGACCAAGTCGGCCGGCAGGCCCAGGGCCACGCCCAACGCCCGCACCTCATCCTTGAACAGCTCGCGCAGCGGCTCCAGCAGCTTCAGCCCCAGCGTCTCGGGCAGGCCGCCGACGTTGTGGTGGCTCTTGATCGTCGTGGCCTTCTTGGTCTTGGTGCCACCGCTCTCGACGACGTCGGGGTAGATGGTGCCCTGGGCCAGCCACTTGGCGTTCTTCAGCTTCTTGGCCTCGGCCTGGAAGACCTCGACGAACTCGGCGCCGATGATCTTGCGCTTCTTCTCGGGGTCGGCCACGCCGGCCAGCTTGCCGAGGAAGACTTCGCTCGCGTCGACGCGGATCACCTTGGCGTGCAGACGGCCGGCGAACATGTCCATCACCATCTGGCCTTCGTTCAGGCGCAGCAGGCCGTGGTCGACGAAGACGCAGGTGAGCTGGTCGCCGATGGCGCGGTGGATCAGCGCGGCGGCCACCGACGAGTCGACACCACCGGACAGGCCGAGGATGACTTCTTCATCACCGACCTGCTCGCGGATCTTGGCCACGGCCTCATCGATGTAGCTGCCCATCTGCCAGTCGCCCTTGCAGCCGGCGATGTCGCGCACGAAGCGGCGCAGCAGCGCGTCGCCCTGCACGGTGTGCGTGACCTCGGGGTGGAACTGCACGGCGTAGTAGCGCTTCTCCTCGTTGGCCATGCCGGCGATGGGGCAGCTGGGCGTGGAGGCCATCAGCTTGAAGCCCGGCGGCATCACGGTGACCTTGTCGCCATGGCTCATCCAGACCTTGAGCATGCCGTGCTTCTCGGGCGTCTCGAAGTCCTGGATGCCATCGAGCAGCTTGGTGTGGCCGTGCGCCCGCACCTCGGCATAGCCGAACTCGCGGTGGTCGGCGGCCTCGACCTCACCGCCGAGCTGCACCGTCATCGTGAACATGCCGTAGCAGATGCCGAGCACCGGCACGCCGGCGTCCCACACGGCCTGCGGCGCGCGCAGCTCGTGGTCTTCGTAGGTGGAGGCGTGGCTGCCGCTGAGGATGATGGCCTTGGGTGCGAACGACTTGATGAAGTCGTCGGACACATCGTTCGGGTGAATCTCGCAATACACGGCCGCTTCGCGCACGCGGCGAGCGATGAGCTGGGTGACCTGGGAGCCGAAGTCGAGGATGAGGACTTTGTCGTGTTGCATGGTGAACTCAGGCGGTTTGCAAAGCGGTGCGCTGGCCGTGGAAGAAGCGGTAGGCGACGATCAGGCCGATCAGTTGCAGGGCAGCGCAGGTGTAGAAGGGCAGGCCCATCAGCGGGTCGGTGGCCGGGCGGTGTGACACCCAGCCCAGCAAAGTCAGGCCGACGACGGGCGCGATGACGGCCATCAGGCTGTTCAGCGACGACACGGCACCCATGGCCTGGCCTTGCCGGGTCGGCCCCGCCGCATTGGAAATGATGCTCTGCACCGCCGCGGTCGCGACGCCGCCGAGCAGGTTGAAGGCGATGACGGCATACATCATCCAGCCCTCGGTCGCGAGGCCGAAGCCGAGATAGGCCACCGATGCAGAGCCCATGCCGATGAGTGCCAACCGCCGGGGGCTGAAGCGCGCCAGCAGCGGCTTGAGCAGCACGCCCTGGCTCAGCACCGACACGATGCCTACCGCGAACAGGGACCAGCTCACCTCGAGCGGCCCCCAGCCGAACTTGAACTTGGTGTAGAGCACCCAAGTCATGTGCAACATGAACTGCGCCAGCGACGCCAGCGCGATGACGACGACCAGCGACCCGACGCCCTTCAGCGCCGCCAGGCCGCGCAGGGACGACACCGGGTTGGCCTTCTTCCAGTTGAAGCCCGTGCGCCTGTCAACGGGTAGGGACTCGGGCAGCACGAAGAAGCCGTAGCACCAGTTCACCACGGCCATGCAGCCGGCGGCGAGGAAGGGCCAGTGCACGTCGTAATGGCCCAGCCAGCCACCGATGACGGGGCCGAGGATGAAGCCGACGCCGAACATCGCGCCCAGCTGGCCGAAGCGGCGCGCTCGGTCTTCGGCCGGCGTGATGTCGGCCACATAGGCGTTGGCGATGGCGATATTGGCCTGCATGGCGCCTGAGAACAGGCGCACGGCAACGAGCATCCACAGCGCGGTGGCCACGGCGGTCACGAAAAAGCTCAGCGCCAGGCCCGCGAAGCCGATCAGCAGCACCGGCCGGCGGCCGAAGCGGTCCGACAGCGAGCCAAGCACGGGTGAGCCGATGAAGTTGGCCACGCCGAAGGCCATGGTCACCATCAGGAAGGCCGAGGTCTGCTCGTCGTTGCTGTGGGTGAAGGTGCCGACGATATGCGGCAGCACCGGCACCATCAGCCCGATGGAGATCATGTCGATCAGCACCGCGGCCATGATGAAACCCATGGCCGGGGTGCGTTGCGTGGAGGAACTCATCGTCTTCCTGAAAAGCGCAACGGGGCGACTCTCGTTCGCCCCGTTGTCTCGGTCGGCAGCAGCAAAGCGTTCGACGGGCTGCCCCTAGAACGATTTGCGCCCCCGCGGGGGGCGGTTTGACCGTCAACGGTCAAACCGGGGGCCACAGTCACTCGCTGCGGTAGTTCGGTGCTTCCTTCGTGATCTGCACGTCGTGGACATGGCTCTCGCGCATGCCCGCCGTCGTGATCTCGACGAACTCGGCCTTGTCCTGCATGTCAGCGATGGAGCCGCAGCCGCAGTAGTGCATCGACGCCTTCAGGCCACCGGCCATCTGGAAGATGACCTGCACGACCGAGCCCTTGTAGGGTACCTGGCCTTCGATGCCTTCCGGCACGAGCTTGGACGTGTTCGGGTTGTTGGCCGAGGTGTCCTGGAAGTAGCGATCCGCACTGCCCTTGGCCATCGCGCCCATCGAGCCCATGCCGCGGTAGCTCTTGAAGGTGCGGCCCTGGTAGAGGATGACCTCGCCGGGCGCCTCCTCGGTGCCGGCGAAGGCACCGCCCATCATCACGCAGTCGGCGCCCGCAGCGATGGCCTTGGCCAGGTCGCCGGAGTAGCGCACGCCGCCGTCGGCGATGACGGGCACGCCGGTGCCCTTGAGCGCCGTGACGACGTTGTCGATGGCGGTGATCTGCGGCACGCCGACACCCGCAACGATGCGGGTCGTGCAGATGGAGCCGGGGCCGATACCGACCTTGACGCCGTCGGCGCCGGCTTCCACCAGCGCCAGCGCTGCGGCGCCGGTTGCGATGTTGCCGCCGATGACGTCGACGTTCGGATAGTTGCTCTTGACCCAGCGCACCCGCTCCAGCACGCCGGCACTGTGGCCGTGGGCCGTGTCGACGATGAGGGCATCGACGCCGGCACGCACCAGCAGTTCGACGCGTTGCTCGGTGTCGTCGCCGAAGCCGACTGCCGCGCCGACGCGCAGCTTGCCCTGGGCATCGCGCGCGGCGTTGGGAAAGCTGGTCTGCTTGGTGATGTCCTTGGTGGTCATCAGGCCGCGCAGCTCGAAGGCGTCGTTGACGACAACGACGCGCTCCAGCTTGTGCTTGTGCATCAGCGCCTTGGCCTCGTCGGTGGACGCGCCGTCCTTGACGGTGATGAGCTTCTCGGCCGGCGTCATGATCTCGCTGACGCGGGCGTCCATGCGGGTCTCGAAGCGCAGGTCGCGGCCGGTGACGATGCCGATGACGCGCTTGCCCTCAACGACCGGGAAACCCGAGAAGCCGTGCTGGCGAGTCAGCTCCATCGCCTCGCGGACCGTGGCGTTCGGGCCGATGGTGAGAGGCTCGCGAACGACGCCGCTCTCATAGCGCTTGACCCGGGCGACTTCGCGCGCCTGGGATTCGGCGCTGAGATTCTTGTGCACGATGCCGATGCCCCCCTCCTGCGCGATCGCGATCGCCAGGCGAGCTTCGGTCACGGTGTCCATGGCGGCGGACACCAGCGGCAGGTTCAGGGGAATGTTGCGCGACAGGCGGGTCGCAAGGCTGGTGTCACGGGGCAACACCTGGGAGAACGCTGGCACCAACAGAACATCGTCGAAGGTGAGCGCTTTGCCGAGAAGGCGCATGAGGAAAGCTCCAGACGCAAAGCGGCATTATACGGAGGGTCACGCAGGGGCCGTTGCCTCTGCGCCAACAGGCCCTAAACTGGCCGCATGCCTCGCAAAGCCTTTCGCCAAGCTCTTCTCGTCCTGCTCTGCCTCGCTGCAGCCGGCGCCGCTCAGGCCCAGTGGAAGTGGCGCGATGCCAAGGGCAATGTGCAGTACAGCGACATGCCGCCGCCGCCCGGCACACCGGACAAGGACATCCTGCTTCGCCCCTATGTGGCGAAGCCGACCATCGTCGTCGCGCCGCCCAGCACTCAGGCCAGCGCTGCTTCCGCGCCCAGGCCGCCCGCCAGCGCGCCGACCAAGGCCGAGCAGGAGGCCGCTGCACGCCAGAAGAAGGACCAGGATGGCGAGACCGCCAAGCAGAAGGAAGAGGAACGCCGCGTCGCCGCGCAGCGCCGCGAGAACTGCGCCCGCGCCCAGGCCAATCTGCGCGATTTGCAGAGCGGCACGCGCCTGACCCGCACCAACGAGAAGGGCGAGCGCGTCTTCATGGACGAGGCCCAGATCTCCGCCGAGGTCAGCCGCGCGCGCGACACCATCACCAGCGAGTGCAAGTGACCCGCTGAGCCAACGCGTCCAGCCGTCGGCTCAGCCCGCGTGTTTGGGCCGATGTCGCGACACGATGCGCTCGCCACGCTTGGCGTAGCGCAGACGCCGCGCTTCCTTGGGGTCGACGGTCAGCGCGCGGTAGACCTCGATGCGATCACGCTCGCGCAGCGGCGTCGTCAGCGGCCGCGCACGGCCCCAGATGCCGATGTGCAATTGATCCAGAGGCTGGCTCTGGGCGGCCATGAAATCGACGCAAGCGCGCAAGGCGGTGTCGACGGTGGCGCCCTCCTCCACCTCCAGCCAGCGGTGCTGAACATCACCCGCCCGCGGGCTCCACACCAGCTCAACGCGGACCATATTGACTCTCGGCACGCTGCACGAAGCTGTCGACGAAGGTGTTGGCGATGCGGTCGAACACCGGGCTGACGACAGCCTCCAGCGCGCCGCTGCTGAAGGCATAGCTGAGCTCGAAGGCGATCTTGCAGGCCGTGGCTTCGGCATCCGTGCCGGGCTTGTTCAAGGGCTGGAACTGCCACAGCCCGTCCAGATGCGAGAAGGGGCCGTCGACCAGCTCCATGCGCACCCTGCGGCCGTCCTCGTTGTGGTTGCGCGTGGTGAAGGCGTGGCGCACGCCAGCGTACGCCAGGTGCAGGCGGGCCGTGACGGTGTCTGCCTCACGGCCCAGCACCTCGACCTTGTTGCACCAGGGCAGGAACTCGGGATAGCGCTCCACCGCGGTGACCAGCTCGTACATCTCGCGGGGTGTGTACCAGAGCAGAACGGACTTTTTGACCTGCTTCATAGAATCCACAAATTGTATTGAGGGGCTTCGCCCCCATTTGCGACCCCATGTCCATCGCCGAGAACCGCCGCGCCCGCTACGACTACCACATCGAAGAACAGTTCGAGGCAGGCGTCGTGCTGTCCGGCTGGGAGATCAAGGCCATCCGCGCGGGCCAGGTCCAGCTGACCGATGGCTACGTGATGATCAAGAACGGCGAGCTGTTCCTGATCGGCTGCCGCATCAATGCGCTGCGCAGCGCGTCAACCCATGTGACGCCCGAAGCCGACCGCACCAAGAAGCTGTTGATGCACAAGGCCGAGATCAAGCGGCTGGTCGGCAAGATCGAGCAGCGCGGCTTCACCCTGGTGCCGCTGAACCTGCACTACAAAGGCGGCCGCGTGAAGGCCGACATCGCGCTGGCCAAGGGCAAGGCCCAGCATGACAAGCGCGAGACCGAGAAGAAGCGGGACTGGGAACGAGAAAAGGGACAGTTGATGCGGCACGCATCAACAGGCCGCAAGGCCTGAGACGCGCAGCGGCTCATTGGACCTTTCGCCAAAAGGGACAGTTGATGCGGCACGCATCAACAGGCCGCAAGGACTGACGAGGCGCCCCAGCGGCTCGTTGGCTCTTTCGCCAAAAGGGGCAATTGATGAGGCACAAGGTCTCAAACAAGAGCTGACAGCGCCTGTTCGATGTCGGCCTTCAGGTCGGCCCCATCTTCCAAGCCAATCGCAAAGCGAACCAACGTACCGCCGCTAAAGGGCAGCGGCAAGTCGCGGCTGCGGCTCATGTCGTAGGGCACGGCCAGGCTCATCGGACCGGCCCAGGAATAGCCAATGCCGAACAGCTGCAGCGCGTCGACGAAGGCATCCACCTGCGCCGCTGAGTAGTCCGGCTTGAAGACGACCGAGAACAGGCAGGCCGCGCCCGCCCCACCAACCGCAAGCCAGTTCTCATGGCCCGGCGAGCCAAGCAGTGCGGGGTGGAAAACCTGCGCCACTTCGGGCCGACCGGCCATCCAGCTCGCGAGCTCGCGTGCCATACGGTCCTGGGCCGCATAGCGCAGCGGCATCGTCGGCAGGCCACGCAGCACCAGCTCCACGTCGTTCTGCCCCAGGCCATAACCCAGATGCTCGTGGGCGTGGTTGAGCCGGTCGTGCAGCTTGCGGTCGCGCGTGCAGACCGACCCCATCAGCACGTCGGCACCGCCACTGGCATATTTGGTCAGCGCCTGCATGACGATGTCGGCACCAAGGCCCGGGTGGGTCTGGGGTGCCGGCTCGAAACCGTTGAAGGCCAGGCCGGCGCCCCAGGTGTTGTCCAGCGCCGTGGTGATGCCACGCGCACGGCAGGCGGCAAGCGTCCCGAGCAGATCAGGGAACTCCAACGTGATCGACCCCGCCGCCTCCAGCCAGACCAGCTTGGTGTTGTCACGCAGCTTGGGCACCGTCAGCGGGTCGTAGAAGCGGTGTGTGACGCCCCATTGAGGCAGCCACGACTCGGTCAGGTAGCGGTTCTGGCCATAGACGTTGTCCGGCACGAGCACCTCGTCACCGGGCCGCAGCACGGCCAGCGACGGCAGCGTCACCGCCGCCAAGCCACTCGGCACGAGCAGGCAATGCTCGGCATGCTCCAGCGTCGCGATGCGCGCGGCCAGCGTGTAGCTGGTGGGCGTGCCATGCAGGCCGTAGCGGTAGGTCAGCCCGTCACGCGGCTTAGGCTTGTGCAGATCGGCCGTATTCTTGAAGAGCACGGTCGAGGCCTTGGCCACCGGCACGGGCACCGCATCCCAGCCTTCGGGGGCGCGGTAAGGGTGGTGAATAAGCTGAGTGCTGGGAGCCTTCTTGCTCATCAGACCAGGCTCGCCACCAGGTCGTGCCCATCAGCTGCGACGACGCGGGCGCGCACGAAGTCGCCCACCTTCATCGTCTTGCTGGCCTTCTCGGGCGGCAGGATCTTCACGGTGCCGTCGATCTCGGGCGCGTCGGCGTAGGAGCGCCCCACCCCGCCCTTGCGGCCCAGGGCCGGCGCGGAGTCGACGAGCACCTGCAGCGTCTGGCCGACACGGCTTTGCAGCTTGGCGGCCGAGACCTGTTCGGCCACGGCCATGAAGCGCGCACGGCGCTCCTCACGCACCTCTTTGGGCAGCGCACCGGGGATCTCGTTGGCGCTGGCGCCCTCGACCGGCGAATAGGCAAAGCAGCCCGCGCGGTCGATCCTGGCTTCCTGCATGAAGTCCAGCAGATGCTGGAACTCGGCCTCGGTCTCGCCGGGGAAGCCAGCAATGAAGGTCGAGCGGATCACCAGTTCCGGGCAGCTCTCGCGCCAGCGCAGGATGCGCTCCATGTTCTTCTCGCCGTTCGCCGGGCGCTTCATGCGCTTGAGCACATCGGGGTGGGAATGCTGGAAGGGCACGTCCAGATAAGGCAGCACCAGGCCTTCGGCCATCATCGGCAGCACCTCATCCACGTGCGGATACGGGTAGACGTAATGCAGGCGCACCCAGGCGCCATAGGGCTTGGCGATCTCGCCGAGCTGGGCGACCAGGTCCAGCATGCGGGTCTTGACCGGCTTGCCGTCCCAGAAGCCCATGCGGTACTTCACGTCCACGCCATAGGCCGACGTGTCCTGGCTGATGACGAGCAGCTCCTTGACGCCGCTCTCGAACAGCGCGCGGGCCTCGTTCAGCACGTCGCCGATGGGGCGCGACACCAGGTCGCCGCGCATGCTGGGGATGATGCAGAAGGAACAGCGGTGGTTGCAGCCTTCGCTGATCTTCAAGTAGGCGTAGTGCTTGGGCGTCAGCTTGACGCCGTAGCTGGGCACCAGGTCGACAAAGGGGTCGTGGGGCTTGGGCACATGGGTGTGCACCGCGTCCATGACCTCCTGGGTCGCATGCGGGCCGGTGACGGCCAGCACGCTGGGGTGGATCTCGCGCACCAGGCTGCCGGCATCGCTGCTGCCGGCGCCGGCCTTGGCGCCCAGGCAGCCGGTGACGATGACCTTGCCGTTCTTGGCCAGGGCCTCGCCGATGGTGTCCAGGCTTTCCTTGACGGCGTCGTCGATGAAGCCGCAGGTGTTGACGATCACAAGGTCGGCGCCGGCAAAGGTCTTGGAGGTTTCGTAGCCCTCGGCGCGCAGCTGGGTGAGGATGAGCTCGGAATCGGTCAAAGCCTTCGGGCAGCCGAGGCTGACGAAGCCAATCTTCGGAATGGCGGCGGGGGTGATCTGTTCATTCATCGCCGTATTTTCGGCGATGTGACGAACCGACGGCTTTCCAGCGGCCATGCAGCTGTCCGAAACGACCGAACTTCACTGGAAAGGCAGGCCGCTATTCGACCGTTTCCACCGTGACGGAGGCTGCAAATGGGGGATTGATGGACTGCGCCTCGCGAACGACATAGCTGCCGACCCGTACCCCCTCAGGATCGACCACCTCGAAATAGGAGATGCGGGTCTCCACGCCATCACGCTGGACCGATTCGGCACCCGTCGCCCTCAGCTGGTGACCCTGCGGAACGTAGATGCGCCGCTGGTGCTCTTTCTCAATCATGCTCGCTCCTCGACATAGGAACAGCACAGTTGCGGGCGGCACCCGCCTGGTCAAGGCACGCTTACCTGCCCTCACGCGCGTTACGTGGCCGAGCGAGCCGCCACTGCGGCCGACAGCCTATTTCTTGGGCGTGAACGGAAACATCACTCCCGCCTGCTTGAGCTGCTCCTGCCACTGGTTCATCAGCGTCTTGGACTGCTCGGCATAGCCGCCCATCAGGCCGGTCCACGCCTCGGGGGTGAAGGGCATACCGCCGGGCGTCTGCTCCGTGAAGCGCGACTGCAGGTCGGTGAAGGCCTGCATCTGCCGCTCCAGCAGGCCGCCCATGACGCCCTGCATGGCATGGCCGTAGAAGCGAATGATCTGGGCCAGCGAGCTGGTCGAGAACATCGGCACGCCGCCGGTCTCCTCCTCCAGAATGATCTGCAGCAGGATGGAGCGCGTCAGGTCTTCCTGGGTCTTGGCGTCATGCACCTCGAACTCGACACCTTCCAGCACCATGCGCTTGACGTCCGCCAGCGTGATGTAGCTGCTGGTCTGCGTGTCGTAGAGGCGCCGGTTGGGGTATTTCTTGAGGATGCGCAGCCCGGGCTTGGTGTCGCCGGACTGGGCTTGCTCGGATGCCGCTTTCTTGCGGGCAGTCGCCATGCGTGGGTCTCCTGTGCAGTGCAGCAAATTCTAGGCAGAGCCTGACCGCCGTTCCGAACGGGTTTACCTGGGGCTGGTGAACCGAGCTGTCCGCCACGGAAACTCACCAAACGCCGCAATTGGGCGCAGGCGTACCAGCGCGTGGGCAAAGAAAAGCCCCCGACCCTTTCGATTCGGGGGCTTCCAATCTTCAAAAATTTGATAGGCGCGATTGGATTCGAACCCACCATGGCAAGGTGAGGAAACGGGGCTTTACGGGACATGCTAAGACATTGATTTCACGGGAGAAATTTCCCTTTTACGTCCCGACCCGCTTCCTAAGCCACACTCCATTTTTCGCACGTTTCTGGGCTGGGGAAGCAGGGTGGCAATGCGGATCACCTATCGAGCGCTGGCGCCCATCGAGCGTCAACTGTGCAGCGGCACCAGTGAGCCGCAGGCAATCGCTTCCTGCAGGCTGCCTTCAGTGGGCTGGGCGCCTGCGCCAGCCGCGGTCGGCGCCCCGACGCCGAACCAGCCGTTGCGTCCACGAGCCTTGGCTTGGTAGAGCGCCTCGTCGGCGAGTTCCACCGATCGCTCCCAGGAGCCGCCGTGCTGCGCGCCGGGGACGAGAGGATATGGGGCGAAGCCGATACTGCATGAGATCTTCAGAGGTTGCCCGTCCGGCAGCTCGACCGGGCTCCCGTCAATGGCTTTGCGCAGCCTTTCGGCCAGCTGCGCCGCATGCCCGCGGGGCGTTCCCCGCGTCATGAGCAGGAACTCTTCGCCGCCCCAGCGGATGAGCTCGTCCTCCCCCCGCAACACACCCTTTAGGCGCTCCGCCGCCTGCCGCAGCACGGCGTCCCCGGCAGGGTGGCCGAAGTTGTCGTTGACACGCTTGAAGTGGTCGAGGTCAATCAGGTAGAAGAGCAGGTCCACCGGCTCGGCCGCGACCGTCCCGCGGCCCGCATGGGAGCGGTCCGCGGCAGCCACGTGCGAATCCACCTGGGCCATGAAGTGCCGGCGGTTGCGCAGGCCCGTCAGCGGATCGGTGACCGCCATGTCGTGGAGCTGGCGGTTCACGGCTGCCAGGGTTCTCGCATGCCGGCGTGTCGCCCTCACCACCAGCAGTGCCGCAGCGCTGCAGGCGAGCGCGGCCAGGATCACGGCCGCAACGACGGTCCGCTGCGTCCGGCGCTCGCTGGCCTGGCGCTGGGTGCGCTCACGCTCGGCTTCCACCAGGGCCTGGTCCAGCGTCAGCCCGGCCCTGTGCGATTCGTCCAGCCTCTTGCGCAGGCCCTGCAGGTGCTCCACAAGCGCGCCATAGGCCTCGTCGTGGCGGCGCGCGAAGGCGTACTCCTCGGCCACCTCGTCCAGCATTTCCCAACGGTCGCTGCCCTGGGCTTCGGCCTCCAAGATGGCCAGGCCCTCAGCGTGCCTGCTCAGACGGTTGAGTGCCTTGCCCCGGTTGAACCTGGCGACGCGCGTCGTGTCAGCGTCGCCCCGAGCCGCGACGATCGCGGCGTCGGCCATCTCCAGCGCCGCCGCCGGCAGCCCGGCCCTCAGCAAGGCGTCCGACTGGTTGCACAGGAAGTTCACCAGCATGTAGGGCGTGCGCCCCAACTTGCGGGCGATCTCCTGCGCCCGTGGTCCCAGCGGGCGTAGCTTGTCCCACTCGCCGGTTGCCCGGTACATATCGTTCAGCAGCACCAGCGTCCTGAGCTGCTCCACGCCGTCGTCCACCGCCTCCTGCTCCTGCAGCACGGCCAGCAGCTCCCGCTCCGCTTCGTCCAGCTTGCCGGCCGAGCGGAGCCGGTCCGCCCATTCGTCACGGGCCCACCAAGTGACCTTGTCGGCGGGATGCCGGATGGCCAGCTGCCTGGCCTCCTGCGTGTAGCGGCCGAGAGCGTGGAACTGCTTCCAGTCCTCCTGCAGCACCAGCAGCACCCGGAGCTCGTCATGCCAGTCGCCGCGGGCCCGCGCCTCGGCGAGCAGGCGCATGCCTTCCAGCACGGCCTTGTCCAGCTCCTGCCGGGCCTTGAGCTGGCCGATGCGCAGCAGGCGATGGCGGAACTCGAGCACCGGGTCGCGGTGTTGCCGCAGAAGGCCGGCCGCCCGATCGAGCAGTTCGCTGGCGCGCCCCCCATCCGAATGCCGCAACTGCCTACCCTGCTCCAGCAGGGCCGCCACCTCCAGCAGAGGGTCGCCGCTGGCGTTGGCCTGCGAACGGCTGCGCTCCAGGAAGGCAAGGAACTCGGTGCGGGGCGCGAATGTCTGGACGTCCTGTACTTGCTGGTCAAAGGCACTCACGCTCGGGGTGAGCGCGAAAGCCAGTCCTTGCCAAGCAAACACCGCCATCCACAGCGCTCGCACTCGCAGCCGCGCCGGACCCGTGCGCCGCCGAGGCCCGCCTGTTCCGGAGTACCCATTCCAAAGAACTGCCACACCGACCCCACTACAGCGGCAACCACTGCATGACCAATTTTCGGACCGGCATGCCAACGCGTGTCAGCCATCCTCCCGCCACGGGCTGGCGCGCACAAGAATCCATCACGAACTGCCGGAAAACTGCAGACGTCGACCGCGGCGTGCCTGTATCGACAGGTACAGCGGCGCCAAGGGTCGCAAGGATCGGCCTCAGCTCGACGCCATGCTGAAGGGCGTGGCTCGGAAGGAATTTGACGTGGTCGCGGCTCAGCACTGCTGCGTCACAGCTTGGCTCAAGCACCACGACACTGGTAAATCGTTGACTTCAAAAGCAAAAATGCCTCAGATCCGTGAAGATCTGAGGCATTCTTAACCTACCGTCGGACTGACCCCACTGGGTCAGTCTTCATATTTGGTAGGCGCGATTGGATTCGAACCAACGACCCCCACCATGTCAAGGTGGTGCTCTAACCAACTGAGCTACGCGCCTGAAGAGCTGCGCACTATAGCAGGTTTTTCAGGTCCTCGTCCAGGCTCACTTGCGGCGTGCCGAGCGCACGCCAGAGATGGCGCAGAGGTCGCGCAGCACCTTGGCCAACCTGGATGCATCAGACAGTTCCAGCGTGAAGCTCATCCAGGCCGTGTCGCCGCCGCCCGCGCGGGGTTTGACGGCGCCGGGCTTCATCGACTGCGTGTTCACCGCGACGACATTCATCTTCTCCTTGGCGAAGATCTCCAGCACGTCGCGCAGCAGGCCCTGGCGGTCACCGGCCTCGACGAGCACGTCCACGGGATAGACGGGCGCACCCTTGCCCACCGTTTCACCGCCGCCCCACTCCACCGCGATGACGCGCTCGGGCGAGCGACGCTTCATCTCGGCGAGGTTGCTGCAATCGCTGCGGTGGATGGCCACGCCCTTGCCGCGCGTGACGAAGCCGGAAATGGCGTCGGGCGGCGCGGGCCGGCAGCAGCGCGACAGCGTCGTCAGCAGCGAGTCGATGCCCACCACGAGCACGCCGCCACGGTTGCTGCTGGCGCTGCGCGTGTGCCGCTGCGCGAGCAGTTCGTTCTCATCCACCGCCGGCTCGGGCGGTCGCAGCAGCAGCTCGATGTTGCGCAGCGAGTATTCGTCCTTGCCGACGACCTCGAACAGCGCATCCGCACCCTTGAAGCCCAGGCGCGCAGCCAGCTCGTCGAGCTTGAGCGCCGTCTTGCCTTCGCGCTGCAGCAGCTTCTCGACCAGGTCGCGGCCCTTGGCAATCGTCTGCGCCTGCTGCAGCGCGTTGAACCAGGCACGCACCTTGGCGCGCGAGCGTGGGCTCTGCAGATAGCCGAGCTCGGGGTTGAGCCAGTCCAGCGACGGGCCGCCTTCCTTGGTCGCGATGATCTCGACAGTCTGGCCGCTTTGCAGCGGCGTGTTCAACGGCAGCATCTGGCCGTCGATGCGCGCGCCGCGGCAGCGGTGGCCGAGGTCGGTGTGCACCGCATAGGCGAAGTCCACCGGCGTCGCGCCGGCCGCCAGCTCGACGATGGTGGCCTGCGGCGTGAAGACATAGATGCGGTCGTCGAACACCGGGCCGCCCTCGGCGCCCTGCACGGTGTCGCGCTCCCAGGCCAGCAGCTGGTTGAGCACGGCCTTGCGGGCTCGAGCGACCTGCTCCTCGAACTCGCCAGCCGCGCTGACACCGGCATAGCCGCGCGCACCGGCCTCCTTGTAGGCCCAGTGGGCGGCAACGCCGTGTTCGGCGTGCTCATGCATCTCGCGCGTGCGGATCTGCACCTCCATCGCCCGGCCGTCGGGCCCGAGCACGACGGTGTGCAGGGACTGGTAGCCGTTGGGCTTGGGCTTGGCGATGTAGTCATCGAACTCGCCGGGCACCGGCGTATAGACCTCGTGCAGCCGGGCCAGCGCGGCATAGCAATCGGCCACGCTGGCGACGACGACGCGCAGCGCACGCAGGTCGAAGACGCGGTCCAGCGACAGGTCCTTGCCCTGCATCTTCTTGTGGATGCTGTAGAGGTGCTTGGGGCGGCCCTGCACCTCGGCGGCAATGCCCTGACCATAGAGGTCGGCCTGCAGAGCCGCGCGCGCGGCCTCAACACGCTGCTCGCGTTCGACGCGGGTCTCATGCAGGGCGCCGGCCAGGGCTTTGTAGGCCTGCGGCTGCAGGAAGCGGAATGCCAGGTCCTCCAGCTCCCACTTGATCTGCCAGATGCCCAGGCGATTGGCCAGCGGCGCGAACACCGCCTGGGACTCGGCCGCCAGGTCCTGCGGGCAAGGCTGCTTGCTGGCGGCGTACCAACGCAGCGTCTGCAGCCGTGAGGCCAGGCGCAACAGCACGACGCGCAGGTCGCGCGAGAAGGCCAGCAGCATCTTGCGCACGCGCTCGGTCTGTTCGGCGCGCAGGTCGTGCTTCCTGTCGGCCGGCAACCTGGCGTCGCGCGTGGTGCGCTGCAGCTGCACGAGGCGGCGCGTGTGCGTGACGAGGCTGGCATAGCTGTCGCCGAAGGCCTTGGCGACGACCTCCTCCGGCTTGCTGAGGAAGTCAGCCGCATAGACCAGATAGGCCGCGGCCTGCAGCTCCTGTGCGCTGCCCACGGCGCGCAGGATGGCCGCCACGCCGTCGGCGTGAGACAGCGCGTTCTCGCCGGTGTCCAGCAACTCGCCGGCCAGCAGCGGCTCGGCAACAGCGCGGGCACGAACGACCTCGGCATTGGAATGTTCGGCGCCCGCATCCAGCAGCGCGACGATGGGCGCCGTCGCGGCGCCCTCGGGCATCAAGCCGGTCTTCATGAACTGAGGAAATCCCTCACGACGGCAATCTGGTTGGCATGAATCAACGTGGGCGCATGGCCGATGCCGGGCAACTCGACCAGGCGAGCGCTCGGGCCGCGTTGCGTCATGGCGCGGGCCGTCTCGGCACTGAGCAGGTCGGACTCCGCGCCGCGGATCAAGAGCGTCGGGCAGCTCAGCTGGTCATAGGCCGCCCAGAGCGCAGCCTCGCCCGCGGCCACCAGCTCGGGCGTCACGGCCGTGAAGGACAGCGCGATGGCCGGGTCGTAGTGCGATTTCCACTCGCCGCCTTCCTGGCGGAACAGCGGCTCGGACAAGGCCAGCCATTCCTCGTCGGTGTGCGGGCCGAAGCCCTCGGAGATGCTGCGCAGATAGGCCGCGCCCTCCTCCAGCGATTTGAAACGCATCGCCTTGCCGAGATAGCTGCCGATGCGCTGCAGGGCCTCGATGCGGATGGCCGGGCCGACGTCATTGAGCACCAGGCGGCGGATCGGGCTCGCCAACCCGTCGGGCCGCGGCAGCGAAGCCAGGCCCAGGCCGATCAAGCCACCCATGGAGGTACCGACCCAGTCGACCTGCTCGACATCCAGCCGCGCCAGCAGCGCCACCATGTCGGAGACATAACCCGGAATCTGATAGCCAGCGGGCTGGCGCAACCAGTCGGAGCGGCCGCGGCCGACGACATCGGGGCAGATGACGCGATAGCGGTCGCTCACGGCGCGAGCCAGGGCGTCGAAGTCCCGCCCCTGCCGTGACAGGCCATGCACGCAGACCAGTACCGGTGCGTCGGCGCTCGGGCCGGCCCACTCCCAATAAGCCATCCGGTGCAGGCCGGTGCTGTCCAGGCAATTGACGAAGCGCAGTTGGGGCTGGGTCATGATGCAATCCTTTGAGTCATCCTAGCAACCAAGAAGGAACCTCCATGTTGAAAGGCAAGACCGCCCTCGTCACGGGCTCCACCAGCGGCATCGGCCTGGGCGTGGCCCTCGCGCTCGCGCGCCAGGGCGCCCACCTGATCCTGAACGGCTTCGGCGACGTGGAAGGCCCCAGGGCCGAGGTGGCTGCGCTGGGCGTCAAGGTGGGCTATCACAGCGCCGACATGAGCAAGCCGGCGGACATCGCCGCCATGGTGGCCTACGCCGATGCCGAGTTCGGCGGCATCGACATCCTCGTCAACAACGCGGGCATCCAGCATGTCGCGCCGGTGCAAGACTTCCCCGTAGAGAAGTGGGACGCCATCATCGCGATCAACCTCACCTCCGCCTTCCACACCACCCGCCTGGCCCTGCCCGGCATGCTGAAGAAGAACTGGGGCCGCATCATCAATGTGGCGTCGGCCCACGGCCTGGTGGCATCGGCACAGAAGTCGGCCTATGTGGCCGCCAAGCACGGCCTGGTCGGCTTCACCAAGAGCATCGCGCTGGAGACGGCGACGTCGCCGGTCACCGTCAACGCCATCTGCCCCGGCTGGGTGCTGACGCCGCTGGTGCAGAAGCAGGTCGACGCGCTGGCCGCAAAGGACGGCGTGAGCAACGACGAGGCCAAGCGCCGCCTGCTGGCCGAGAAGCAGCCGTCGCTGCAGTTCACGACGCCAGACGAGCTCGGCGCCCTGACCGTCTTCCTGTGCTCGGACGCCGCCATCAATGTGCGCGGCCAGGCCTGGGCGATGGACGGCGGCTGGACCGCAGTTTGATCATTTCGTCAGTTGCACTGAACCGCTGACATTCACCGTCACGGTCGCCTTGCCGGCTTCGGTCGGCAGCGCCATGTCGGCGGCTTCGGCCTTCATGCGCATCACGCCCATCATCGGACGCGGTCCGGCTTCGTCACTGTTGATGCTGACCTCACCGACGACGTAGCTGCCGTAGCCGAACTGCCTGGCGTAGTCCGCCGCCCTGGCCCGGTAGCGCGCAATCGCCTGGGCCGTGATGTCGGCCTCCGCCTTCTCGCGAGCCTCGCGCGACAGGCTGTAGCCGACGCGGGCGATGCTCAGCGTGTTGATGCGCCCCGTCAGCTGAGCGATGGCCGCCGCATCCCGCCCCTCGACCAGCAGCTCGGCGCTGCCCTGCCAGCCGCTGAGCTTGCCGGTCTTGGGGTCGTGGCGCGGGTAGAGCGAAAAACTGCCCGTCTGCACATCGACCTGACCTGGCTTGGCCACCTTGCGCGCTTCGGCCAGGGCGGCGTCCAGGGCCTGCTTCAACGCCGCTTGCACGCCCGCGGCGTCGGCACCTTCGCGCGTCGTCGAGAAGGCAATGCCCAGCACATCACGCGTCACCTCGGCGCTGGCGCTGGCCGACAGGCTCAGCCGCTCGCGCGGCGGCCCTTCCGTGGCTGCATGGGCAGACAGGGTCAGTGCAAGGCTTGAGAGGACGAGGACTGCGCGCATGGAGAACTCTCTTTGCAAGGAGGGAAAGCCCAGCTTAGCCGGGGTAGTTGGCAACGAGCTGTAACCTGTGCGTGATGTCCTACAAAGCAGGGTTTCAAAACCTGCTCACAATGCCGCTGTTACAAATTCAGGAAACGCGATGAACAGCAGCGCGACACCCCGTCCCAACCGTATCCTTGTCGTCGATGACGACGCCCGCATCCGCGATCTGCTCCGGCGCTATCTGACACAAGAAGGCTTCGAAGTACTGCTCGCCGAAGACAGCCGGGCGCTGAACAAACAGCTCACCCGAGAGACGGTGGACCTCATCGTGCTGGACCTGATGCTGCCCGGCGAAGACGGCCTGACCATCTGCCGCCGCCTGCGTGCCGCCAACGACCAGACGCCCATCATCATGCTGACGGCCAAGGTCGAGGACGTGGACCGCATCGTCGGCCTGGAAGTGGGCGCCGACGACTACCTGGCCAAGCCCTTCAACCCGCGCGAACTGCTGGCCCGCATCAACGCGGTGCTGCGTCGTCGTCCCCCGCCGGAGGCCCCGGGTGCGCCGAGCAAGGAGCCGATGACGGTGACCTTCGGGCCTTTCGAGTTCGACCTGGCCCTGCGCCGCCTGACCAAGAACGGCGAGCAGCTGCCGCTGACGACCGGCGAGTTCTCCATGCTCAAGACCCTGGTGCGCCACCCGCGCCAGCCGCTGTCGCGCGACAAGCTCGCCCAACTGGCCCGTGGTCGCGAGTTCGAGCCCTTCGACCGCAGCCTGGACGTGCAGATCTCGCGCCTGCGCAAGATGCTGGAGGCCGACCCGGCCCAGCCGCGCTATATCCAGACCGTCTGGGGCGTGGGCTATGTGTTCGTGCCCGACGAAAACGCGTAGAACGTGAGCCCCTCGCCCATCCTTGACTCGCTGAACGCAGTCAAGCTTGGTCGGTCCCCCGAGGGGACGGCGATGCTTGCGGCATTGAGCCGCTCGCACATCGCCAGACGGGCCGGCTTGGGGCGGCCCGGCGCTCGGCCCAAACACAACTCGACTACGTGATGGCCCGTCCGCATCTCGCACTGAACCTCTTCTGGCGCACCTTCGCCTGGCTGGCTCTGCTGCTGGCCGGTGCGGTGCTGGCCTGGCAATACACCTTCAAGCTGCTCGAGGCCCAGCCGCGCGCGCTGGAGTCGGCCGAGCAGTTGGCAGGCCTCGTCAAGCTCAGCCGCATCGCGCTGGAGCACACCGACCCCATCAACCGCGTCGCCGTCATCAGCTCGATGTCGCGCGGGGACACGGTGCAGGTGCGCGTGGCCGAGACCAGCGACCGCTGGTTGCCCTACGACACCAGTCCTTTCGCCAAGCAGCTCGCTTCGGAGCTGCGCAACACGCTCGGGCCCGATACCGTCGTCGCGCGCAACGTCAACGACGTATCGGGCCTGTGGGTGCGCTACGTCGTCGGCGAGGACGCCTTCTGGCTGCGTACCAGCGCAACGCCTCTGTCCATCTCGTTGGCCAGCAACTGGTGGTGGGTGGTCATTGCGCTGCTGGCCACCGTCGTCGGCTCGGCGCTGATCGCCCGCCTCATCAACCAGCCATTGCGCGAGCTGGCGGAAGCCGCCGGCCGCATCCGTGATGGTGAGTACGACTCGCGCCTGGACGAGAACACCATGACCAGCGAGATCCGCGAGGTCAACATGGGCTTCAACCGCATGGCGCGCGAACTGGCCAAGCTGGAGGAAGACCGTGCCGTCATGCTGGCCGGCATCTCGCACGACCTGCGCACGCCGCTGGCGCGGCTGCGGCTGGAAACCGAGATGAGCGTCAGCGACGAACAGGCGCGTCACTTCATGGCCCAGGACATCGACCAGCTCGACGCCATCATCAGCAAGTTCATGGACTATGCGCGGCCCAACGAGACGCAGCTGCGCGAGACGCGGCTGACCGACGTCGTCGAGCGCGAGGTGCAGGGCTTCCGCGACCCCGACCAGATCCGCTTTCGAGTGCAGGTCAGCGAGGCCCTCAAGGTCTTCGTCGACGACACCGAGCTGGGCCGCGTGCTGCTCAACCTGTTCGAGAACGCGCGCCGCTACGGCCATGCGGAAGGCGAGCCGGCGCGCGTGGACGTGAGCGCCACGCGCCAGGGCTCCTGGGTGGAGCTGCGCGTGCGCGACCATGGCCCCGGCGTGCCGCCAGACCGCCTGCAGCGCCTCACCGTGCCCTTCTACCGCGGCGACGCCGCTCGCACCGCCGCCAGCGGTGCCGGTCTCGGTTTGGCCATCGTCGAGAAGTCAGTGCAGCGCCTGGGCGGCACGCTGTCCATCAGCAATGCGCAGGGCGGCGGCCTCATCACGGTGCTCAAGCTGCAAGGGGCCTGAGCCGAGCCGCTCAGTGGGCCGAGGCAGCGCTCGCGGCGGGCGCCGGCACTGCCGCCTCGCCAAGCGACTGCGCCAGCTGCTTCTCCAGCCCTTTCTCGACCCCGATGACCACGTTCAGCGTCAGCCGGTAGGCATGCAGCGCCTTGATGAGATCCACCGGGTCGCCACGGCCGAATTCGGCATCGACCAGCGCATCCGTCAGCCGCGTGAACGAACCGATCGCGCTGAAGCTGGACTGGATGACCTGCTGCGAATCGCGCTGCGCGGTGTAGGCCTCGGACAAACGCCGCAGGTCGGCGTGCGGCAGGTGCACCAGGGCCTGGTCGGCCAACGCCGTGTCCCAGGCGTCGCGGCGCAGGCCCGGTGTGAACACGCTGATGTGCAGGCGCTCGCTAAGCAGGGTCTTGAGCGTCGCGGGCTTGGCCTGCTCCTGCTCGGCCAGCTTCTTCACCTCGCCGTAGAGGGCGTTCACGCCTTCCATCACGGTGCGGTTCTGCATGATCGTGGAGCGCACCTCGGTCAGATTGGCCTGCAGCTCTGAATCAACCTGTTCGATGGTCTGGCGCGCCAGCTTGCGGTGGTGCAGCGCCTCGAAGCCCGCCTCCAGCCCCAGGGCGGTCAGGATGCCCAGCACGATCATCACGTAGTGGACGCCGAGTTCCTTGAAATTGGTCGGGGCGTGGCCGGGAGGTTCGACGTGCATGTGCGCGGGCTTGGGAAGTTGGGGCGCGATGTTAGCGAACCCCCGAAGCGGCAAGAAGGCAGACCGCCCGCGCCTCGATCGCCCGCCCCTCGCCCACCGGCCCCATCTTCTCAGCCGTCTTGGCCTTCACATTGATCTGGCCGATGTCCACACCCAGCACCTCGGACAGCCGAGCGCGCATGGCCGGGATGTGGGGCGCCATCTTGGGCGCCTGGGCAATGAGGGTCGTGTCCAAATTGACGAGCTGCCAGCCCGCCTCGCGAACACGTCGGTAAGCCTCGGCCAGCAGCACCATCGAGTCGGCGCCCTTGAACTCGACGGCCGTGTCGGGGAAGAGCCCGCCGATGTCTCCCAGCGCCGCGGCGCCGAGCAGCGCATCGGTGACGGCATGCGCCAGCGCGTCGGCATCCGAATGCCCGAGCAGGCCGTGCGTGTGCGGGATGGTGATGCCGCCCAGGATCAGCGGGCGGCCGGTGACGAGCTGGTGCGTGTCCCAGCCTTCGCCAATGCGCAGGGAGCTCAAAGCGTTCGGGATGGTCATGAGGGCATTGTCGGGGAGACAGGGGCGCAGCCACGCGCTACCCTGCGCGCCACTTCAAGGAGGGCAATGAGATTCGGCATGCGGCATCTGCTTGTGTTGCTTGCGCTGCTCTGTGGCACGGCCCAGGCACAGCAGCTCCAGCTGCTGGTCTTTCCCAATCCCGGCCTGTTCGACGTAGCTGCTGACGGCACGGTCAGCGGACCTGGCGCGGAGTTGCTCGCCAAGATAGGCCGGGCCAGCGGCCTGCAGCTGGGCATCCTGGCCATGCCCATCCCGCGCGCACTGGCGACCGCCAGCAGCACGCCCGGCAGTTGCGCGGTGGGCCTGTCCCGCACACCCGAGCGCGAGGCCGCCTTCCATTGGGCCGGCCCCCTGGCCAGCGGTGCGCTGGTCATCTACGCACGCGCCGACGAAGCACCGACGTTGCACGGTCTGCAGGACCTGCGCGGCCACGGCGTTGTTGTGCAGCGCGAGTCTGCGCCCGCCGCATCGCTGCGCGAGCAGGGCATCGCCGCCCAGGAGGCCAACAACTCGGTGTCGGCCTTGCGCATGCTGCAGGCGCGGCGCGTGGACTTCTGGTTCGCCAACGAACTCGCTGCCGAACCCGTGATCCGCGCCGAGGGCGGCGCGCCGGTCAAGAACGTCCTGACGCTGCGCCGCGTGGACGCCTATGTGGCCTGCCACCTTGGCACGCCGCAGGAGCCGGTCGACAAGCTGCACCAGGCCATCCAGAAACTGCGCCGCCAGGGCGAGCTGGCGGAGTTCGGCCTGCGCTGACGCTGCTATGGTGCGGGCCGCCATGAAACGCCTGCTCCTTCTTTGCTGCCTGATCGCCGGTTCCGTACTGGCCGCCGAACCCTCTCCCGCTCAGCGCCCCAGGATCGGCCTCGTGCTGTCCGGCGGCGGCGCCCGCGGCCTGGCCCATATCGGCGTGCTGCGCGTGCTGGAGGAGATGCAGGTGCCGGTAGACCTCATCGTCGGCACCAGCATGGGCGCGGTGGTCGGCGGCGCCTATGCCTCGGGCCGCAGCCTGGATGAGCTCGAGGTCCTGGTGAAGGGCGCGAACTGGAACGCCATCCTGGCCGACCGGCCGGCACGCGAGCGCCTGTCCATCCGCCGCCGCGAGGACGACGAACGTCTGCCCTCGCGCATCGAGTTCGGTTTCACCCCGCAGCGCGGCGCCATGCTGCCCGGCGGTGCCGCCGCCAACGGCCAGTTGGAGGCCACGCTGTCCTCCCTCATCCCCGCTACGCGCGCCGACGACCCGCTGCGCAAGCTGCCCATCCCGTTTCGTGCCGTCGCGACCGACCTGCTCTCCGGCGCCATGCTCGACCAAGCCGACACGCCGCTGTTTGAAGCTCTGCGCGCCTCCATGGCCGTGCCGGGCGTGTTCGCGCCGCTGCGCGTCAACGGCCGCCCCCTGGTGGACGGTGGCCTGGTGCGCAATCTCCCGGTCGACCTGGCCCGCCAGCTTGGCGCCGACATCGTCATCGCCGTCAACGTCGGCACGCCGCTGCTCGAAGACCGCGAGATCAGCAGCGCCGTCATGGTGGCCAACCAGATGCTGCAGATCCTGACCGAGCAGAACGTGCAGCGCTCGCTGCGCGAGCTGAACGCCCGGGACATCGTCATCGACCCCGACCTGCCCGGCATGGGCTTCATGGACTTCTACCGCGCCGACGAGGCCATGGCCACCGGCCGGCGCGCGGCCCTGGCCGCCGGCGAGCGCCTGGCGGAATTGGCCGCGCCTGCTGCCCACGCGGCCCTGCAGGCCCGCCGCCTCGGCCCGCCCGAGTCAGCGTTGAGTGCCCTGCCGCTGGCCGAGCTGAAGATTACCGGCGCTCAGCGGGTCAACGCCGAGGCGCTGCGGGCCGAACTGGCCCTGCAGCCGGGCGACACAGTAGGCCGCGCCGACCTGACCCGGGCCGTCGAGCGGCTGGACGGCACCGGCGATTTCGAGCGCATCGAGACCGAGATCGACGACCGCGACGGACGGCGCAGCGTCGAGTTCAAGCTCACCGAGGCTGACTGGGCCGCCAGCCGTGTGCGCTTCGGCCTGGAGCTGTACAGCAACTTCGCCGATGCCAACAGCTACTCGCTGGTGGCCATGCACGTCGCCAACTGGCTCAACCCCTGGGGCGCGGAGCTGCGCTCGGTCGCCCGCATCGGCTCCTCGCGCGGTCTCAACACCGAGTTCTACCAGCCGCTCGGCCCGGGCTCGCGCTGGTTCGCCAGCGCCAAGCTTGCCTACACGGCCGGCAGCAACGACGTCTTCGACCAGGGCCAGCGCGCGCTGCGCCTGTCCAGCAGCCTGACCAGCGCGCAGCTGGAACTCGGCCACCGCATCGCCGGCCTGGGCGACCTGCGGCTCGGCATCGGCCGCCTGCGTGCCAGCGACGAGGTGGTGCTGCCCGTCGTCCCAGAGGGCAGCCGCCGCTCGCAGAGCTATGGCCAGCAATACCTGGAACTGCACACCGACACGCTGGACTCCCTCGCCTTCCCCAGCCGCGGTCAGTGGACGACGGCGCGCATCGAATGGCTGCATCCGCGGGGCGAGGCCAGCGTCATCAACGCCTCGCTGATCGGCTTGTCGGCCTTGCGGCTGGGCGAGTGGGCCGGCCAGCTCTACGGCGAGTTCGCCCACGCCGAACGCGGGCAGGCGCGCTCTCTCGGGGGCTATCTGCGCCTGTCTGGCACGCCCGATGCGTCGCTGGTGGGTGAAAACATGGCCCTGCTGCGCGTCGTCATGGCGCGGCGCATCGGCGAGATGCCTGTCGGCCTGGGCGGCGCGGTGCGCGTCGGTTTCTCGCTGGAGACGGGTGCCATCGGCGCCGGCGCCGGCCTGAAGCTGTCCAACATCCCCAGCAGCGGCTGGAAGCAGGCCGCCAGCGGCTTTCTCAGCGTGGACACGCGATTCGGGCCGTTCTACCTGGCGCTCGGCACGACGCGCGGCGGCGAGACAGCGGCCTATTTGCTGCTGGGGCCGAGCTGGTAAAGAAATGACCGTCAAGCTCGGCGCTGATCGGCCGATAAGCCTGTTGAGCGGGCCCGCAGCATTCGCGGGCCGGCACATCCAGGAGCCGAGGAGCGCCCCATGAACACATCGTTGAAAAGATCCGTTCGTCCGCAAAGCCTGCTGGCCTTGAGCGCCCTGGTGCTGCTGGGAGCCGCTGGCATGCGCGGCGTACAGGCCGCCGACAACGCGACCGCCAGCGCCACCGCCGTCGTGCTGCAGCCCATCGCGGTGACCAAGTCGGCCGACCTCGTGTTCGGCAATCTGGTCGCCGGCAACGGCGTCGTGACCCTGGCCACCGACGGCACCCGCACCAAGTCCGGCACGGCCGTCCTGCCCACTGGCGTCGCGCCCGTGGCCGCGCGCTTTGACGTGACCGGCGCCGGCACCAACACCTTCTCCATCGACTACACCGGCAGCGACACGGTGCTGACCGACGCGAGCGCGAACACGATGGCCATCGACTGGATCACCGAGGCGGTCGCGACCGCGACGGCGACCGGCAAGACCGACGAAACCACCGACGCCACCACAGGCACGCTGGCTGCCGGCGCCGCCTATATCTTTGTCGGCGGCAAGCTGACGGTTGGCGCCGCCCAGGCCGCGGGTACCTACACGGGCATCGTCAAGGTGACCGTCGCCTACAACTGAGGCCTATCCTCCTTGCGGCCATGACGACCGCCCGCCGTTTTCCCGTTCGCTGCCTTCGCGCCACCAGTGCACTGTTGTGCACGCTGTGCACGCTGTGGCCGCTGCCATCTGCCCTGGCCGCCAGTGCCGCTGCCCAGGCCAGCGCAGCCGTCATCGTGCCTGTCGCTGTCAGGGCCTGGCTGGGCGTGCCCGTGAGCGTGCAGGATCTCCTGCTTGCGCGGGACGCCCCGGCCGGCCCCGCCACGGGTGACCTGGTCGTGCGCGTGGCCAGTGGGACGACGCCGGCCATCCTGCGCGCCCTGCCCCTGTGGATCGGCAGCGCGGTGGAGTCCAGGCAGGCCTTTGGCGTTGACATCGTCCCCGCGGCCAGCGCGGCGCTGCTGGCGCGTGGCCCGGCTGCAGCCGTGTCCGTGGCCGCCGCTTTGCCTGCAGGGGAAGGCGGCGATGGCGAGGGCCCTCTTGTCATCACCGTCGCCTTCAACTGAGGCCATGCGCGGGCTGACCCGTCATCGCGCCCTGGCCGCGCTGCTGCTGGTCGCCAGCGCGGCCGCGCCCGGTCAGACCCTGGTCAACAACGGCGCCCTGTCTTTCGGCGCCTTCACGGCCGGCAGCGGTGGCACGGTCGCCGTCAACCCAGGTGGCGCGCGCACGAAGACCGGCAACGTCATCCTCGTCAACCAGGCCGGCACGGCCAGTGCCGCCCAGTTCACGATCACCGGCACGCCGAGCGCGGTGTTCGTCATCACCTTGCCGGTGGACGGCACCGTCTTCCTCACCGATGGCGCCAGCGGCAGCATGGCGCTGAACAGCTTCGTCAGCAGCCCCTCCGGCACAGGCGTGCTGGGCGGCGGTGGCACCCAGCAAATCAACGTCGGCGCCACGCTGACCGTGAGCAACCTGCAGGCCACGGGCAGCTATTCCGGCTCCTTCAACGTCACCGTGAACTACCAGTAAAGACCGGCAACTCCGGTGCTTTTGCGAGCTTTGCACCGCTCAAGTCCTGGCGACGATGCCGGTATGCGTGCAAAGACCAAGTTCATCCGGCTGGCGGCCCTCGGGCTGCTGCTGCTGGCGCGCGCGGCGCAGGCCGACCTGATGCTGTTCCCGACGCGCATCGTCTTCGACAAGCAGCAGCGCGCCGCCCAGGTCGAGCTGATGAACCAGGGCAAGACGCCCGAGACCTATCGCATCAACCTCGTCAACCGCCGCATGGGCCCGAATGGCGAGTTCATCGCCATCGACGCGCCCGGCCCCGGCGAGCAATTCGCCGATGCCATGCTGCGCTACTCGCCACGCCAGGTCACCATCCCGCCCGGCGGCTCACAGATCGTGCGCATCCTGCTGCGCAAGCCCGATGAGCTGGCCATTGGCGAATACCGCTCGCATCTGCAGTTCGACCGCGTGGCCGAGGCCAGCGGCAACAGCAGCGTCGAGGACGTGGCCAAGCGCGAGGGCAAGGACGTCGGCATCGTCATCCAGGCCCTGGTCGGCGCATCCATCCCCGTGATCGTTCGCCAGGGCGAGACCCACGCCAAGGCCGAGCTGTCAGAGCTGGCCCTGCAGCCGGCCTCGACAACGAGCCCCGGCACCCTGTCCTTCCAGATGAAGCGCGAAGGCAACCGCTCCCTCTATGGCGACCTGCTCGCCACGTTCACGACCACGGCCGGCGTCACCTTCGAGGTGGCGCGCGCCGGCGGCGTGGCCGTCTACGTGCCCAACGCGGCCCGGCGTGTGCAGTTGCCGCTGCAGCTGCCCTCCGGCAACGCCCTGCCCGCCGGCACGCTGAAGCTCGCCCTGCGCGAGCGGCCCGAGGCCGGCGGCAAGCTGCTGGCCGAGACCAGCCTCGCCCTTCCCTGACGGACCGGCGCCCGCCGCTCGGCGCCATGGCTCCGCTCCGCATCCTCCAGCGCGTCGCCGCCGCAGCCCTGCTGGTTGCGCCGTTGCTGCTGGCCCATGCCGCGCCCGACGACGCGCCGAAGCCGCTGCGCCAACTCGAGGTGCAGCTCGATGGCCGCACGCTGGCCGAGCCGCTCGACGCCTACCAGACCGACTACCAGGTGCTGCTGCCGCTTGGGGCCGTCTCCAAGCTGCTCGGGCTGGACCTGCGCGTGCAGACCGCATCGGGCCGCGCCGCCGGCACACTGCCGGGCTCGGGCGAGCCCTTCTGCCTGGACCTGATCGACTCGACCATTCGCATCGGCGAACGGCGTCAGTCCTTCGAGCCGCGGCTGGCCCAGGCGATCGGTGGCGACATCTATGTGTCGACGCAGCTGCTGGCCCGCTGGATGAGCCTGGAACTGGCCGTGGACCTGCCGCACTGGCAGCTGCGCCTGCGCGCGCGCGACGGCGTCGCCGCCATGCCGTCAACACCACCCTCCCGGCCATCCCTGCCAACAGGCCCGCGCCGCATTGACGAGACCAACCTGCTGGTGCTGGAGGTGGTGCTGGATGGCCAGGTGGTGTCCGACAGCCTGGCCGCCTACCAGGACGGCACGCAGACCCTGCTGCCGCTGGGTGAGCTGTCGCGCCTGCTGATGCTGGCCGTCCAGGTGAAGCCCGACCGCGGCAGCGCCGACGGCCGGCTGCCCGGCGAGCGCGGCTTTGCGCTGAACCTGGCCGAGTCCCTGGTCAGCCTCGGCGGCCGTGAACAGAACTTCGAGCCCCGCCTGGCCGGCGTCGTCGGCGACGACATCTACGTGTCGCGCCAGTTGCTGACGCGCTGGCTGCCGATGGACCTGCAGGTCGACCTCGCCACCCTCAAGCTCAAGGTCGTGCCGCGCGAGAAGCTGCCGCTGCAGGAAAGGCTGGAGCGCGAGCGCCTGGCCGCGGCCCTGGCTGGCCTGCAACCCGCCGAACGGCCGAACTACCCCTATGCACGCTCCACACCCGGCTTGGTCGACGTGCCCTCCATCGACCAATCCTTCGGCGCCGACGCGCGCCGCGGCAAGAACTCGCGCCAGTACAAGGCGGCCTACACGGCCTACATCACCAGCGACCTGCTCGGCATGGAAGGCTCCGCCTATGTACTCAAGACCCACGACAAGGCCACGCCCGACCTGCGCCTGACGCTGGCCCGCAACGACCCCGATGCCGGCCTGCTCGGGCCGCTGCGGGCGCGCTCCGTCGCCCTGGGCAACCTGGCTTTGCCCAGCGTGCGCAACGTCATGCAGGGCAGCGCCAAGGGCAATGGTGTGTCGGTCAGCAACCGGCCGCTGGACCAGCCGAACAGCTTCGACCGCCACAGCCTGCGCGGCGACCTGCCGCCGGGCTGGGACGTGACGCTGTACTACAACGACCAGTTGCTGGGCTACCAGTCCTCGCGTGCCGACGGCCTTTACGCCTTCGATGACCTGCCGCTGTCCTTCGGCGCCAACGAGTTCCGCCTCGTCTTCCACGGTCCGCTGGGGCAGTTGCGCGTGGAGAAGCAGAGCTTCCTGCTCGACCAGGCCAGCGTGAAGCCCGGCGAGGTGTTCTACACGCTGGCCTCGCAGGTCGCCGACGACGGCTCGGTGCGCAGCGTCGCCCAGGCCGACATCGGCATCGGCAAAAAGCTGACCGGCAAGGTCGGCCTGGTGCGCCGCCCGCGCCTGGTGGCCGGCGTCGTCGCCGAGGCGCTGGACTATGGCCAGCTCGGCCTGCTGGCCTATCTCGACTCGATGATCCTCAGCTCGCAGCTCACCGGCATGCGCGGCGGCGGCGCCCTGGGTGAGCTGGGCATGAAGACGCGCCTGGGCGGCTTCGCGCTGGACCTGCTGCACACCCAGCGTCAGGGCGGCTTCATCAACGACCAGTTCGCCGACGTGGCCGGCGGCGTGCGCCAGCGCCAGGAGCTGCGGCTGCAGGGTGGCGTGCGCCTGGGCGGCCTGCCGCGCCTGGTCATCGACTTCAACGCCATGCGCAATGCGCTGGACCAGGGACCGTCCAATGTCCAGCTCGGCCTGCGCACCTCGCTCATGCTGTGGGGCACGGCCCTGTCCAACAGCCTGCGCTGGCAGCGCAGCGGTGATTTCACGACCACCGACGGCGCGCTGCAGCTGAGCCGACGCGTGGCCGACGTCGGCCTGAACGCCCAGCTCATGTACCGGCTGCAGCCCGGTGCCAGCCTGCAGGCCGTGGCCATCAGCGCCGACCGCAACCTCGCCGACGGCTACCAGATCAATGCGGGCCTGCTGCGCAGCATGGACTCGGGGCTGACGCTGGTGTCGGGCGGCCTGGCCAAGAACCTCGGCAGCTTCGGCTTGGCCGTCAGCGCGAGTTATTCCAGCCAGCATGAACTGGCCATGGGCCTGCAGCTCTTTGTGGCGCTGGACCGCGACCCGCGCAGCGGTCGCTGGCAGCTCGATGGCCAGCCGCTTGCCGGCAGCGGCGCCGTGTCGGCACGCGCTTTTGTCGACCGCAACATGAACGGCATCCGCGACCCCGGCGAGGACTTCGTGGCCAATGCCGGCTTCCTGCTCAACGGCGGCGGCCGCCACCCGCGACTGACCGACACCGGCGGCGTCGCGCTGCTGAACCGCCTGGCGCCAGGCCGTTATGCCGACATCGCGCTCGACCCCGCCACGCTCGAGGACCCGCAGTGGAAGCCGCTGACACCCGGCGTGCGCGTGCTGCCGCGGCCCGGGCGTGTGGAGCAACTGGAGTTCCCGGTCGTGCTGAGCTCCGAGGTCGAAGGCACCATCTATCTGGTCGAAACCGGCGGCAAGAAACGCGGCATCGGCGACGCCCAAGTGGAACTGGTCAACGGCAAGGACGAGGTCATCGCCACGACCACCAGTTCGGCCGACGGCTACTACCTCTTCCACCAGGTCACGCCCGGCGCACTGCGGCTGCGCATTGCGCCCGAACAGGCGACCAAGCTCAAGCTCAAGGGCAAGCTGGAACGCGGGCTGGACGTGCCGGCCAATGGGGACTTCCTCAGCGGCGAGGATCTGGAACTCAGACTCTGAGGCAGCGCTCGGCGAACTCGAAGTCCTCGGGCCAGGTCACCTTGAAGTTGGCCATCGACGCGCGCACCAGGCGCGGCGCCAAGCCCATGGCTTCGACGGCGCTGGCCTCGTCCGTCGCAGCCGCACCCATCGCCGTCAGCGCGCGCTCGACAAGTCCAAGGCGGAACATCTGCGGCGTCTGCGCAGCCCATTTGTCGCGGCGGTCGACGGTGGCCGTGACGCGTCCGTCGGCGTCGCCGGCCTTCAGCGTATCGGCGATGGGCTGGGCGAGCAGGCCGCCGACGGCATCGTGCTCACAGGCATCGATCAGCGCATCGACCCAGTCCGGGCGCAGCAGGCAGCGGGCGGCGTCATGCACCAGCACCCAGTCGTTGTCGGTCGCACCACGTCGTCTCAGTTCGGCCAGGCCACCGAGCACGCTCTCGGCGCGGCTTGCGCCACCCACGCGAGCAACCCAGCCAGCGTAGCCAGGTACAGCGGTTTCGAAGCGATCGTCGCCAGGTGACAAGACAACCAGCGTCTGCGCCAGCCTGGGCACGGACGCGAGCGCAGCCAGCGTGTGCGCCAGCATCGGGCGACCGGCGATGGGCACGTATTGCTTGGGGCCGGCGGCGCCTGAGCGCTCGCCAATACCAGCGGCTGGAACGAGGGCGAACAAGCGGGGATCAGTCATCCCCGCCATTCTCAGCCCGGCTGCGGGACCAAGGCTCAGTCGTCGTGTCCGGGGTTCTGGCGCGCCAGGCGGCGCAGCAGCCCCGGCCAGGCCAGCTCGGCCCCGGAGCCGCGCATGACCTTGTCGCTCTGGGCGCGGATGCCGGCCAGGATCTGCTGCGGGATGCGGATCAGTTCGCCACCGCCGGCCTGCGCGGCGATCTGGATCTCGCAGGCGCGCTGCAGCATGAACATCTTCAAAAAGGTGTCGGCCGCGCTGTGGCCCAGGGTCAGCAGGCCGTGGTTGCGCAGCATCATCAGTGAGGCCTTGCCGAGGTCGCGCACGAGGCGGGCCTTCTCATCGGGGTTGAGCGCCACGCCCTCGTAGTCGTGATAGCTGAGCGACGCCAGCGGAAACAGGCTGTGCTGCGAGATCGGCAGCAGGCCTTCGCGCTGCGTGCTGACCGCCACGCCGGCCACCGTGTGCAGATGCATGACGAACTTCGCGTCCTCGCGGGCCTCATGCACGGCGCTGTGGATGATGAAGCCGGCCGGGTTGACGTTGTAGTCGCTGGGTGCGACCTTTTCGCCGAGTTGATCCACCTTGACGAGGCTGCTGGCGGTGATCTCATCGAACATCATCCCGTAGGGGTTGATGAGGAAGTGATGCTCGGGGCCGGGCACGCGGGCCGAGATGTGGGTGAAGATCAGGTCGTCCCAGCCATGCAGGGCCGCGAGCCGGTAGAGGGCGGCGAGGTCGCAGCGGACGGCCCATTCTTCGGGGGCGCAGTTGTCGGGCTTGGCCATGGTGTCTCCTCGTGAAAAGGGTCGATCCAGCATAGCGCCGACAATCGCGGGCTGTTGTCACCTCCGTTCCCATGCTGATTGCCGACCTCCGCCAGCGCCTGCGTGCGCTCGGCGCCAACCCCGACCACGAAAACCGCGTGCTGCGCCATTGGGTGCACAGCCTGCCGCTGGACGGCGGTAAGCGGCCGCTGCAGGGCTTCCTGCCCAAGGCAGTCATGGCGGTGCTGCCGGACCTGATGCAAGAGCTGGACGGGCTGGTCACGCTGCGCAGCGAGCATGCCGGCGGCGACGGCCAATCGGCCCGGCTGCTGCTGGGCCTGAGCGACGGCCAGACGGTGGAGACCGTGCTGCTGCCACGCGACGGCGTCTGCGTGTCCAGCCAGGTGGGCTGCGCCGTGGGTTGCCGCTTCTGCATGACGGGCGTGGACGGGCTGATCCGCCAGGTCGGCAGTGCCGAGATCGTGGCCCAGGTGGTGCTGGCCCGGCGCAAGAACCTCAAACTGCGCAAGGTCGTCTTCATGGGCATGGGCGAACCCTCGCACAACCTGGCCAACGTGTTGGATGCGATCACGCTGCTGGGCCGCGAGGGTGGCTTCGCGCACAAGCAGCTGGTGTTCTCGACGGTGGGCGATGAGCGCGCCTTCGCCGCGCTGAACGAGGCCGAGGTGAAGCCGGCCCTGGCGCTGTCCCTGCACACGACCGACGCCGCCAAGCGCGCCGAGCTGCTGCCGCGCGCACCACGGCTCACGCCCGAGGAACTCGTCGAGGCGGCCGACGCCTATGCGCGATCCAGCGGCTATCCCATCCAGTACCAGTGGACGCTGCTGGATGGCGTCAACGACGGCCCCGAGGAGCTGGACGGCATCGTGCGCCTGCTCAAGGGCCGCTATGGCCTGTTGAACATGATCCCCTTCAACAGCGCCGAAGGCCTGCCCTTCACGCGGCCGAGTTGGGAACGCGCCCGGGCCATCGCCGCTGAATTGAGCGCACGCGGCGTGCTGACCAAGTTGCGCGACTCGGCCGGCCAGGACGTGGAAGGCGGGTGCGGCCAATTGCGCGCCCGCGAGGCCGTCGGCCGGCCGGCGCGGGTCGTGAGGATTCACGCTTGAAATCCGAAGGCTGAGGCCTCCAGCGGTGACAACGGTGTCACCTCCTGCCCGCAGAATGCCGACGCCACACCGGACAGCCCGGTGCGAGAAGACATTCCACTTGGAGGAGAGACATGACTCAGCTTCAGATGCTGGTGGCGCGCGCCCGCGGCGCCGCTTTGATCGCCGGCACGGCCCTGTGCCTGCAAGCCACGGCCGCGCCCACGGTCAGCAAGTTCGCGCCCACGGCCCAGTTGGGCGGCAGCACGCTGCAGCTCAATGGCAAGGGCACGCGCGTGCGCCTCGTGTTCAAGGCCTACGACATGGGCCTGTACACGAGCAAGCATGTCAGCACGGCGGCAGAGCTGTTTGCGCTGCCGGGCGCCAAGCGGCTGCAGTTCACTGCACTGCGTGAACTGCCCGGCACCGACCTGGGCCGGCTCTTCCTGCGTGGCATCAGCGACAACACGCCCAGCCAGCAGTTGACGCGGCACACCCTGGCCACGAACCGGCTCATCGAGATCTTCTCGGGCAAGCCCAAGCTGTTGCCCGGCGACACCTTCGCGATGGACTTCGTGCCGGGCAAGGGGACGCAGTTCTACATCTCCGGCCAGGCCCAGGGCGAGCCGGTCGGCGACGACGAGTTCTTCACGCTGGTGCTGCGCATCTGGTTCGGCGATTCGCCGGCCGACACGCAGCTGCGCGATGCCCTGCTGGATGGCGGCAAGGACTGACCAGGGCCAGCCGCTTCTAGTTGCCCAAAGCGATGCGCGCCATCTCGAAGCGGGCACCGCCATCGCCATGCGGGCTGATGTGCACGACGCGGAACTGCTTGGCGGTGCCGGCGCGCCTCAGCTCGAGCGATAGGCGTCGGCGTCCAGCCCGAGGCGGCGGATGCGGTCGTGCAGGGTCTTGCGCGCCAGGCCCAGGCGTTCGCCGGCCTTGGCGATATTGCCGCCGCTCTCCTGCAAGGCCTGCACGATCCACTGCCGCTCGACGGCAGCCAGCGCCTCGTCCAGCGGCGCTTGCGGCAGGGCGGCGGGCTCGCTGGGCGTCGGCAACCTGGGCGGTGTGGCTTCGCTGACCAGGCCCAGCACCCAGCGCTCGGCAAAGTTGCGCAGCTCGCGCACATTGCCGGGCCAGTCGCGCGCTGCCCAAGCCGCCAGCTGGGCGGCGCTCCAGGCCGGCACCGGCCGCTGCAGGCGTTCGCCAGCCTGGGCGCAGAAGTGGCTCAGCAGCAGCGGGATGTCCTCGCGGCGCTGGCGCAGCGGCGGCAGCGCGATGCTGGCCACGTCCAGGCGGTAGAACAGGTCCTCGCGAAAGCGCCCTTCCCTCGCCAGCTCCAGCAGATCCACCTTGGTCGCGGCGACGACGCGGCAGGCCAGCGGCACGGCCGTGTTGGCGCCCAGGCGCTCGACGCTGCGCTCCTGCAGCACACGCAGCATCTTGACCTGTAGCGCCAGCGGCATGGACTCGATCTCGTCGAGGAAGACGGTGCCGTCGCCAGCAAACTCCAGCTTGCCGATGCGGCGCCTGGCCGCTCCCGTGTAGGCCCCGGCCTCGGCGCCGAAGATCTCGGACTCGAACACACTCTCGGGCAGGGCGCCGCAGTTGATGGCGACAAAAGGACCGGTCGCGCCACTGGCCGCGTGCAGGGCGCGGGCGACGACCTCCTTGCCGGCACCGGTCTCGCCATGGATGAGCACGTCTACACGTGCCGGACCGAGGGTGGCGATCAGCGTGCGCAGTTGCTCCATCGCGGCACTCGCTCCCAGCAAGCCGTCGGCGGGTCCGCCGGCAAGCTGGGCCTTCAGCCGCCGGTTTTCCAGCACCAGGCGGCGCTGGGCCAGCGCGCGGCGCACGACCTCGACGAGATGCTCCGCCGAGAAGGGTTTCTCGATGAAATCCCAAGCGCCATCGCGCATCGCTTCCACCGCCATGCCGATGTCGCCGTGGCCGGTGACGAGGATGACGGGCAGCTCGGGGTCCTGCTCGCGCAGGCGCTGCAGCAATGAGAGGCCGCTGTCGCCGGGCAGTTGCACATCGCAGACGACGATGCCAGCAAAGCCCGGCTGCAGCCAGGCGCGCGCCGCCTCGGCGGACTCCACGCCGTGACACCGCAGGTCGGCCAGGCGCAGGCTCTGGGCCGTGGCCAGGCGCACCTGCTCGTCGTCTTCGACGAGCAGCACATCGGTAGGTTCAGGCGCGGCCATGCGGCGATTGTGTGATGGGCAGCCTGAGGATGAACTGCGCCCCACCCTCGGGTCGATTGCCGCCCTGCAGCGAGCCACCCAGCGCGTTGGCGATGGAAGCCGAGATGGACAGCCCCAGCCCCAGGCCGTCACCGCGGCGCTTGGTCGTGAAGAAAGGCTCGAAGAGGCGCGCCTGCACATCGTCGCTCAGCCCGGAGCCGTCGTCGCTCACGCGCAGCAGCGCCTGGCCGGCATCGACCTCGGCCTGCAGCGTTACCGTGCCGCCGCCCTTCTCGGCGCTGGCGTCGATGCCGTTGCGCAGCAGGTTGACGAGCACCTGCTCGATGCGCACCTGCTGGCCCAGCACGGCCAGGCCTTCGGGCACGGGCAGGCAATCGAGCCTGACGCGCTGGCGGCGCGCTTCAGCGCTGACCAGGGCCACCGCGGCCTGAAAGGCTTCCGCCACCACCACCGGGTGTACGCGCAACTCGTCGCGGCGGGCAAAGCCCTTGAGCTGGCCGACGATGGCGGCGATGCGCTGGGTCAGGCTGTCAATGGACTGCAGATTGGTCTCAGCATCGGCCTGCATGCCGCGTTCGAGGAAGACGCGGGCGTTGTCGTTCAGCGCCCGCAGCGCCGCCAGCGGCTGGTTGATCTCGTGCGTGATGCTGGCGGCCATCTGGCCCAGCACGGCGAGCTTGCCGGCCTGCACGAGGTCGTCCTGCGTGGCGCGCAGCGTCAGCTCGGTGCGATGAAGTTCGTCCACGCGCGCCTGCAGCTCGCGTGTGCGCTCGGCGATGCGCGTCTCCAGGCTGTCGTAGGCGGCACGCAGTGCGCCCTGGGCGGCCAGGCGCTCACGGGCGCGGCGGCGGCGCAGCTGCAGGTAGGCCAAGGTCAGCAACAGCGATACCCAGCCCAAGGCGGCAGCCCAGGCACGGCCGGCGGCGATCTGCTCCGCACCGCGGATCTCGGTGAAAGACAGCAGCGTCCAGCCGCGCCCCTGCACCGGCTGCTCGGTGACGAGGGCGCGCAGCTTGGCAGCCGCCGTGGCGATGCGCTCGATGCGCAGTTCGGTCGCCGCGCGTGAGGGCTCGCGCCCCAGCGCAGGCAGCGGCAGGTCGCCGTATTGCTGCGTGTCGTGCAGCTCTTTGCGCGTGGCATCGGACAGCGGCTGCAGCGTGCGGTACTTCCATTCCGGCCGGCTGGCCAGGAAAACCACGCCGCGCGCATCGGCCAGCATCAGCTCGCCAGCGCTGCGCGCCCAGTTGGCCTCCATCTCGTCGAGCGACACCTTCAGCACGACGACGCCCGCCGTGGGGCCGGACAGCCGGTGGGCGATGAAGTAGCCCGGCGTGCCGGTCGTCGAGCCGCGCGCATAGAAGTGGCCGCCGCCCTGCGCCATCGCGTCGCGGAAGTAAGGCCGGTAGGCGTAGTTCTGGCCGACAAAGGTCTGCGGCTCACGCCAGTTGCTGGCGGCCAGCGTCAGGCCCTGCGCGTCGATCAGGAAGATGGCCGCTGCGGAGGCGTCTTGCGCAACGCCTTCGAGCAACACGTTGACTTCCGCCGCGCGTGCCTGGGATGACGGCACGGCCAGCAACCCGGCCAGCGCCGGATGGCGCGCCAGCACCTGCGGCACGACCTCGTACTTGTCCAGCGCGCCGGTCAGCTCGTGCGCGACAAAGCGCAGATGGCGCTGCGCGTCGTCACGGGTCTGGGCCAGCGCCAGGTCCAGCGACAGCCGCCAGGCCGCGTACGCGACCGCTGCGCCGCCCAGCACCACCAGCAACAACAGCCCGAGACTGCGTCGCCAGCGGGCCGGCTTGTTTGCGTCAGTGGTGGGCAGCTTCGGCATCGATCCTTGAGTGTTGGCGCGTGTCACGCATCAACAGATAGACGAGCAGCGAGCAGGCGATCACCGCGGTAGCGTACCAATAGAAGCCGCTCTCCATGCCCTGCTGCTTGAACCACAGTGCGATGTACTCGGCGGTGCCGCCGAAGACCGACACGGCGATGGCATAGGGCACGCCGACACCGGTGGCGCGGATGGAAGCGGGGAAGAGCTCGGCCTTCACGACCGCGTTGATGGAGGTGTAGCCGCTGACGATGAGCCAGGCACACGCGATCAGGCCAAAGGCTTCCCACGGCCCCTGGGCGTGGCGCAGCGCCGTCAGCAGCGGCACCGTGAAGATCGTGCCCAGCACCGCAAAGCCCAGCAGCAGCGGCTTGCGGCCGATGCGGTCCGACAGCGCGCCGTAGATTGGCTGCAGCAGGGCCGCGAACACCAGGCTGGCGGCGGACACGGCCGTGGTCTGCGCGTCGGTGAGGCCCACCGACAGCTTCAGGAACTTCTGCATATAGGTCGTGTAGACGTAGAAGGCCAGCGTGCCGCCCATGGTCAGGCCGATGACGATGAGGCATTCGCGCGGGTGCTGCAGCAGCAGCTTGAAGCCACCCATGCGGTCCTTGTTGCGCTTCTTCTCAGCCTGGAAGGCCTGGGTCTCGGGCAGGTCGGACCGCATGACCAGCGCCACGATGGCCAGCAGCGCGCCGATGAAGAAGGGGATGCGCCAGCCCCAGGCCTTGAGCTGGGCGGCGTCGAGCACGAAGTTCTGCAGCACCAGCAGCACGACGAGCGCCGTCAGCTGGCCACCGATCAGCGTCACGTACTGGAAGCTGGCATAGAAGCCGCGGTGCTTGGACGTCGCCATCTCCGACAGATAGGTGGCGCTGGAGCCGTACTCGCCACCCAGGCTCAGGCCCTGCAGCAAGCGCGCGAACAGCAGGATGGCCGGTGCCCAGACGCCGACGGCCGCGTAGGTGGGCGAGCAGGCGATCAGCAGCGAGCCGCCGCACATCAGCAGCACCGAGGCCATCAGCGCCAGGCGCCGGCCGTGGCGGTCGCCGATGTAGCCGAACAGCAGGCCGCCGACGGGCCGGATGAAGAAGCCCAACGCGAAGATGGCCGCCGTCGACATCGACTGGGCCACCGGATCGGATGATGGGAAGAAGGACGACGAGAAGTAGAGCGAGAAGGCCGCGTAGCAGTAGAAGTCGTACCACTCGACGAGGTTGCCGAGGGAGCCGACGAGGATGGCCTTCAGGCGGCTGAACTCGATGCGGTCGGGCGCTGCCGCAGCGGCCGAAGCCGGGGGAAAGATCGCTGACATGGGGCTTGTCTCCTGGGTTGTGTGCCCCAGGATGAGCAGCTTGCGTGCCAAGACCGTGCGTGGCCGTGCGCCAGGGTGGCGCGCGATGCACGCCCCCGTCACTTCGGCGGATTTCCGCCGAGCATGACGCCGCGCAGCCGCCGCTGGCGGAGATCCGCCGCCGCGCTCAGCGCTGCTTGGCGACCCACTCCATGACCAACTCGCGCAGCACCGGCAGCGGCACCTGGCCGGCGGTCAGCACGACGCGGTGGAAGCCCTTGACGTCGAACTTCGGCCCGAGCGCCTGTGTCGCCTCGGCACGCAGCTTGGTGATCTCCAGCTGGCCGATCTTGTAGCCCAGCGCCTGGCCGGGCCAGACGATGTAGCGCTCGACTTCGGAGACGACGTCGCTCTCGGCCATGGAGGAGTTGTCGAGCATGAACCGAATGGCCCGCTCCCTCGTCCAGCCCTTGGCATGCAGGCCCGTGTCCACCACCAGGCGCATGGCGCGCAGCTGCTCGTCCGACAGACGGCCGTACCACTGATAGGGGTCGGTGAAGAGGCCCAGCTCCTTGCCCAAGCTCTCCGAATACAGCGCCCAGCCTTCCACATAAGCCGTGTAGTTGCTGCCGAAGCGGCGGAAGGCCGGCAACGTCGTGTCTTCCTGCGCGATGGAGATCTGGAAATGGTGGCCCGGCGAGGCTTCGTGCAGGGACAGCGTCTCCATGCCGAAGATGGGCTGGGCCTTCAGGTTGAAGGTGTTGACGTAGAACACGCCCGGCCGTGAACCGTCGGTCGTGCCGTTCTGGTAGGACGCGCCGGCCGCGCTCTCGGCGCGGAAGGCCTCGACCTCCTTGACCTCGTAGTCGGCCTTGGGTTGGATGTCGAAGAGCTTGGGCGTCAGGCCGTTGATCTTCTTCTGCAGCTCGCGGTAGCCATTGAGCAGGTCCTCCGGCTTGCTGAAGTAGAACCTGGGGTCGTCCTGCAGGTACTTGAAAAAACCTTTCAGGTCGCCCTGAAAGCCGACCTCCTTCCGCACGCCCTCCATCTCGCCGAGGATGCGCGCGACCTCCTTCAAGCCAATGGCATGGATCTGGTCGGGTGTCAGCTTCAGCGTGGTGGACTGCTGCACACGGTGGGCATACCAGGCCTTGCCGTCGGGCAGGGCCGACCAGCCCGTGCTCTTGCGCGCCTTGGGCATGTACTCGTCGCGCACAAAGGCCAGCAGGCGGGCATAGGCGGGCAACACGCCCGTCGACAGCAACTTGCGCATCTCGGCCGCAATGCGCTCGCGGTCGGCGGCGGGCACAGCCTCGGGGAAGTTCTTGATCGGCCCCCAGAACAAGCTCTTCTCGGGGTCGGTCACGGCCAGGGCCGTCAGCTGCGGCAGCACCTTTTCCATGACCGCGCGCGGCTGGGTCACGCCGGCCTTGAGGCCGTCGCGCATATTGGCAATGCTGCCGTCGAACAGGGGCACCGCCAGAGCCAGGCGCTTGAGCCAGTCGTCGTAGTCCTTGGTCGTCCTGAAGGGCTGGATGGATTGGCCCGTGCCCATCTGCGCCAGGAAGCTGGGCAGGCCACCGATCTGGCTGATGGGCTGCATCCAGTCCGGGAAGCGCTCGCCAGCCAGGTTCTGCTCCAGGTCGAGCCTGAGGATGCTGTAGGAGACGCGGTCCCTGGGTTCCAGTTTGGCCTTGCTGAAACCGGTCAGGGCCTTCAATTGCTCCTGCAACTCGCGCTTGGCCTGGACGCGGTAGGCCGCGGTCGTGGTGTCGATGAGGCGGTCGTTGTAGCGCGGGTCGCCGAGGGACGTGGCGAGGATGGGCTGGCGCTGCAGCGTCAGTTCCCACTGGGCATCCAGCCATTGGTGGAAGCGTTCGCTCTCGGTGGGAGCGGCCCAGGTGGGCAGGCTTGCGACAAGCAGGCTCAGGGCAAGGCGACGACGCATGAGGTCTCCAGTTTCGAGGTGGCGCGATGCTAGCCATAGACCTGCTGACAGCCAAAGGGCATGGCTTCCCTAGAATCGCGGGCCTGTTAACACCACGGCAATGGGCCGCGAAGGCCAGCCGCCAGGGCCAATCAAGGCGCAGCGCGCCGGCCGCACTCATGTGCGGGCAAGCGCTGCAACGCAGAGTGGTCCTGGCAGCTGGCCTTCCCGGAGGGTTGTGGCCAGAAAGGCCGCGCGCGGCGTTGCAAATCCTCGCCGGATGACCGACCCGGCTGCGGTTTGCGCCTTGCTCGCGGCCTTTCTGGTCACAACGCGGCCCATCGCCGTGGTGTCAACAGGCCCCTGCCCCGCTTCGGGGCTGTTGTCGTTTGTAGAGCTCCATGACGCTGCCATCGCTGCCGGCCATTGCGCCGGGCAAGAAGTTCACCCACCCTCGCCCCGTCGGCTCAGCCGACGCCCTGCTGCTCGCGCGCTTCGTGCAGCAGCAGCGCGACGCCGGGCGCATGGCCGCCATTTTCACGGCCGAGCCGGGCGACACGCAGCGGCTGGAAGACGAGCTGAAGTTCTTCGCGCCCGAGCTCAAGGTGGCCGTCTTCCCGGACTGGGAGACGCTGCCCTACGACAGCTTCAGCCCCCACCAGGACCTGATCTCCGAGCGCCTGGCCACGCTGTGGGAGCTGCTGCAAAGCAAAAAAACGAAAAGCATCGACGTGGTGCTGATGCCCGCGTCGACCGCGCTGACGCGCCTCGCGCCGCCCAGCTTCCTGGCCGGCACCACCTTCAACTTCAAGCAGAAGCAGCGCCTGGACGAGGCCTCGCTGCGCTCCCAGCTCACGCTGGCTGGCTACACCCACGTCAGCCAGGTCGTGCAGCCTGGCGAGTACGCCGTGCGCGGCGGCCTCATCGACCTCTTCCCGATGGGCTCGGCCGTGCCCTATCGCGTCGACCTGTTCGGTGACGAGGTCGACTCCATCCGCACCTTCGACCCCGACAGCCAGCGCAGCCTCTACCCCGTGCCCGAGGTGCGCCTGCTGCCCGGCCGCGAGTTCCCGATGGACGAGGTGGCGCGCAAGAAGTTCCGCGAACGCTGGCGCGAGAAGATGGACGGCGACCCGAGCAAAGCGCGCATCTACCGCGACATCGGCGAGGGGATCGCCTCAGGTGGCATCGAGTACTACCTGCCACTGTTCTTCGACCAGACGGCCACGGTCTTCGACTACCTGGGCGGCGAGGCCGGCCTGGCCCTGCACGGCGAGGTGGATGAAGCCATCCAGCGCTTCTGGACCGACACCAAGGAGCGCCACCGTTTCCTGCAGCACGACCCCGAGCGGCCGCTGCTGCCGCCGCAAGAGATCTTCCTGACGGCCGAGGACTTCTTCGGCCTGACCAAGCCGCACGCGGTGCTGTCGGTGCGCGGCGGCGAGCCGGTGGACTTCGCCCGGCCTCTGCCCGACATCAGCGTCGAGCGCGGCGTGCAGGAACCGCTGGCCCGCCTGGCCGCCCACCTGAAGGCGACGCCGCACCGCGTGCTGCTGCTGGCCGAGAGCGAAGGCCGCCGCGAGAGCCTGCTGGAGCAGCTGCGCGACAGCAAGATCGAACCGCCGTCGGTCAAGGACCTGGCCGAGTTCCTGGCCGGCGACGAGAAATACGCAATAACCGCCGCGCCGCTGGCGACGGGATTCTTTTGGAACGACGCGCAGCAACCCGTTCAGCTTTTCACTGAGACGGAACTGTTCGCGACGATGCCGACGACCCGGCGGCGGCGCAAGCAGGAGCAGGTCAGCGACGTCAATGCGCTGATCAAGGACCTGTCCGAGCTGAAGGTGGGCGACCCGGTCGTGCACATCAACCACGGCATCGGCCGCTACCAGGGCCTGGTCAACATCGACGTGGGCGACGGCAGTTCGGAGTTCCTGCACCTGGAGTACGCCGACAAGGCGACGCTGTATGTGCCGGTGGCCCAGCTGCACCTGATCGGCCGCTACACCGGCGTGAGCGCCGAGGAAGCGCCGCTGCACAAGCTGGGCTCGGGCCAATGGGAGAAGGCCAAGCGCAAGGCCGCCGAGCAGGTGCGCGACACCGCCGCCGAGCTGCTCAACCTCTACGCCCGCCGCGCTGCTCGCGAGGGCCATGCCTTCCGCTACTCGGGCCACGACTACGAGGCCTTTGCGGCGTCCTTCGGCTTCGAGGAAACGCCCGACCAGCGTGCCGCCATCCACGCCGTCATCCAGGACATGATCAGCCCCAAGCCCATGGACCGCCTGGTCTGCGGCGACGTGGGCTTTGGCAAGACCGAGGTGGCGCTGCGCGCGGCCTTTGTCGCGGTGATGGGCGGCAAGCAGGTTGCCATCCTGGCGCCCACCACGCTGCTGGCCGAGCAGCATTACCAGAACATCGTCGACCGCTTTGGCGCCTGGCCGGTCAAGGTGGCGGAGATGAGCCGCTTCCGCTCGGCCAAGGAGATCAAGGCCGCGATGGAGGGCATTGCCGACGGGACGCTGGACATCGTCGTGGGCACGCACAAGCTGCTGTCCGCCGAGGTCAAGTTCAACCGCCTCGGCCTGCTCGTCATCGACGAGGAACACCGCTTCGGCGTGCGCCACAAGGAGGCGATGAAGGCCATGCGCGCCGAGGTCGACGTGCTGACGCTGACGGCCACGCCGATTCCTCGCACGCTCGGCATGGCCTTGGAAGGCCTGCGCGACCTCAGCGTCATTGCCACCGCGCCGCAGCGCCGCCTGGCCATCAAGACCTTTGTGCGCGCCGAAAGCAGCGGCACCATCCGCGAGGCGGTGCTGCGCGAGTTGAAGCGCGGCGGCCAGGTCTATTTCCTGCACAACGAGGTCGAGACCATCGAGAACCGGCGCCAGAAGCTCGAAGAGCTGGTGCCCGAGGCGCGCATCGTCATCGCCCACGGCCAGATGCCCGAGCGCGAGCTGGAGCGCGTCATGCGCGAGTTCGTGGCAGGCAAGCACAACCTGTTGCTCTGCTCGACCATCATCGAGACCGGCATCGACGTGCCGAGCGCCAACACCATCATCATTGCCCGTGCCGACAAGTTCGGCCTGGCCCAGCTGCACCAGCTGCGCGGCCGCGTCGGGCGGTCCCACCACCAGGCCTATGCCTACCTGATGGTGCCGGACATGCAGGGCCTGACCAAGCAAGCCCTGCAGCGCCTGGACGCCATCCAGGCCATGGAGGAACTGGGCTCGGGCTTCTATTTGGCGATGCACGACCTGGAGATCCGCGGCGCCGGCGAGATGCTGGGCGAGCACCAGAGCGGCAACATGATGGAGGTGGGCTTCCAGCTCTACAACGACATGCTCAGCGAAGCCGTGCGGTCCCTCAAGGCCGGCCGCGAGCCCGACCTGCTGTCGCCCTTTGCGGCCACAACCGAGATCAACCTGCACGCCCCGGCACTGCTGCCCGATGCCTACTGCGGCGACGTGCAGGTGCGGCTGTCCCTCTACAAGCGCCTGGCCACGGCCGAGAAGAACGAGCAGATCGACGCCATGCTGGAGGAAATCACCGACCGCTTCGGCAAGCTGCCCACGCAGGGCCAGACCCTCTTCGACACCCACCGCCTGCGTGTGCTGGCCAAGCCCTATGGCGTCAGCAAGATCGACGCGGCGCCGGCACTGATCAACATCAACTTCCGCCCCAACCCGCCCATCGACCCGATGCGCGTCATCGAGCTGGTGCAGAAGAACCGCAACATCAAGCTGGTGGGCAACGAGAAGCTGCGTGTCGAGAAGCAGCTCTCCAGCCCGCAGGACCGCGCCCAGGCCGTGCGCGAGGTGCTGCGACTGCTGGGCCAGCCGATCAAGACCGATTGAGCCCTAGCGTCCTTGAACCGGCGCCAGCCCGCGCAGCGCCGCATCGGCGCGGCTCAGCAGCTCGGCAAAGCCCTGGCGCTGCGCCAGCTCCACCGCCTCCAGCAGCAAGGGCCGTGCATCGCGAGCTGGCAACCCCTCGGCCTGCAGCAGCAGTCCCTCGGCCAGCGGCTCCAGCAGGCCGGCGTCGCGTGCGACGGCGACCTGGCGGGCGGCAGCAGCCGCATCGCCGGCCAGCAGTTCCAGCCGTGCCAGGCGGATATGCACAAGCGGATGCTGGCTGCGTGGCAGCAGCGCACGCAAGCGTTCGGCCAGAGAGGGATCGGGCGGCAGGCCGCGGGCCTCGCGCAGCAGGCCGCGCAGCCAGGCGAGGTGTGACACGCGCAGCGGGTCGCGGCTGCTCGCCAGCAAGGGCTCGGCCAAGCCCAAGTCGGCTTCAGCAAGATCGAGGCAGCCGCTCTGCCAGTACAACCGCGCGCGCCGCGTCAGCGCCTCGGCCTCGAACAGGGCCGAACCTTGCGAGCGGCCCAGCTCCAGCGCGCGGTCCAGCACGCCGCGCGCCTCGCCGTAGCGGCCGGCGCTGGTCAGCGTGAGGCCCAGCATCAGCAGCGACAAGGTCTCGGTATGCGCCACGCCCTGCCAGCTCAGCAGGCTGCGCCGCGCCATCTGTTCGGCGCGATCCAGCTCGCCCAGCGCCTGCAGCATCACGCCCAGGTCGCTCTCGATGGTCAGGCCCCGACAGTAGTCGGGATGGCGCTCCAGCAGCAGCTCGAAGGCATCGCGCGCGGCCCGCACCTGGCCACCGAACCAGTGGATCTGGCCTTCGTAGCTCAGCAGCGAGGGCCGCGCCGGTGCGAGTTGGCGCAGCTGGCCCAGCAGCGCCCAGGCGGCCGGGATGTCGGGCTCGCGCATGGCCAGCTCGATGAGCACCTCACAGGCATTGCAGCGCTCGGCCAGCGGCAGGCGCGGCAGCAGCGGGCGCAGGCGCTCGGCCAGCGTGGCGGCATGCGCCAGGTCGCCCGAGAACACGGCGTTGTCGATCAAGCCGGCCAGGGCCTGCCCCTCGATCTGCTCGCGCTGCGCCGGGTCGGCCACGGCGCCGGCCAGCTCCAGCACCTGCTGCAGCGCTTGGCGACCGGCAGGCAGGTCATGCAGTAGCGCACATTCGGCCAGACTGAGCCGGGCTTGCAGCGCCAGCGCCGGCTCGCGCGACTCGGCAGCAACGCGCTGCCACAACGCCTGGGCCTCGTCGTAGCGGCCGCGCAGCTTCTGCTGAGCCGCGCCGCGGTGCAACCAGGCCAGCGCCGTCTGCGCCTCGCCGGCGCCCTGCCACAGCGCGGCCACGGCCAGGGGCTCGGCGGCGCCTTCCGCGCGCGCGCCCAGCGCCAATGCGGCCCGTTGCCGCAGCGCCTGCGCCTCGAAGGCCGGCAGCACCGCGAGAACCGCTTCGCGCACCAGGTCATGCCGGCATTGCAGGGCGCCGTCGGGCTCTTCGCGCAGCAGCGCGGCCTGCAGCGCCAACCGGGCCGCGGGCAGCAATTCGGCATCGGGCACCGCGGCCACGCTGCCCAGCACCGCCAGCGGCAGCGGCCGGGCCAGCACGGCTGCCGCGCCGACAAGGCCATGCGCTGCCGGGCTCAGGGCCTGCCAGCGCCGCAGCAGCAACTCGTGCACGCGCGGGGACACGGGCGCGCCGTCGGCTCGGGCCCGCAGCAGCTCACCCAGCACAAAGGCATTGCCGTGGCTGGCCGCGAGCAGCGCGGGAGCGTCGGCGGCGCTCTGGCCAGCGCGATTCAGCAGCAGCTGCACAGCCTCCAGCGCCAGCCCCGGCAGCGCCAGGCAGCGCAGGTCCTGCTGCCGGGCCAGCCAGTCGCGGTGTTCGGCCGGCAGTTCTTCGCCCCGCGCGGCGCCGCGCCAGCGCAGCCGGCCGCGGTGGCTCAGCAGGGCCAGCAGCTCCAGGCTGGCCGCGTCCACCCATTGCAGGTCATCGACCAGCAACAGCGGCCCCAGCGCCTCCAGCACGCGCGCCAGGCCCTCCAGCAGCCGGGCGCGGGCGCTCAAGGCGTCCAGCGGCGGCAGGGGCTCGTCGATGGCCAGCTCGGGCAGCAGCCGCGCCAGGTCCAACCGGTAGGCGGCCAGGCCGCGCTCGGGCTGGCGCAGCAGCGCGCGCAACGTGTCCAGGCGCGGCAGCAGCAGTTCGACGACGGGCCGGTAAGGCATCTCCGCCAGCCCCTCGCGGCCTTGCAGCACGGGGGCGCCGGGGAAGGCCGCCTTCAGCACGCTGGTCTTGCCCACGCCGGCCTCGCCCAGCAGCACCAGCGCCGGCGCGGCCTCGCGGCGGATCTGGCCCAGCCATTCAGCGCGGCCGCACAGCGCCTGATCGGTTTCGGTCGGCGGCGCCCCGCCCCGCTCCAGCAGCACACGCAGCGGCGCCTGCCAGGCTGCGGTGCCGGCGCGTTGCAAAGCGCGCCGAGCGGCTTCGTCCCAGCGGCGTTGCAGCAGCGCGCCATGGTCGTCGGCCCAGCGCCAGAACTCGTCGAAGCCGGCAAACCTGAAACCCTGCAGCCAGGCCATGGCCGGACGGGCCAGCAGCTCGGCGCCGTCGGCCTCGGCGCAGGCCATCTCCAGCAAGGCCAGGTCGTGCGGCAGCTGAAGACAGACGCGCTGCCGCTCGGCCACCAAGGCATCGGCCTGGCCGAACCCGGCCAGCAGCTGGCGCAGCCGGTGCAAGTTGATGCGCAGATGGTGCCGGGCCTGTTCGCGCTCGGCATCCGGCCAGAACAGCGCCGCAAGCTGGCCACGCTCCACCCAGTGGCCCAGGCAGGCCAGATGGATCAGCAGGCAGCCCGGCAGTGTGGCGGGCAGAGGCAGACTTTCAGCGGCATCGGCCTGCCAGGCCGGCGCTCCCAGCAGCTTGAGCATGGCGCGCAGTGTGCCGTGGCGCTTCCCGCGGTCAAGCGCGGCGGCGGCGCAATACCAGCAAGCCGATGCCGGCCGCCAACATCAGCCATGCCGAGGGTTCGGGCACCGGCGTCAGCGTGGCGGAGAAGTTGTCCAGGCTGAGGAAGGCGCTGCCGCCGGTGCAGCCGTTGACGCTGTTGCAACTGGTGCCAAGCGTGTAGCGGAAGCCCACGTAGATCGGCAGGGCGCCCGCGCTGAAGTCGGGGCGCTGCGCGGACCCGGCCACCGGTGGCACCCAGTCGGCCGCCGCGGCCACGAAGGACCACTGCTGCGACAGGTAGTCGGGCTTGATCATTGCCTTGCCAGTCACGAGGTCGCTGCCGATGACGGTGTAGGTCACGCCGTTTTGCATCAGGGCCGGCCGGATGCTGCCAAGCGTGTCGAAGGCAAAGCTGCTGGACAGCCCGCGGATGTCGGCGCTGAATTCCAGCTTCTGCAGCGCGCCCAACTGCGCCGGGTCGTAGGCCAGCGCCGTATAGAAGGCGCCCAGCCGGTTCATCGAGCTGGACAGGCCGGGGCTGCTCGGCGTGACATAGCTGATCACCCAATGCGAGCCCGGGTTGCCCAGGTTGGCGTCGATGACCATGTTGGCGTCCGCCGGCCCATCGTCGGTGATCTGGACCAGGCTCCAGTCGGCGGCATGGAAGTCACCGACCTGCAGGCTCAGGCCTGAGGCGGCGGCATGCGTGGCGAGCGCCAGCGCGAGGCCGGCGACAGAAACAGAGGCGAGGCGAGACATGAGCGAACTCCACGGCTTGAGGACGTGGCGGACTCTGCGCGGCCAGCGTCTCTGCACCGTCTCAAGCTAGGGGCTGCCTGCGCCCGCGTCCCTGCCTAGACTGCGCCACCCTGCCGACCGGAGCATCACGATGAAGAAGCTGGCTTTTGTTGCTGCAGTCCTGCTGCCCACCCTGGCCAGCGCCGCCGGCCTGCAGGGCACGACGGTGGACCTGCGCTATGACTTCGACAACGGCACAACCGTCTTTCACACCCAGGACAGCGTCCTTGTCGGCGCCGGCACCGAGCTGAGCTGCCCGGGCGCCGCCCAGGTCTGCCAGGTGCTGACGTCGCCGACCCAGACCCTGGATTTCGGCGACAGCAGCGTCCGCTATGACTACACCGGCCCGGGCAGCGGCTTCGACAACATTGCCGTCAACCACTTCCGCTTCGAAACCCTGTTCGGCAGTGGCACCGCCATCACCGGCGTACAGCTGACGAGCAATGGCATCGCCGGCCTGGACGCGTCACGGCTGAGCTTCACCGCTCACAGCGTGCAGATCGACATGCGCGGCCTGCCACTGGCGAGCCAGGCCTTCTTCCAGCTCGACCTGCAGACGGCGCCCGTGCCCGAGCCGGCCAGCGCCGCGCTGCTGTTGGGCGGTCTCGCGCTTTTGCTTGCCCGGCGCCGCGCATGAGCGCATCGGGATAATGCGGCCCATTGATGGCCTGCCCTATCCTGACTCCGTGACCTCCCCCGCTTCTGACGGCCTCGTCCTGCGCGACGGCCCCGCGCTGCCGCCGCTGTCCCATTTCAAGCTTGCCGCCTTCGACATGGATTCGACGCTGATCAGCATCGAGTGCATCGACGAGATCGCCGCACTGGCCGGCAAGGGCTCCGAAGTCGCCGCCATCACCGAAGCGGCGATGCGGGGCGAGATCACCGACTTCAAGGACAGCCTGCGCCGCCGCCTGGCCCTGCTCGTGGGCGTGCCGGCGACCGTGCTGGACCGCGTGCTGGCCGAGCGGCTGACGTTCAACCCCGGTGCGCGCGAGCTGTGCGCGGCGTTGAAGGCGGCCGGGCTCAAGCTCGTGCTCGTCTCCGGCGGCTTCACCTTCTTCACCCGCTTCGTCGCAGCCGAGCTGGGCATGGACTTCGTGCGCAGCAACGAGCTGGAAATCGTCGATGGTGCCCTCACCGGCCGCGTCGTCATGCAGGACTGGGGCGACATCTGCGACGGCGAGCAAAAGCGCCTGATGCTGCTGCAGAGCTGCGAGTCAGTTGGCTGCCGGCCCGACCAATCAATAGCCGTCGGCGACGGCGCCAACGACCTGCCCATGATGGGCGCGGCGGGCCTGTCGGTGGCCTATCACGCCAAGCCCAAGGTGCGCGAGCAGGCACGCATTGCCATCAACACAGGCGGCCTGGAGCGGCTGCTGGAGTTGCTCAGACCGTGAGGCGGCTGGCGGCGCTGCTGCTGGCCACCGTGCTCGCGGGCACGGCGACGGGGCAGCCGCTGCCTTCACCACCCCCGCTGCGATTCGTTGCGGCCACCAACAACGCCCTGCCCATCGCCGAGTTCGACGCGAACGGGCGCCTGGTCGGCGGCATGGTCAAGGATCTGGGCGAGCTGATTGCAGCCGGCCTGGACCGCCCGGTCAGTTTTGTGCCGCTGCCGGGCAAGCGCGTCAGCGCCGCGCTGCTGGCCGGCGAGGCCGACGCCGTCTGCTTCGTGCTGCCGGAATGGCTGCAGGGCGACTTCCGCTGGACGCGCGGCCTCATTCCCGATGCCAGCCTCGTCGCAGCCCATGCCGACGCCCCGGCGCTCAAGACGCTGGAGCAGGTCGCCGGCCAGCCCCTGGGCACGGTGCAGGGCTACAGCTATCCGCGGGCAGAGCAGGCGCTGGGCAAATGGTTCAGGCGCAGCGACGTGCCCAGCATGGCGGCCAACCTGCGGCGGCTGGCCGCGGGCAAGGTGCGGTATGCACTCGTGGAGAAAACCTCGCTGCAGTTCTTCCTGCGCGAGCAGCCGAACGCGCCGGTGCGCATCGCCTGGGTCATCAACCAGTTCGACGCGCGCTGCGCCTTCTCGCCGCGCTCGGGTGTGCCCTTCGCCGAGCTGGCCTCGGTGCTGGACCGCCTCGTCAGCGACGGCAGCGTGGAGCGGGTGCTCGCACGCTACCGCTGATCAGCCCCGCAGGCGCCGGCGCGCCACGGCACCCATGACGGCCAGGCCAGCCAGCATCAACGCGTAGCTCTCGGGCTCGGGCACAGCCGTGACGGCCAGCACGTCGGCGACGATGGGCGTCGAGTTGGACCCGGCGACGGTCGTCCAGTTGGCGTTCACGGCCAGGGCTGACTTCAGTTGCGCCATCGAGCTGAAAGGCGCGTCGTTGGTCGTGACCTGCGCCGTGAACTGCGTGTAGCGCGTCGCCGTCGCGGCGTCGACCTTGTACTCGCGCAGTTGGATGCCGGAAAGGCCGGTCGCGGCAGTGGGATTGTCGGACGAGGTGTAGGTGCCGCGGTTGGAAAGTGCGCCCAGGAAGGTGATGGCCGAGGCCTGGTAGTTCGTCGCATAGGACGCGGCCAGGAAGGCGTAGAGGATGTCGCCGCCGCTGGAGATGTTTGACGCGCCGCCGTTCAGGTTGACGACCAAGCCGTTGGCAGTGCCGCCGGCCGCGCCGGACTTGGCCGCGTACTGGCCGTTGACGCCCGTGCCCAGCAGCGCCACCGACGTACCTGCATTCACCTTGGCGCTGGCCGTCCAGGACCAGAAGGTCTCTGCCGTCGTCGAGAACACGCCGGCGGCCGGCGTCGTCTGCAGCACGTTGGTGTCGGTGAAGTAGATCGTCGTGCCCGCGGCGATGTCGACGAAGCTGACGAAGGACCAGCCGCCGACCGTCGTGTTGCCGTTCACGCCGGTGAAGGCGAATTGGGTGTTGGTCAGCGAAGTGCCCGCAGCCTGGACGGTGCCGATGGAAGCGGCGGCCAGGGCGATCAGGGTCAGGGACTTGTTCATGGATGGTCTCCGTTGTGTTGTCGTTGTTGGAATCAGCGGGCGCGCCGGCGTCCGACGGCCAGGGTCAGCAAGCCGCCCAGGGCCAGCAGGGCCGAGCCCGGCTCGGGAACGGGGGCGGCGGCGAGCACGAGGTTGTCGAGCGACACGCCGTAGTAGCTGTCGCGGTTGGTCAGCGAGAAGCCGGCGATGTCGGCCGCCCCGCCCGTGCGTGCGAAGGCATAGCGGCCATCGCTGCGGCCGCTCAGATCAACGGCCTGGATGAGGCTGCCGTCGGTGCGATACAGGCTCAGCGTGATCGCGCCGCCGTCGGCATCGCGCAGCTGCAAGCCCAGGGCCGACACGGGCGAGGCGAAGCGGGCCGAGATCGCGCCGAAGCCGTCGGCCGCGCCGGCCTGCGGGCCGACGCCGAACAGGGCCAGGCCGTCGGCGTCACCATAGTTGTAGGCGCCGAGGTTGGCGCCGGCTGCGCCGGCCAGCAGCGGCAGGCCCACGCTGGGCGCGCCGATGCTGAGGTCGTCGAACCAGTCCTGCGCCACTGCGCCCGGCCGCGGCGCCTTGGTCACGGCCAGCTCCTGGCCGGCGAAACGCTCGCCGAACTGCATGCCGCCACTGCTCAGCAGGCCATCGATGGCAGCGCCATCGGTCAGCTCGGAGAAGGTGACGGCGGCACCGCCGAGCGAGGCATAGGCCACCTCGTTCGTCGCACCGGCCTGGGCCGCGCCCACGGCGAGGCCGAGCAGCAGCGCGGCCAGGGGTTGAAGTCGGAATCGCATGTTGTGGTCTCCTTTTTTCAGCGGCCGCCGCCGACGATGCTGACGTTGTCGAAATCGGCCGTGACGACCGCGCTGTTGCTGCCCGATGAGAGGGCCAGGCCGACGTAGAGGCTGGCGGCCGTCACGTTGACGTTGGTCTTCTCGGCCCAGGTCACGCCGTCGGTGGACGCGGCGGAATACAGCGCATTGCCGCGCCGCTGCACGCGCACCCAGACGGGCGGCGTGGACGCTGCAAAGCCGGCCAGGTTGGACTTGTTGTTGCCGTTGATGGCGGCACGGATCTCGCCGGTCGTCGAGTAGCGCGCCGTCCAGGCATAGACGGGGCTGCCCGTGATGCCGTCCGCCGCGACGACGCCGGCACGCGCCGAGTCGGCGTTGCCGCCCTGCGTCACGACGCGGGCCGTGAAGGTGAAGTCCCCCGTCAGCGCCGTGTACTTGAAGTTGAAGGTGTAGGGGCTGCCGGTGTTGATGGCGCCGGCGCCGGACAGCGTGTAGGTGCCGGTGGCCTGCACATAGGCGGCAGCGGGCACGATGGCGGTGACCAGCGGGCTCATGGCCTGCTCGCCGCTGCCCGTGCTGCAAGGCAGGGTCACGGTGCAGGCCGTGCCTGGAATCAAGGGCGGCGGATTGGGCAACGGACTGGGCGCGGGTGTCGGGGCTGGCGCCGGCGTGGGCGATGGGCTGGGTGCGGGGCTTGGCGTCGGGCTGGGCGTCGGGGATGGGCTGGGCGCCGGCGAACCGGGCAGCGGCGCGGGCACGGGGCCCTGGGCGGCGAACAGGCCCACGCGGCCGGCACCGGCCGCCGCCTGCACGGCACCGCGCGCGGCGTCGGCCGTGCGCAGCGTGTAGGCATACGGCGGCACCCAGTTTTGCGCCACCGGCACGCCCTCGCAGCCCTGCAGCTCGATGTCGACAACGGCGGTCATCGGCTTGCCCAGGTCGTCCTTGTCGCTGATGAAGCGATGACCGCTGCTGCGCATCGAGATCGCGTCCTTGCCGCCGGCCAGCTTGCCGCAGACCTCCTTGGGCTTGAGGCCGGTGAACTCGTAGAAGTTGTTCTCGTTGATGACGTCGGACTGGTAGCGCGCGTCCAGGCCCGAGCCGAACTTCATGTCGTTGTCGCTCGTCGTCGTGCTGCCGGTGACGAGGTTGTTGTACATGTGCAGCTGGCCGAAGCGCACCAGCGGCAGGCGGCTGTAGGCGTAGTTCCACCAGTTGCCGGTCAGCGTCACGTGCAGGCGGCCGGCGTCGCTCCAGGCGCGGCCGGAGTCGCCGTTGCCGATCAGGCTGTTCTTGTGGTGCTTGCTGAAGACGCTGTTGGAGACGGTCACGTAGTCGCTGCCACGCACCACGTCCAGCGCGCCGTCGTGGCGCGTGTCGCTGGCCAGCGAATCGGGCGTGTCGCCATCGCTGATGGTCACGTGGTCGAGCCAGATCTGCTGGCCGCGCGTGACAGTCAGGCCGTCCATGTAGGCGTTGTCGCTGTCCTCGGGGTTGACGTCCCAGGGCGTGTCGATGGCCAGGTTGCGCAGGATGATGTTGCGCGTCCAGGTCGGGTAGGCCTCCGGGTCCTTGCCCGCCGCGACCCAGGTCTTGAAATCGGCCTCGGGGTCGCCGCCGGGCGCCAGTGCGGCCTCGATGCCGATCAGCAGTTGCGTGCCGGTGATGCGCGCCGGGCGGCCGTTGCTGTCGTTGATACCGACCAACGTCGTGTTGGACGGGATGGAGAAGGAGCCGCCGTTCTTCTGGTCCAGGAAGCCCGTGTATTCCTCGAACACCGTGTTGCCATCGCGCCAGCGGAAATCGATGTGGCCGACGATGCGGATGATCTTGGGCTCGTTCTTCGCCTCGCGCAGAGCCGCCAGCAGCTGCTCCTTGTTGAACACCGTATAGACGCGGTTCGCCGCGGCCGAAGAGCCGCCGGTGACCAGCACCCTGCCCTTGCGCGACCGGTTGTGCCAGCCGGTGTCGGGTGCCGTCTCGCGCTCGAAGGTCAGCTGGCCGCCGGTCGGGTCGACGGTGGCGAACTGCCAGGCCGGCAGCTTGGGCGCCGCGCGATAGTTGCTCGGGTTGTGCAGGCCGCTGATGGTGACCGGCGCCGCGTAGCTGCGCGTGCCGACGTCGAAGAGCAGCGGCGCGGTCGTGTCGGTCAGGTTGACGGCGTCGATGACCGGCGCGGGCGGCGGCGGTACCGGGCGCGGGTCACGCACCGCCAGGGCCTTGGCGGTTGCCGTCTCAGTGCTGGCTGCCGGTGCATCAAGGCGGCTAGCCGAGGCCTGCTCGCTCGACTGCGGCGAGGCGATGCTCGCGGGGTTCTCCTGGCCTCCCCCGCAGGCCAACAGGCCAAGCGAGATGGACGAGGCCAGCAGGCCCAGCTTGGGCCGAGTCCACCGAATCAGGGGACTAGCGCCCCCCGCCGAGTCGAGAAAGGGGGCTGGGGTAGGCGCGGCTTGCAGCCCAGGCTGGGAGCCTGGGCTAGAGCCGCAACACCGCCCTGCCCCCTTTCCCGGCTCGGCCCGAAGGGTGAGCGGCAAAACGGCCGCACTCGTCGTTGAAACTGCTCGCCAGGTGTCCAACCTGGCTCCGCGTTTCGCCTCGATTGCGGCCGTTTTGCCGCTCACGGGGGGCACTAGCCCCCTGATTCGGTGGACTGGGGTCATGGCATGTCTCCTGGCGCGCTCGTACAGCGCGCGCTTTGTCTTTGTTGGGCATGCCGCCCCCTGGGCTCGAGCGTTCGCAAGGAAGCAGGCGCAGGCCCGCCTGGCACCGACCCGTCAGGGGTCAGGCGCGCAGCGCTTCAGCAATGGCAGGGGACGGGGGATCGGCGGCAGGCCGAGATGGCGCTTCGGCCCTCGCGGCACCGGCTCGCTTGGGCGTCAAACAGGGGAGCGGGCACAGCAGGCGCCTCGCACTGCGTCGGCTGACGAAACCCCGGCCACCCGGCGGTGACCGGTCTGCGGTTTCGGCTCAGCGAACAGTTGGAACAGTGTTTCGTTTTTGGGATTGACGGTCAACGCCGGGCAATCCCTGAGGGCATTTGTTCAGGGGGCGAGGCGAACCCGCAGGCAGCGTTGTCGGCCGCTCGCACGATGAACGCCTCACCGTCATGACGGCCGAGTCAATCGCCGCTCGGCCCGTGGATCACCCTGACCTGCTGGCCGCCAAACTCAACCAGCTGGCCGGCGCGCATCTTGGCCGTCTTGCGCAACTCGACTTGGCCGTCCACCCTGACCTCACCGGCCGTGATCAGCGCGCGCGCCTGGCCGCCGCTGTCGGCCAGGCCGGTGGCTTTGAGCAATTTGTCGAGTTCGATGAACTCGCCGCGCAATGGGAGGTCGATGGCAGGCATGCCGGGATTGTCGTCGCCGCGCTCCCGCGCGCGCCGCTCGACGTGGCCGCATGCTGGCCCGCGCAAGGTCATCATTTATTCCCACCCCCCTAGAATATCTATGTCGAAAACATTGACAGTCATTTCATTCGGACACACCCGTGAATAGGAATTAGTGTGTATCAACAATGACTTAGGTAACTTGGCACGGGTGGTGCTAACGGAGGTTGTCTGGCGGTTTTTTCCGCATCTTCAGCAACCCTCAAGGGAGTTCTCGATGACCAAGTTCCTTACCTCCGTGGCACTTGCCGCAGGCCTGATGGCCGCTGGCAGCGCCAACGCCTACCTCGTCTTCACCGGCGTCGACAACAACGGCAATGCCAGCGCACAAGTCGCTCCCACGAACTCGATGGCTGCTGAAACCAGCTTCAAGAGCAACCTCGTCGGCGTTGGCACGGAAAACTTCGAAACCCGTGCTGGCGGCGCGCCGCTGGCCCTGGACTTCGGCGCTGCCGGCACCGCCACGCTGAACGGCGCTGGCTCTGTCGCCACCAACACCGCCGGCAACACCAACGGCGCTGGCCGCTACTCTGTCCCCGGTGGCACCCGCTACTGGGAAGTGTCTGCCGGTGGCGGCAGCCCCTTCCAAGTCGACTTCACCAATTCCCTGGCAGCCTTCGGCTTCTACGGCATTGACCTGGGCGACTTCGGCGGCACCCTGACGCTGGAACTCTCCAAGGGCGGCGTCGTGGTCGGCTCGCAAGTCGTCACCACCGCAGCGCAGAACGTCGCTGACGGCAGCGTCCTGTACTTCGGCCTGATCGCCTCCAACGCCTCTGAAGAATTCGACCGGATTCGCTTCCTGTCGACCGTCGGCTCCGGCGACATCTTCGCCTTCGACAGCTTCACGATCGGCACCAAGGAACAAGTGCGTCAGCTGCCCGAACCGGCCAGCCTGGCACTCGTCGCCGGTTCGCTGCTGGGCCTGGGCCTGGTGCGCCGTCGCCGCGCCTGATAGAGCTTCAGCTCACGCCAAAACGGCGGCCTTCGGGCCGCCGTTTTTTCTTGGGTCGCGCCGTTTTGCACCGCCGCGTGCAATGTCAGCTCAAGCGTGACCGACCTTCAGCGCCGCTTCGCGGATGGCGGTCAGCGTCGTGCGCGAGGTGCTGACGTCGGACGACAGCCGCAGGTGGATCAGCGCCGGCCGGCCCGCCGCTATTGCCGCATCCAATGCCGGGCCGACCTGCTCCGTGCTCTCGGCCTTGAAGGCCACGAAGCCGAAGGCCTCGGCGAGTTGGGCAAAGTCGGGGTTGAAGAGGTCACTGCCCGACACGCGGCCCGGGTACTCGCGCTCCTGGTGCATGCGGATGGTGCCGTAGGTGCCGTTGTCCACGACCACGACGAGCAGCTTCTTGGCGCCGTAGCCGGTGGCCGTGGCCAGTTCCTGGCCCGTCATCAGGAAGTCGCCGTCGCCGGCGATGTTGACGACCCAGCGGTCCTGCTGCAGCAATGAGGCAGCGACCGCGGCGGGCACGCCATAGCCCATGGCGCCCGAGGTCGGTGCCAGCTGGCTTCGGCCCTCGCGGTGCAGCGCCGTGTAGCGATGGAAGCGGTGCAGCCAGCCGCTGTAGTTGCCGGCGCCGTTGGTGAAGATGGTGCCCTCGGGCAGCTTGGCGTCGATGAGGCGGATGACCTCGGCCATGTCCAGCGGCGCCACCGGCACGGGCACGAGGTTGTCCTCGTAGTCGGCATGGGCCGCCTCGGCCCATGCACGCCAGGGAATGTTGGCGGGCGGGGCCAGCGCGGCCAGGGCCGGGGCAGCCGTGCTCATGCTCGCGTTGATGAGCAGCTCGGCCGTGTAGACGCGGCCCAACTCCTCGGCGCCGGCGTGGATGTGGATGAGCGCTTGAGCGGGCCTCGGCGCCTGCAGCAGCGTGTAGCCACCGGTCGTCATCTCGCCCAGGCGCGGGCCGATGGCGAGGATGAGGTCGGCCTCCTTCACGCGCGCGGCCAGCCTGGCATTGATGCCGATGCCCACGTCACCGGCATACAGCGGGTGGCGATTGTCGAACAGGTCCTGGAAGCGGAATGCGCAGCCCACCGGCAAGCCCCACGCCTCGGCAAAGGCCTGCAGCGCGGCGGTGGACTCAGGCGTCCAGCCGCCGCCGCCGGCGATAACGAAAGGCTTCCTGGCCGCTGCCAGGCGCTCGCACAGCTCGGCCAGGGCGGCCGGCGTCGGCGCGGCTTCAGCGGGGCGCACGGGCGGCAGTACGGGCGCCGTGATGGGTTGGGTGAGCATGTCCTCGGGCAACACCAGCACGACCGGGCCGGGGCGACCCTGCATGGCGGTGTGAAAGGCACGGGCCACGTACTCGGGCAGGCGCTCGGCGTCGTGCACCTCGCCCACCCACTTGGCCATGCCCAGGGTGCCGGGGCCGAACATCTGCCGGTAGTCGACCTCCTGGAAGGCCTCGCGGTCGCGCTGGTCGCTGGCGACCTGGCCGATGAAGAGGATCATCGGCGTCGAATCCTGGAAGGCCGTGTGCAGGCCGATGCTGGCGTTCGTCGCGCCCGGCCCGCGGGTCACGAAACAGATGCCGGGCCGGCCGGTCAACTTGCCCTGCGCCTCAGCCATGAAGGCCGCGCCGCCCTCCTGGCGGCAGGCGATGAAGCGGATCTTGTCGGCGTACTCGTGGAAGCCATCGAGCACGGCGAGGTAGGACTCGCCAGGAACGCCGAAGGCCGTGTCGACGCCCTGGGCAATCAGTGCCTCGACCAGCTTGTGGCCGGCCAGACGGGGGGTGGTAGCTTGTCTAGTCATGTTGAGACTTTAGCTGGCGGCTGCTCCACTTCAGCGGCTCCCGTTGACTGCCCGTTCTATGGCCCGCTCCCTCAGCGTGTCGTCACGCGTCAGGTCCAACGCCTTGTGAAGCGACGACGGTCCGCTGCTGGATTCGGCCGGCTTGCTGACCGGCGTGGCCGGCAGCACGTTGACGGGCGCTGCTGTCACGGCCAGCTCCTGGTGGCCGGGCGGGCACTCGACATTCGTATACGAAACCTGCTGGCCTTTGACACATTTGCGCAAGCCTGCCGGCCGGGACCTGGCCGACGTGGAGGTAGCGGCATCGGCCGCCGGGCGGGCGGCGACCAACGGCTCGCCGAGGCTCGGTGCCGATGTGCTTGACGCGCGCGCTGCCCCCAGCCATGCCTGAAGCTGTTCCTGCTTCTGCCAGACCAGGCCGAGTGCGGCAAGAAGAATCGTCGCAATCGCAAGGCTACGCAGTGACATGGCAGAACCGGGAAAACGTGGTGGCGACCACTTTACCGGCGAGGCGAACGTCACATCGGGCACGTCCTACCTGAGTTCCCCGCTGAAGGAGCCCGTCAGGGCGCCAGCGTGCGCACGAGACGCACCAGCTGCTTCTCGCGCTTGGGACTGCTGCGCACCGCGCCGCCAGGCTGCTCCACCACCCAACCCGTCTGAGGGGACAGCCGGTCGACCTGCCGCTCGGTCGTGCCGCGCTGCACGTTGGCGTAGCTGTAGGTGTTCACGGCTTCGCTCTCGATGCGCACGGTACTGGTCCAGTACCAGCCACTGGGCGCATCGGGCATGAGCACGGCGGCTTGCTGCTTGCCGCCGATGTGTTCGGGCAGGCGCTTGAACTCCTGCGCGCGGGGCACGCGCCAGAGCCGGCCTTCGGCCTCGCTGCGTGTGCGGGCCGACACCAGCGCCTCGGCATGGGTGAAGAGCTTGATCTCGCCGTCGCAGCGTCGACCATCCCAGTGCCTGCCCTCCACGCAGCGTGACCACGCCAGCCCGGCGGCAGCGTCGATCAGCTCTTGGCCATCGGCACTGGGCGTGAGCTTGGGAGCGGCGTCCTCCGCCATCACGGCGCAAGGCATGGCCAGAGCAAGAGCCAAGGCGGCAATCACGCAGGTTCGCATACGGTCTCCATCATCGTCCGGCCGCCTGCACCAGCGCGGCGGCCTCGGTCGGGCTCACGGCCCCCTCGCCCGCCAGCTCGACGACAACGAGATAGCCCGCCAGGTCATTGCGCGGGCTGGCGGCCGCATAGGTCTGCGCCAGCGTCAGCTGCCGGCTGGCAAGAAGGCGGCCGGTGGCGGGGTCCCAGTCTTCGTTGGAGATCATGCAGCCCTGCTGCGGCGTACCGGGAAAGTAGCTCGTGCCGGCGTAGTAGGCCGGATTGAGGGTCGTGCCGTGGATGAGCAGCTCGTCGCGCCCGGCGCGGCCGGCCAGCCAGGCTTCCTTGATGCCGGAATAGGCGCGCCAACTCGGCGGCAGGAAGCTCTCGTAGGCGGCCTCGCTCCATTCGATGGAGGGGTCAGCGTGCTCGAACTCGGCCACCGTCGCCTCGATGGGCAGCTTGCTGTGCAGATAGGGCGTGGGGCCGATGTTGGGGTTGGTGGCCGTGCCGGCGCCAACGAGGGTGAAGAGACCTTGCGGCGTGTTGCCATTCGTGATGGTGCCGGGCAGGCCGCTGCGCGAGAGCGCGAGCTGGGGCTGGGCGAAGAGCCGGCCGCTCGCATCACGCACGAAGCGGCCATCGGCAGCGCGCACCAGCACGAGGCCCATGTCGGCACGGCCACGGCGTTGCAGGCTGTAGATGACGGGCAGGCCCGGGCGCAGCGGCGCGGCGAGCAGGTCGGCCAGCGGCGGCTGGGCCATGCGCACCGGGGCCACGTCGTCCATCAACGCCACCAGGCGCGGGTCGTCGCGCCACTGCGGGAACTGGCGCGGCACGAGGTCGCGGATGAATTCCGCGTAGCCGGGGTTCATCGCTTTCAGCGTGTAGGCCGCGATGGCAAAAGGCTTGCTCGCCGTCAGCTGGGTCAGCAGCGGCTGCAACGCGGCCTGCACTGCAGCTTCGTTCGGGGCCGCGTACAGAGCACGCGCCGCGGTCAGCAGCGCACGCTGGTAGTCCACGTCCCGGCTGGCCAGAGTCGGCAGGGCCTGCAGCAGCAGCGGCCGGGCGGCGTCGATCTCCAGGTTGTACTGCGCCACCAGGTCAAACAGCTTGGGCAGCGCCGCGTCGCGCTCGGGGCCGGGCGGCAGGGCGATGCGGGCACGGATGTCGGCCAGGGCCGCCTCGCGCTGAGCACGTTCGCCCGCCGTCGACATGGCGGGCCAGCTGAAATCGGCCGGGCGCAACGCCAGCAGTTCTGCGGCGCTGTAGCGCTTCTCGGCGGTTGGCTGGGGCTTCAGGGGCGCACAGGCAGCAAGGGCGAGCGCGAGCAGGGTGAGGAGGAGACGGGCGATCATGTCGGCAAACCAATTTGCGGGCTGCTGTCGAAATCGCGCGGCCCGCTTCGTCATAGTGTCAGGCAAGCGCCTCTCACCACCCTTCACAGGAGATTCCCATGAACCGACTGACCCTGCTCCCCGTCTTGTTCGCCGCCACGCTGGCCCAGGCCGCGCCTGCCACCTATGTGGTCGACCCGGCGCACACCTACCCCAGCTTCGAGGCCGACCACATGGGTATGTCCTTCTGGCGCGGCAAGCTGACGAAGAACTCGGGCACCATCGTCTTCGACAAGGCCAATGGCAGCGGCAGCATCGACGTGCAGATGGACCTGGCCAGCATCGACTTCGGTCTGGAAGCCATGAACGGCTGGGCCAAGGGCAAGGATTTCTTCAACCTGGAGAAGAGCCCGGCCAGCGCCAGCTTCAAGGGCCGCTTCGAGGGCGCGACAGGCGGCGTGCCGACCCGGCTCGTTGGCGAGCTGACATTGAACGGCAAGACCAAGCCGATGACGCTGGCCATCCACCAGCTCAAGTGCATGCCCCACCCGATGTTCAAGCGGGACTGGTGTGGTGCCGACGCCTCGGGCTCGTTCAACCGCGAAGACTTCGGCCTCACCGCGGGCAAGGACTGGGGCTTCAAGATGGATGTGAACCTGCGCATCCAGGTCGAGGCCGTCGTCAAGGAGTGATGAAGCCCCTCGCCTGGTCTCGCCCCACTGAACGCGGGCGAGTCCAGTCGGTCCCCCGCGGGGACGCCGATGCTTGCGGCATTGAGCCGCAAGCACATCGCTTTACGCGGGCCGGCTAGGGAGCGGCCCGGCGCTCGGTCCGCATGAAAACGAAAAACCGGCCCCTGGAGGCCGGTTTGCATTGGACGCGCTGGCTTACTTCACACCCATCTCGTCGAGCAGCCGCGTCGTCTTGTCGACCGTGCTCATCTGCCACAGCATGTAGCGGGCATCCAGCGAGATGCTGCGGACCATCTTGGGGTCGAAGCTCCAGTCCGAGATCACCGCGTCCAGCGTGCCGTCGAACAGCAGGCCCACCAGCTCGGCGTTCTTGTTCAGCACCGGGCTGCCGGAGTTGCCACCGGTCGTGTCCAGCGTGGACAGGAAGTTCACGGGCACCGAGTCCAGGCCCTTCACGTAGTACTTGCCGAAGTTGCGCGCCTTGATGGCGGCGAGCTGCTCGGCGGGCGCGTTGAACTCGCCGCCGGCCTCGTCGGGGCCCTTGTGCTTGGCGACGATGCCGCGCAGTGTCGTGAACGGCGTCCAGGTGCTGCCGTCGGTGCCGGGGTTGCGGCCCTCGACCTTGCCGTAGCTGATGCGCAGCGTGCTGTTGGCATCGGCGTAGACGGCCTCGCCGCGGCTGGCGTGGTAGTCGATCATGGCCTGCTGCACGCCGGCATAGGCCTTCTGCAGCCTGCCGCCCAGCTCCTTGTCGCGGTTCTCGAGGCGGCGGTCATCGTCGTACAGCGCCACGGCGGCCTTGATGAAGGCGTCGTCGCTGGCCTTGAAGGCCGCCACGTCCTTGTCCAGCCAGGCCATGCGCACAGCGGTGTCGGAGAGCTTGCTGCCCGCGTAGAGCTTGTCCAGCTGGGCGCGGATGCTGGCTTCGTCCTGGCCGGCCTTGAGGCCGTATGCATCCACCCAGGCCGGGTTCAGCGTGTTGGCCGGCTGGGCCAGATACTGGGCCAGGAAGTGCGAGGCCAGGCGCTTGTCGGTCTGCTCGTCGTAGCGGCGGTCCAGCGTCTGCTGGGCGGCGCGCAGGCGCGGCAGATCGCGCTCTTGGTAGCCGGACTTGCGCTCGGCATCGGGCTTGGCGCGCTCCTGCGCCACGAGGTAGAGCTGGCGGGCCGAAGTCAGCAGGGCGGGCGTCATGAAATTGGCCAGCAGCTCGGCGCGCGTGATGGCCTCGCGCTCGGCCAGCAGGCTTTGCGCCGCGGCGACATCGGCGCCATAGCGGGCCTTGCGTTCTGGCGAGCCGTTGACCCAGGCCTTGAGCTTGTCGAACTCGGCCTTCTTGCGGGCCAGGATGTCGCTGCCGTCGTAGCTCTGCTGCTGGCCCTGCAGGTTCTTGTAGTAGTTCTGCAGGCCCTGCATGCGCGAGGCCATCTTGATCTCGCCATCACGGCGGCCGGCGGTCTCGGCCTTGATGAGGTCGATGGCCTCACCCATCACGCGGGTCTGCGTCGGCTGCTGCCAACCGAAGGCGAAGTCGACCTCGGTGGGCAGGCGGTGGCGGTCGGTGCGGCCCGGGTAGCCGGCCACCATGACGAAGTCGCCGGCGTTCAGGGGGCTGCTCGCCATCTTCAGGTGATGCTTGGGCAGATAGGGCTTGTTGTCCTTGCTGAACTCGGCCGGCTTGCCGTCCGGGCCGACATAGGCGCGGTAGAAGCTGTAGTCGCCGGTGTGGCGCGGCCAGACCCAGTTGTCGGCGTCACCGCCGAACAGGCCCACGCCGGTGGCCGGCGCGTGCACGAGCCGCACATCGCGGATCTCAAGCTGCTTGATCAGCTGGTACTGCAGGCCGCCGAAGAAGGCGTAGACGTTGCAGCGGTGGCCCTTGTCGGCCTCACAGGCGGCCACGAGGCTCTTCTCGGTCGCCTCGATGGCGTCGGTGCGGGCCTTGCCGGTCAGGGCGCGGGTCTTGTCGTTGAGGATCTCGGCGCTGACATCCTTCAGGTCCACGGTCACCCACATGCGGCTGCCGGGCGCGGCGGGCAGTTCATCGGCCAGCGTGGCGGCGTAGAAGCCGTTCTTCAGCAGGTCGCGGTCGGGCTTGGAGTTGTACTGGATGCTGCCGTAGGCGCAGTGGTGGTTGGTCACCGCCAGGCCCTGGGGCGACACGAAGCTGGCCGTGCAGCCACCCAGCGACACCACGGCACCCATCGGAAAGTCGGTCAGATCCTTGAGCTTGGCCGGGTCCATGGCCAAACCGCCAGCCTTCAGGCTCTTGGCGATCTGCGGCAGTTGCTTGGGCATCCACATGCCTTCGTCGGCATGGGCGGTGGCTGCGGCCAGGGCCGCGAGGGCCAGCAGCGAAAGGGAGTGACGTGTCATGGAGCGGTTCGGCAAAAAGACGAAACCGCGAGGGTAACTCGGGGGCGGCAAATCCCCGGGGTGAGGAAAGGCAGGCTTCGGCTGGCGGGAAGCCCCGCGATCAGGGGACGGTCAGCCCCTCAATGCGTCATACCGATCCATTCGCCGGCGGATTGATAAGCCTCGAACAGATCCAACGCCAGCTCGCGCAGGCCGGGGTGGTCGCTGGCGTGGCCGTCGGCCAGGCGCTCGTAGGCGTACTGGCGGTCGTAGAGCATGCGCGTCGGGTTGATGGCCAGGCCGGCATCGTTCATCAGCTGACCAAAGCGCAGCAGGTCGCGGCTGTTGACCGGACCGCTGGTGGCGCCCGCCACCGTCAGGCCGAGAGCGCGGATGTCGCCGAGATTGACGCCCTGCGCGATCTTCAGGCCGCTCCAGGCATGACCCGGGTCGCCCAGGCCGCGGGGTTCGTCGGCGGGGATGGGGATCAGGTGCAGCGGGATGAGCATGACGGGCCTCGGACAGCTTGGCTGTGATGGCTGCCATCGTGCCGGGGCCTCGGCAAAACAAAGACCGGATAAAGCCCGAAAAGACCGGGCTTGTCCGCGCTGATGCCGCTCAAGTGAACTGCAGGTCGAGATCGCCGTGCGCGTAGATGATGACGCCCGTGTCAGTCTCGGTGATGCGGTGGCCGGTGCCCGCGGGGGCCAGTTGGTAGTCGCCTTGCTGCAGCAGGACGTCATCGAGGAAGAGCTCGCCCTGCACCATCAGGCATTCCTCGTCATGGCCGTGGCTGTGCACGGGCACGCTGGCGCCGGGGTCGGCACGGTAGAGCAGCGCGGCCTGGCCGCCGCCCGCCCACAGCACGCGCCGGCGGATGCCGGGCGCGAACTCGGGCCAGCCGGCCTCGGCGTCGCGCACCAGCGTGCGCTCGCTGGCGTGGCCCTCGGCCTCGCGCACGAAGACATGGGCGCCATCGCGGGTGGCGAGCTGCGGCGTATTGCCGGCGGGCAGCAGCAGGAAGTCGCGCAGCCCCAGAAGCTCGCCATCCACATCGACGCTGCCGCGCACGACGAGGAATTCGCGTGCGCCGGCAGCGGCCAGGTCCAGGCGGGCGCCGGGCTGCAGCTCGATGACGCGGGCCGCACGCGGTTCGCCCGGGCGCAACGCCTGGCCCTCGGGGGCACGGTAGAGCCAGCGTTGATGGACGCCGTCGGCCAGCGCCTCGGGCTCGGTGCGGCGACGGCGCACGGTGACCATGCCGCGCTCGGCGTCGAGCGATTGCTGCAGGCGGCCGCTCAGGCGTTCACCGAGGCGGCCGGGCGACGCGGGGGCCGCCCAGGCGCTTGCAAAGGGTTCACTGAGCAACGGCGTCATGTCGTCACCCGCATCGGATTCGGGGCTGGATTCGGGGGCGGATTTGGAGGTAGGGGGCAGCGTCGTCATGGCGTCCTCCCTTCAGGCCGGCAGCGCATGCGCGCCAGTGTCGCCCAAGGCCTCGCGCAGTGTGATCAAGGCGCGGCGGATCTGGGATTTGACGGTACCCAGCGGCAGGCTGGTCTGGCTGGCGATCTCCTCATGCGACAGGCCATTGAAGAAGGCCAGCGCGACGAGCTGGCGCGGCTGGGGCTTGAGCAGCAGCAGGGCGCGATGCAGTTCGGCATGGCCCTGGGCCACGGACAGCAGCTCGTCGCCCGATTCGGCGGCCGGTGCTGACAAAGGGACGCTCTCTTCGTCCAGTTCCTCATGCTGGAAGCGCGCCTCGCGGCGGATGGCGTCAATGGCGCGCGAGCGAGCCATGCCCAACAGCCAGGTCAGCGGCCGGCCGCGCTCGGGGTCAAAACGCGGCGCCTGACGCCAGACCTGGAAAAACACCTCCTCGGCCACTTCTTCAGCCAGCTGGCTGCGGCGTACCAGCCGCAGCACCAGACCGTAGACGCGCGACAGCGTCGCTTCATACAGGGCCAGCAACGCGCGCTCGTCGTGGTCGACGATGCCCTCGATCCAGGCGGCAAGCTGGGCGTCGTCCAGCGAAGGGCAGCCGGGCTTGGCGGCGGCCGCCTCGGTGGCGCAGGGCTCGTCCAGCTCTGCGTCATGCAGCTCGACGTCGTCGAACAGCAGCGCAGGATTGGGTGGCTCGTCGACAGCTTCGGTGGAGTGTGGCAGGGTCATGTGATGTCCTCAAACCAACAGTTGGTCCGCATGCGGCTCGGCGCCGCGCAGAAAGATGGTGGCACCCGTCTCGGTGCTGATGCTGGCGTGCAGGCTGCCCGCGCGGGCCAGGTGGTAGCCCCCGGGGCCAACCTCGATCTGGCTGCCGACCTTGAGCGTGCCTTCCAGCACCAGGCATTCCTCATCCACCGGGTGGCGGTGGGCTTCGAGATGGGCGCCGGGCGCCAAGCGCAGCAGATAGCTCAGAATGCCCTCGTTCTCATGCAAGACCTTGATCTGCACGCCGTCGCCGAAAGGCTGCCAGCCGGCCGCGCCCGCGGGCACGGTCAGGTGGCTGTCGTCGGTGTCGGCCACGCGCTCCAGCAAGCGCCGGCGGATGGCGCGGGCCTGGGCTGGGGTGGCGGCGGTCGAGGTCATGTAAGGCTGATACGCAGCGGTAAGAATTCCGGATGCAGCGTAAACCTAGGCATCTACCCTGGGTAGCCTGGCGTATCCCCTTTGCATGCCTCAAGTCGCCTTTTTTGACCTCGTCAGCCACTGGCGCCTGGATGCGCCGGTCCCCCGTGTCTGGCAGGCCATCACCCAGACCGAGCACTGGCCGCTGTGGTGGCCGGGGGTCGTCGCCGTGAAACGCCTCGTCGACGGCGACGCCCAGGGCGTGGGCCGCCAGCAGCAGCTCACCTTCCGCACCGGCCTGGGCTACCGGCTGCACCTGGTGCTGGAGGTGACGGAAGTGCTGCGCGAAGAGCGCCTGCGCGCCCGGGCGGGCGGCACGCTGGCGGGGGAAGGCATCTGGCTGATGAAGCAAGCCCTGCCGGAGGCGGGCGGGCATACCGACGTCACCTTCGTCTGGCGCGTCACCCTGCCGCCAGGCATCCTGCGCTGGCTGGCGCCGGTGCTGGCGCCCTTGTTTCGCTGGAATCACAAGCGGGTGATGCGGGCGGGTCGGATCGGGTTGGTCCAATATCTGGCGGTGATAGGTGGGTGAGCCTTTGCGGGCCGAGTGCCGGGCCGCTCCCAAGCCGGCCCGCCTTGGCGATGTGCTTGTGGCTCAATGCCGCAAGCATCGCCGTCCCCTTGGGGGATCGGCTGGGTTCGCCCGCGTTCAGCGGCGCGAGACCGGACGAGGGGCTGTCAAGTTCATGCCTTGGGCAACGTCACCCCCACCTGCCCCTGGTACTTGCCGCCGCGGTCCTTGTAGCTGACCTCGCAGACCTCGTCGCTCTCGAAGAACAGCACCTGGGCGCAGCCCTCGCCAGCGTAGATCTTGGCCGGCAGCGGTGTGGTGTTGCTGAACTCCAGCGTCACATAGCCTTCCCACTCGGGCTCGAAGGGCGTCACGTTGACGATGATGCCGCAGCGGGCATAGGTGCTCTTGCCCAGGCACACCGTCAGCACATTGCGCGGGATGCGGAAGTACTCCATCGTGCGCGCCAGCGCGAAGCTGTTGGGCGGGATGATGCAGACGTCCTTGTTGATGTCGACGAAGCTGTTCTCGTCGAAGTTCTTCGGGTCCACCACCGTCGAGTGGATGTTGGTGAAGACCTTGAACTCGGGCGCGCAGCGGATGTCGTAGCCGTAGCTGCTGGTGCCGTAGCTGATGATCTTGCGGCCGTCCTGCTCGCGCACCTGGCCGGGCTCGAAGGGCTCGATCATGCCGTGCTCCTGGCACATGCGGCGGATCCATTTGTCGCTCTTGATGCTCATCTCTTTTCCTCTTATCGGGGGAGAACCCCGTCGAAATACATGCCGCCATCCAGATCCAGGATGAAGCCTTTGACCGCTGCGCGCTCGGGCACGGCCAAGCGCCCGTGGGCGATGGGTGTCCAGGGCAGCTCCGTCATCGCGATGCGCTGGGCCTTGGCGTAGATGGCCTTGCGGTCTTCCTGCTTCAACGCTTGCCTGGCTTCGGCCAGCAGCTTGTCGTAGGTCGGGTTGCACCAGAAGCTGCCGCTGGCCGAGCCGCAGGCGAGCTGGCCGGCCGTGTTGGCGGGCTCTGGGTCGCCATTCCAGCCGCTGAGCGCAGCGTCATGCTCGCCGGCATCGATGCGGCGCAGGTATTCGCCCCACTCATAGGTGACGATGCGTGCGTTGACGCCGACCTTGGCCCAGTCGGATTGGATCATCTGCGCCATGCGCTGGCCGTTGGGGTTGTAGGGGCGCACCACCGGCATGGCCCACAGCGTGATGTCCAGTGGCAGCACGCCGGCCTTCTGCAACATGGCACGGGCCTTGGCCGGGTCGTAGGGCACGGGCTTGAGCGTGGCGTCATGGGCCCAGTTGGCGGCCGGGATGACGCTGCTGGCCAGCACGCCGGCGTCGCCGTAGACGGTGCGGACGATGGCCGCCTTGTCGATGGCCATGTCCAGGGCCTGGCGCACCTCGACCTTGGACAGGGCCGGGCGCTTGGTGTTGTAGGCCAGGATGCCGATGTTCATGCCGGCCGCTGTCGCCAGTTTGATGGCGGGGTCCTTCTTCAACTCGTCCAGCTCGGCCGGGCCGACCGGGTAGGCAATGTCGCATTCGTCGCGCTTGAGGCGCTGGGCGCGCACGCTGGCATCGGTCGTGATCGCAAAGACGAGCTGGTCGGCGCGCGGCCTCTCGTCCTTGCGCCACCACGTCTGGTGCTTCACGTAGCGGATGACACTGTCGGCGCGAAAGCTCTTGAACTGGAAGGGGCCGGTGCCGACGGGCATCTGCGTGATGCGCTGCGGCGTGCCGGCCTTGAGCAGCTGGGCACCCAGCTCGGCCGACTGGATCATCGTGAAGGCGAAGCTCAGCGCCGACAGGAAGGACGCGTCGCGCTCGGCCAGCGTGATGCGCACCTGGTGGTCGCCCAGCTTCTCAACCTTGGCGATGAGCTTCTCCCAGCCGAAGGACGCCACATAGGGCGACACGCTCGGAAAGGCCTTGGCAAACGCGCTGTCACGGCTGAGCAGGCGGCCGAACGTGAAGATCACGTCGTCGGCATTGAACTCGCGCGTCGGCTTGAAGCCTTCGGCGGTATGCCAGGTCACGCCGCGGCGCAACTCGAAGGTGTAGGCCAGGCCATCGGGGCTGATGCTCCAGCTCGTTGCCAGGCCAGGAATCAATTGATCCGTGCCGCGCTTGACCTCGATGAGGTTGCTGAAGATGGGCATGTGGGCGACATGGTCGATGCCGCTGTCGGTCATCGCCGGGTCGAAGGTCTTGGGGCTGCCGGCGGCGCAGAAGCGCAGCGTCGTGTCGGCCTGTGCGATCAGCGGCAGGGCCAGCAGCAGTGCGGCCAATCGCTTCAATTCCGGCTTCACTTGATGATCTCCGCCGAGGGCACGAAGGGCAGGATGCCCATGGATTGGTAGAGGGCCGAGGGCGACAGCGCTTGCTCGCCCTTGATGACCAGCGCAATGCGCCGGATGGCGCGGATGTCGGCCACCGGGTCGCCGTCGATCAGCACGAGGTCGGCGCGCTTGCCGCGCTCGATGCTGCCAATCTCGCTCAGGCGGTCGCTGTATTTGGCACCGTTCCAGGTCGCGATCTTCAGCGCCTGCGCGGCGGGGATGCCGGCCTGCACGTAGAGCTCCAGCTCACGCTGCAGTGCAAAGCCGGGCGTCGCGTCGGTGCCTGCCACCAGCGGGATGCCGGCCGCGTGCATGCGGCGCAGCAGGTCCATCATGACCTTCCAGCTCGCGCCCCAGCGCCGGGCCTTGGTGTCGTCCATGTCGACTTCGGCCGACAGATAGCTGCGCTGCAGCACAGCCGGCCAGTTCGCGGACACCATCGCATAGCTGGGATTGGGCTGCCCCTGGCGCTGCGTGTACTGGGCCTCGAAGGCCGTCATCGTCGCATCGACGACCGTGCCCTTCTTCTTCAGCAGGGCCAGGAAGTCCTGCGTGCGGCGGTCATTGAGCTTGAGGTCGGCCGCCTTGTCGCCGGGCAGGTTGAAACGCAGCAGGGTGCGCGTGTCGTCGCCCTTGCTGACCAGGAAGTTCAGCGTGACCTGGTTGATGTGGTGCAGCTCGTCGTAGCCCGCCTCGACCGCCTGGCGCGCCGTCATGAAGGCCGGCACATGGCCGCCGGTGCGCAGGCCCAGCGAGCGCGCATGCGTCACCATGGGCTTGACCCACTCGGGGCGGATGGAGTTGTAGAGCTTGAGCTGGCGGTAGCCGTGGGCGGCGTACCAGTCGATGGCGGCCAGGGCCTCGTCCAGGTTGTCTGCCACGAAGTCGGACTGCGAAGAGAACGGGCTCTTGCCCTCGATGAAGCCATTGGCCGCGATGCGCGGGCCGAGCACCTCGCCGCGCTCGATGCGGCCTTTCAGTTCGGCCAGGTCGGCATTGCTGTTGCCGACATCGCGCACGGCCGTCACGCCCGCGGCCAGGTTCAGCAGCAGCGCACTGGCGTCCAGGTGGGCGTGCATGTCGATGAAGCCGGGCAGCAGCGTGCGGCCCTTGCCGCTGATGCGCTGGGCCGGCTCGGCGTTCTTCAGGCTGCCGGGCTTGGCTATTGCCGCGATGCGCCCCTCAAGCAGGTAGACATCGGACGGCCCGCGCAGCGCGGCGGCCTGCGAGTCGAACCAGCGCACGCCTTCGATGACGGTCAGGCCGGGCAGCGGCTTGGGCAGGGTCTTGGCCAGGCGCTCCAGCCGCGCCAGCTGCGCAGCCTTCTGCACGTCGGACAGCCGGTCCATCTCGGCCTCGAAGCCCTGCAGCAGCGTGCCGCCCCAGCCCGGCGAGACCTGGGCGAACAGCGCCTGGTTGTCCTCGCGCAGCCAGAGGTAGCTGGGATCGAGGTCCAGGCCGTCGATGGCGTACAGGCCAACCTCGAAGCTGGCACCGGCCGGCTTGAGCGTCTGCACGCGCTCGATGCTGATCTGGCCCACCGGCAACGCGGCCGCGCGGTGGTCGGAGCGCTGCAGCAGGGTGCGCGCCAGGCGGCCGGCCCAGGCCGGGCTGGCCTGCACGGGCAGATAGACGAGATCGCGGCCCACGCCGGGCTTGTCGCCGCGGTCCACGGGCGAGCGCCAGCTGGCACGGCCGTCCTTGAGCTCGAAGCTTTCGTCGATGCGCGCGCCGTAGGTTGAGACGCCCTCGGTGTGGTAGGCCGCCCAAGTGCCGTCTGCGGCCAGTTCCAGCACCTCCTTCTGGTCGGGCCCGCGGCCGTTGTTGCGGTAGCTGTAGTCGGTCTCGAGGCGGGTGGCCGTTTCGGTGACCTTGAGGTGACCGCAGGCGGTCTTGGCACACACCACGGTGTAGGTCTGGGCCTGGACAGCGCCGGCAACACACAGCGCGAACAGCAAGGGCAGCAGCTTCATGAGGCGGTTTCTGTCTTAGGTGGCGCGGACTTTACTGAGCGAGGCGACACCCTTGTTTGCGAGCATGTCCGCGCGCTCGTTGCCGGGGTCGCCCGCATGGCCCTTGACCCAGCGCCAGTCGACCGTGTGTAACTTGCGCAGCGCGTCCAGCCGCTGCCAGAGGTCGGCGTTCTTGACCGGCTTGCCGTCGGCCGTCTTCCAGCCACGGCGCTGCCAGTTGACGATCCATTCGGTGATGCCCTTGCGCACGTATTCGCTGTCCAGGTAGACGACGACGTCGCAGCTGCGCTTGAGCGAGGCCAGGGCCTCGATGGGCGCGGTCAGCTCCATGCGGTTGTTGGTCGTCTCGCGCTCGCCACCGAAGAGTTCCTTGTCGTGGCCGCCGCTGCTCAGCCAGGCACCCCAGCCGCCAGGGCCGGGGTTGCCCTTGCAGGCGCCGTCGGTGTAGATGGTGACCTGCGGGCGCTTGATAAGGGTGGTGGGCTTGGGGGTCGGTTCGGTCATTCTTTTTTGTGGTGGTTGTTCAGCGCAACGGCGGGCGCCTTTTTTGCCGCTGCACGCGAGTTCTTGGCCAGGCCGATCATGCGCATGCCGTGCACGCGCTTGACCGCCTGGATGAAATAGACCGCACCCAGCACCGGCCACCAGCGCGAGCCGATGCCGTCGACCCAGCGCCAGCGCTGCAGCCACGCCTCGGAGCGCAGCGGTGGCCGATAGATGCCGAAGCGCGCCGCCTCGACGTCAAAGCTGAGCAGCTTGAGCCAGTCGCGCAGCCGCCAGTAGCCGATGAAGTCGCCATCACGGGGCAGATAGGGCTCGCCGCGGCGCTTGAGGCGGCCGAGATTCTGGCGCAGCCCCCACAGGCTGGCCGGGTTCAAGCCGAATACGATGAGCCGCCCCTCGGGCCGCAGCACGCGCTCGACTTCGCGCAACAAGGCGTGGGCGTCTGGCGCCAGCTCCAGCGCGTGCGGCAGCAGCACGAGGTCGAGGCTGGCGCTTTCGAAAGGTAGCGCGTCAAAATCGCAAAGCAGGTCACGACCGGCCAGCCAGCGGTGGGGCATGCGGTTGGTCTGCAGACCGTTCAGTTCGGGCAGGCCGAGTTGTAAGGCGTGAAACCCGAACAAATCGGTCACGGCTGCGTCGACCTGGGCCTGCTCCCAGGCAAGCAGATGGTGCCCGGGCGGGGTTTGCAGCCAGGCTGTCAAATCTATACTCGGCGCTTTATCTGTCATGGGTTGGCGCCATTGACGCTCAGTTTGACGCTCACGCCGCTTCCTGCATTCGACGACAACTACCTCTGGCTGCTGGACAACGGCCGCGAGGCCCTCGTCGTCGACCCCGGCGACGCCGCGCCGGTGGCTGCGGCGCTGGATGCCCGGGGCCTGACGCTGGCGGGCATTCTATTGACCCACCACCATGGCGATCACGTCGGTGGCGTCGACGCACTGCGGCCGCGCCTGCAAGGCCCCATCTACGGCCCCGTCCACGAGGAGCTGCCTGAACCAGTACAGCGCCTGCATGGCGGCGATGCGGTCGAGTTGCTCGGCCTCAAGTTCGCCGTCATGGACGTGCCCGGCCACACCGCGGGTCACATCGCCTACTTTGCTGCTGACGTCCCTGGCAGCGACCCCCTGCTCTTCTGCGGCGACACCCTCTTCAGCGCCGGCTGTGGCCGCCTCTTCGAAGGCACGCCGGCGCAGATGCATGCCTCGCTGCAATCCCTGGCCGCGCTGCCGTCCGAGACCCAGGTCTGTTGCGCCCATGAATACACCCTGTCCAACCTGCGCTTTGCGCGCGAGGTGGACCCGGCCAACGCGGCGCTGGCGACCTATGCCGCCTGGTGCCAGGCCGAACGCACCGCCGGCCGGCCCACGCTGCCCGGCCGCATCGGCAACGAGGTGCGCATCAACCCTTTCCTGCGTTGTACCGAAGCCGCTCTGCGTGAGGCCGCTCGCCGCCACGCCCCCCTCAAACTCCCGGCCGCGCCCAGCCCGGTCGATGTGTTCGCCACCCTGCGCGAATGGAAGAACGGATTCCGATGACCCTGATTCACCGACTCTCTCCCAAGGCGCTCGCGCGCCTTTCTCCGATCCTTTTGGCTGCCCTGCTTGCCGCCTGCGCCACCACCGCTCCGGTCGATCCCGCCAGCCTCGACACCCCGCCTACCCCACTCCCCGTTGCCGCTGAACCTGCCCCCGCGCCGCTGACGCTCGCGGCACCCGCGCCGGTGCGCGCCATCGCGGCCGAGCTGCTCGAGGACAACCTGCGCCCCGGCGAGAAGGTCGACCTCGACGCGCCGGATGTGAACGCCGACCTCTGGGCCCGCGTGCGCAAGGGCTTCCAGCTGCAGGACCTGGACGACGACTGGGTGCGCAAGGCCGAGGCCTGGTACACCGCGCGCCCCGACTACGTCGAGCGCATGACGACGCGCGGCAGCCGCTACCTCTTCCACATCCTGGACGAAGTCGAGAAGCGCGGCATGCCTGCCGAGCTGGCCCTGCTGCCCTTCGTGGAGAGCGCCTTCGTCACGCACGCCGTGTCGACGGCCAAGGCTACCGGCATGTGGCAGTTCATGCCCGCCACCGGGCGCGACTTCGATCTCAAGCAGAACATCTTCCGCGACGACCGACGCGACGTGCTTGCGTCCACGCGCGCGGCGCTGGACTACCTCGGCCGCCTGCACAAGCAGTTCGGTGACTGGCATCTGGCGCTGGCCGCCTACAACTGGGGCCAGGGCAATGTGCAGAAGGCGGTGGCGCGCAATCAAAAGCTCGGCCTGCCGACCGACTACGCCAGCCTGAAGATGCCCGACGAGACGCGCTACTACGTGCCCAAGCTGCAGGCGGTGAAGAACATCGTCTTCGCACCCGATCGCTATGCGCTGACGCTGCCGGTGGTGGCCAACCACCCGTATTTCCTGAGCGTGAAGATCGAGCGCGACATCGACGTGGCCCTGGCCGCCCAGCTTGCCGGCATCACACTGGAAACCTTCCAGCAGTTCAACCCGCAGATGAACAAGCCGGTCATCCTGGCCGCCGCCACGCCCCAGGTGCTGCTGCCTTATGACCAGGCCAGTGCCTTCGCCGAGAACCTGGCCCGCCACAGCGGCCCGCTCGCGAGCTGGACGGCCTGGGTCGTGCCCAAGACCATGAGCCCGGGCGAGGCCGCCAAGCGTGCCGGCACCAGCGAAGCGCTGCTGCGCGACATCAACAAGATCCCGCCCAAGATGCTCGTGAAGGCCGGTTCCACGCTGCTGGTGCCGCGCGGCGAGCACATCGTCGCCGACGTGTCCGAGCGCCTGGCCGACACCGCCGCGCTCAACCTCGCGCCCGACGCGCCGCCGCTGCGCCGCGTGACGCACAAGGCCGGCAAGGCTGACACCGTGGCCACCATCGCCGCCCGCTACAAGGTGCGCAGCGAGCAGGTGGCGCAGTGGAACAAGCTGGTCGCCAACGGCCGCCTCAAGCCGGGCCAGGCCGTCGTCGTCTACACCGCCTATTCGCCGGCCAAGGCAGCCGTGGCCAAGGCCACGCCCGCCAAGGTCGTGAAGGTGGCCGCCAAGGCGCAGCCCAAGGGCAAGGGCGGCAAGGGCCGCACCGTCGTGGCCGCGGCCACGCCTTGAGCCTTATTTCAGCGAACGAGGAACAGTGCGACGCAGGCCGCCAGGCCTGCAGCCCACACCAGTGAGCGCAGCGAGGCGCGGTCCGCCACATAGACGCCAATGAAGGCCAGGCGCGCAGCGACGAATCCCACGGCCAGCGCATCCACGCTGCCCTGCGCGGCCTGGTGCTGATGGGCGACAAAGAGGCCGGCGACGAAGATGGGCAGGGCCTCCCAGCTGTTGGCTTGGGCCGCGTTGGCCCGCGCCTGCCAGCCGTCGAGCTTGGCCAGCCATTCGCGCGGCTGGTTGTTGTCGAAACCGCCATCACGCCTGCGCTTGCCGAAGCCCTTGGACTTGGCCAGGAATGTGCAGCCCAGGGGCAGCAGGCAGGCGACGAGCAGGCAGAGTTGGGCAATCGTCATCCGGGCTTCCTCAGCGTCGATCAGTCAAGGCATGAGCGATGGTGCCCAGGTCCACATATTCGAGCTCACTGCCCACCGGCACGCCGCGCGCAAGCCGCGTCGATTTGATGCTCCGCGCCCGCAGCGCTTCGGCCAGCACATGGGCCGTGGCCTCGCCCTCGGCGGTGAAGCTGGTGGCGAGGATGACTTCCTCGACACCTTCCTCGCTCGCCCGCGCCAGCAATTCGGCCGCGCCGATCTGGCGTGTGCCCACACCATCGAGCGGCGACAGCCGCCCCAGCAGCACGAAGTAGTAGCCGCGATAGGACGCGGTGCGCTCCAGCGCGGCCTGGTCGGCCGGCGTCTCGACGACGCACAGCAGCCGCGCGTCGCGGTCGGCGTCCGCGCAGACGCTGCAGATCGGCGTTTCGCTGAAGGTATGGCAGCGCTCGCAATGCTTGATGTGCTCGCCCGCCGCCGTCAGCGCATCAGCCAGACGCGGCATGGCCAGCCGGTCATGCTGCAGCAGGTGGTAGGCCATGCGCTGGGCCGACTTCTGGCCCACGCCAGGCAGGCGCTTGAGCGCCTCAACAAGCGTATCCAGTGCGTTCAAATCGAAGCCACGTTGTCAGTAAACGATCGCAGCCGCAGGCGCGATCTCATCAAGCGGCAGCCGTGGAACTGGCTTTGCCAGGCCACTGGCTGCGCCCCCTTGAGGGGGAGGCGCGAAGCGCCTCGGGGGTGGGCCATCAAAACGGGAACTTCATGCCGGGGGGCATCGGCATGCCTTGCGTCAGCTTGCCCATCTTCTCGGAGCTGGTCGCCTCGGCGCGGCGGGCTGCGTCGTTGAAGGCGGCGGCGACGAGGTCTTCCAGCATGTCCTTGTCATCGGCCAGCAGGCTGGGGTCGATGGTCACGCGGCGAACCTCGTGCTTGCAGGTCATCAGCACCTTCACGAGCCCGGCGCCACTCTGGCCCTCGACCTCGATGTTGGCGAGTTCGTCCTGCGCCTTCTTCAGGTTGTCTTGCATCGCCTGGGCTTGCTTCATCAAGCCGGCGAGTTGGCCTTTCATCATGATCGTGTCCTTGTCTATGGAGTGAGAGTCAGCGGCTGCACGGAGCCCGGCAGGATGCGCGCCGACGGGAATTGGGAAAGCAGTGTGCGCGTCATCGGATGCTGGGCAGCCAGATCCTCGGCCGCGCGCTGCTGGGCCTCGGCGCGGGCGACCGTGCGCAGGGCAATGGAGTCTTCGGCCACGCCGGCCTCGATGTCGAGCCTGGCCTCGAGGGCCGACTCGAGCTTGGCAATCAGGGCCGGCGCGCGCAGGGATTCACGCTCGACGCGCAGCGTCCAGACCTCGCGGCCATCGACACTCGCGCAGCCCAGCGCCTGAGCCTGGCGAGCCAGCTCGCCCGTCATGCCGACGAGGTTGAGGGCCGCGATGCGCTCGGCCCATTGCGCGCCTTCGGGTGTCTCGCGCAGTTCGGAGCGGCGCGGCGCCTCGGGCTCGCGGGCAGCGGCGGTCGACACGGGCGCGTCATCGGCTTCCATCCACGGCGGCGGCGCATCGTCGGGCGGCGGGCCATCCATGTCGTCATCGGCCTGCGCCTCGACTTCGACCGGGCGCGGGCGCAGTCGGTCGCTGAGCCTGGGGGCTGCCGGCTCGGCCACCACGGGCGCCGCGACCACCGGGACCGGCGCGACAACCTTGGGCACCGCCACCGGCGCCGGTGGCGCCACCTTGGGCAGCGGCACGGCGACAACCGCCTTGGCCACTGCCGCCGGCCTCACCAGGGCCGCGGCCTTGATGGGCTTGGGGCTCGTGCCGGCCGGCCGGAAGGCCAGCATGCGCAGCAGCACCATCAACAAACCCGCATATTCGTCTGGCGCCAGATGCAGCTCGGCGCGGCCATGCAGGGCCATGCTGTACATCAGCTGGATCTCGTCGGCCGGCAAGGCAGCAGCCAGGCGGCGGATCTCGGCGGTTTCGGTGTCGGCATCGTCCAGCGCCATCGGCGCGGCCTGGGCCAGGGCCATCTGCTGCAGCAGCGTGGCCAGGTCCTCCAGCGTGCCGGCGGCCGACAGGCCCGCGCCACGCAGCGCATCGGCCTGGGCCACGACGGCCTCACCGCTCGCCGCGGCCAGCGCATCCACGATGGCGACGACATGGCCGCGGTCGACGCTGCCCAGCATCTGGCGCACGCCGGCTTCAGTCAGCGACCCCGCGCCGAAAGCGATGGCCTGGTCGGTCAACGACAGCCCGTCGCGCATCGAGCCGCGAGCCGCACGCGACAGCAGGCGCAGCGCGCCCGGTTCGGCCGGTACGCTCTCCGCGCCCAGCACATTGCCCAGGTGCATCTGCACGTCCGCCGCCGCCATGGGCCGCAAGTTGAACTGCAGGCAGCGCGACAGCACGGTGACCGGCACCTTCTGCGGATCGGTCGTCGCCAGCACGAACTTCAAGTAGTCGGGCGGCTCCTCCAGCGTCTTCAGCATCGCGTTGAAGGCAGTGTTCGAGAGCATGTGCACTTCGTCGATCATGTAGACCTTGAAGCGCCCGACGACCGGCTTGTAGACGGCCTGGTCGAGCAGCTGCGAGATCTCCTCGACACCGCGGTTGGAGGCCGCGTCCAGCTCGACGTAGTCGACGAAGCGACCCGAATCGATATCCCGGCAGGCATGGCAGACGCCGCAGGGCTGGGCCGTGATGCCGCCTGTGCCGTCCGGCCCGGTGCAATTGAGGCTCTTGGCGAGGATGCGCGACACCGTCGTCTTGCCGACGCCGCGGGTGCCGGTGAACAGATAGGCGTGGTGCAGGCGCCCCTGCGTCAAGGCATTGGCGAGGGCCTGCACGACGTGCTCCTGCCCGACGAGCTGCTCGAAACTCTGCGGACGGTATTTGCGGGCCAGGACCTGATAACTCATGACGGTCATTCTATGAGTGGCCCTCCGTCGATAATTGCGGGATGACCTCCCCCGCAGCACCCCTCACCTACGACCAGGCCGGCGTCAACTACGACCTGATCGACCCGCTGAAGATCACAGCCCAGCGCGCCGCCGCCGCCACGGCCTCCCACCTGGCCGGCCATGGCTTCACCGAGGTCAAGGCCTCGCGTGGCGAGTCGGCCTATGTCGTCGACGTGGGGCCCTTCTATTTGGCCTCCATCGTCGAATGCCTGGGCACCAAGACCCTGGTGGCCGACGAGATGGCCAAGCTGACGGGCAAGAGTTTCTTCGCCGGCATCGCCCAGGACACCATCGCGATGGCCGTCAACGACCTGATCACCGTCGGCGCCACGCCGCTGGTCGTGCAGGCCTACTGGGCGGCCGGCGGCAGCGACTGGTTCGGCGACGCCCAGCGCGCCCAGGCCCTGGTGGCCGGCTGGAAGGCCGCCTGCGACACCTGCCAGGTCGCCTGGGGTGGCGGCGAGACGCCGGCCCTGGCCGGCATCGTCGAGGACGGCCGCATCGACCTGGCCGCCTCCTGCACCGGCCTCATCAACCCCAAGGAGCGCCTGTCGGTCGGCGACAAGCTGGGCGCCGGCGATGCCATCGTGCTGCTGGCCTCCAGCGGCATCCATGCCAATGGCCTGAGCCTGGCGCGCAAGCTGGCCGAGCGCCTGCCCCAGGGCTATCTGACCGAGATCGAGCCGGGCGTCAGCTACGGCGAGGCCCTGCTGGCGCCGACGGCCCTGTATTCGCCCGTCACCGAAGCGCTGTGGAAGGCCGGCATCGCGCCGCACTACTGCGCCAACATCACCGGCCACGGCTGGCGCAAGCTGCTGCGCCACCCGAGCCAGTTGACCTACCGCATCCACACCGTGCCGCCCAAGACGACGGTGCTGGACTTCATCCAGAAGCAGGCCGGGCAGGACGACCGCGAGGCCTATTCGACGCTGAACATGGGCGCGGGCTTCGCCATCTTCGTCAAGGCCGAGGACGCCGAGCGCACTGCGCAGGTGGCGCGCGACTGCGGCATTGAGGCCTGGGTGGCCGGCACGGTGGAAGCGGGCGAGAAGCAACTGCTGATCGAGCCGCTGGACATCCGCTTCAGCGAAGACGACCTACACCTGCGCTGATATGTGGTGTGACGCTCCACGGGCCGAGCGCTGGGCCGCTCCCGAGCCGGCCCGCCATGGCGATGTGCTTGCGGCTCGATGCCGCAAGCATCGCCGTCCCCTCGGGGGACCGACCGGGGTCGCCCGCGTTCAGCGCGGCGAGACCGGGCGAGGGGCTCCATGAGTTGGTATTACACGCAGATGATTCAGTGGCATGTGCTGCTGGCCTGGTGCAGCGTGGGCCTGTTCTTCGTGCGCGGCCTGCTGGTCCAGTTCGGCAACCCACAGCTGCAGGGTTTCGCCAAGGACGCCCGCCTGCTGGTGCTCGTCTTCGGCGTGAATGCCTGCCTCATCGTCACGGGCCTGAGCCTGTGGGGTTCCATCGGCTACCACCCCATCCGCGACTGGTGGCTGGGCGCGAAGCTCATCGCGCTCGTGGGCTACATGATCTGCGGCCACTGGGCCATGAGCCAGGCGCGCCTGCATCTGTTGGGCTATCTCACCGCACTGGCCCTGCTGACCCTCGCGATGGACCTTTCGATCAACCGGCAATTTCTCCCCGGTTAGAATCTCGCTCGACGGGCCTCCCCGCATGGAAGCGCGCCCAACCGGGTCAGGTGGGGAACCAAGCAGCCCTAAGCGTTGCAACCAGTGCCGGGGGTAAGGCTCGTCACCCTCCCCCAGTCTTCATTGCGTTCCGATCAACCCGGCGATCAACCCGGATTTTTTGGGGTTTCGACGGTCAGCGTCGTCATCTGGCCGCCGGCCTCCACGCTGCCCACAACCTGGCCTTCGCGCACGCGGCGTTCGCACATCTCGCGATCTTCCATCGTGGGCTGAGCCTGGCAGCGTTTGAGCGCATTCGCCGCCCACTGCTCAGGACGGTCGCCTGGCGAGATCAGCTTGCCCTGGCGCGCCTGGGCATAGGCCGCGCCGGCCTCGCGCAGGCAGACGTCACGCGGCTGGTTGGTCTGGCCGGTCATGCAGTTGGCCCGTTCGCGCTCGTACTGCAGGCGCTGAGGGTCGACGTTCTTGGCCCGGGGCGCTGCCTGGGCGATGCCGCCAATGGCCATGAGGCCGGCGGCCAGCCAGGCGGTGGCCAGGCGACATCGTGAGCTGTGGTACTGGGTCATCTCAATCTCCTGTGATGCGTGATGACAGCGATGTGGCGCAATGTGGCGATCAGCCACGCGCGCGGACCGGCTGGTTATCGTTAGAGATGTAAACCTCGACGCGGCGGTTCATTGCGCGGTCGGACGTGCTTGAGTTGCTGGCCACCGGGTAGGCCTCGCCATAGCCGCGGGTCGCGACACGGGTCGGGTCGACACCCTGGGCGCGCAGCGCTTCGGCCACGGCCTGCGAGCGGCGCTGCGACAGCGTCAGGTTGGCCGAGTCGCTGCCGACGCTGTCGGTGAAGCCCTCGATCAGCACGCGGCGGTCGGGATGCTGGGTCAGGTAGTGGGCCAGCTTGGCGATGGACGTCTGCGCGGCAGGCTTGATCTCGGCGCGACCGAATTCGAACAGCACGTCGCCCAGCGTGACCAGCATGCCGCGGTCGGTCTGGCGGGCCTGCAGATCGGCCAGCTCCTGCGCGAGTGCGGCAGCCTGGGCCTGGGCCTGGGCGGCGTCCACGTTGGCGGCGGCCGCCTGCTGGCGAGCGGCGTTGGCGTCGGCATTGGCATTGGCGGCTGCGATCTGAGCGTTGGCGGCCTGGTTCTGGGCAACGTTGGCGCGGTTGGCATTGGCGTCGGCGCGGGCGCGTTCGCGGTCGGCCTCGGCGGACTTGATGGCCTCTTCTTCCGTGGCAGCGCGGCCGATGGCCATCGCCGTGCGTGCCTGGGTCGATGCGACATAGGCCGCGGAGTCGATGTCAGCGGGCGACTCGCGCTTGGCACTCAGCTCTTCGGCTCGGCGCAGCGAATCAGCGGCCTTCTTGGCGTCCAGCGAGGCGTACTTCAGCACGGCCGGGTCAGCCTCGGCGCTGCGCACATTGGAGCGAGCCTGTTGCAGGGCGGGCGTGACGGTGGGGGCGCTGGCACAGCCCGCGAACAGGGCGGTTGCAGCGGCCAGGGCGGTCAGTGTCGAAACAAATCGGGTAGGGGAAGTCATGGCAATCCTTTCAATGAATCAGGAACGGTTCAGCTGCGCCCGCAACTGCTGGATGCTTTCGCGCACCTCTGCCAGCGCGCGGCTGGAGCGGGCGGTGCGGGCAGTCGCCTGGGCCAGGGCCGCATCGGCCGCGGCTTCATCGGCCAGATGGCGGGCCGCCACATAGTCCTTGCGGGCCATGGCGACGTTGGCACGGGCCAACTTGTCGCGGGCCGTGGACAGCTCCGCGGGTGCTTCGGCGGCATTGCCGCTGGCCTGGTCGACAGCGGAATTGGCCACCGCCATCTGCTCCTTCGGGGCGTCGCCCGTCGTGGCACATGCGGCCAGTGCGGCAGCGGCAAGCACCGCCAACACGACCCCTCGGCCATTCATCGAATGGTGATTCATACGAACTCCTGTTGTTTGACATACCCGGCGTTCGAGCATCGCCACCCGCCGGTTCGGGTTCTCTCAGGATGCCTAACGAGTATTCGCGACGGAGGGCCCGGCCCCAGTCGGAGGGCCGGTGCGGCACCGGTCAGCGTGGGGCCTCAAGCGGTGTGGGATTTGCCCTACAGCGGCGTTAGGGCCGCACGCGCCTCAGCCAGTGGCTTGGCGGAAGGCCATCACGGCCTGGTTGCGCAGGGTGCGCAGCAAGGAGAGTTCCTTCTCGCCCAGTTGCACGGCGCCGGCCAGAGCGTGGTCGGCGTAGATGAGCCCCAGGGGCGAACCCTTCAGCATGAGCGGCAGCAGCAGGAAGCTCTGCGCCTGCAATTCGCCACGGAACCAGCTCGGCAGCCGCGGGGCGATGTTGGCGGCACGCGCATCCTGGATCAGCGTGTCGGCGCCCTTCAGGCAGACGGCGGCGAACAGGTCCAGCGGCTGGGCCGTCAGGTCGATGCGCAGCAGCGGCGCAAGGCGCTCCACATCGGCTCCCACACCGAGCCGCCCGGTGAGGGCCTGGCCGCGCGCATCGCGCAGGCAGAACAGGACACGTCGAAAGCCCAGCGCGCGATAGATGGTCTCCAGGATCATGCGCAGCACGGCATTGAGCTGGAATTGCTCGACCATGGCGTCGGTGATGTCCTGCACGCCGGCGGCCAACAACTGCGTGGCCTGATCGGCGGGCGAAACCGCGCGCTGGTCCTGGGTGCGCTCCAGCACCTGGGTGGGCGCGAGTTCGTGCGCTGTCAGCGAGTCGTGCGCCGAGGGCGTCAACGGCGCGAGCAAGCGCTGCGCACGCGAGTCCTTGGGCAGGTGCAGCTCCAGCGCCTCGGTCATCTGCGCGAGGTGCTGGCGCGCCGTGTCCGCGGCCTTCTCGAAGGTTTCTGCGCTGAGCCCCAGGGCGCGCGAATGGCGCTGGGCCATGGCACGCAGCTTGGCGTGCGCCTGCTCGGGCGGCGTGTTCAGGATCAGGTCGGCCATGTCGTTGCTGGCGCGGGCCAGCCAGCGCTGGCGCTCGGTACCGTCTTCCAGCAGGCGCTGCGGCGCCTCGCCCACCGGGCGGCGCATGGCGCGCTGCAGGCTGTCGGGCAGGCCCCATTGCCGGGCCACGCCCAGGCCCAGGGCCTCGTAGCTCATGCCCAGCACCTGAGCCGACGCGGCGGCCTCGCTGATGGCGGGCTGGCCGTCCTCAGTCGGGCTGACAAGGCGGCGCACGGCGTCGGCCTCTTCGGGAAAATAGAACTCGGTCAGCGAGCGGCCGAGGTGATGGAACATCGCGCCGAGAAAGGCCTCCTCGGCCTCACGCGGGTTGGGGCAGAGTTCGCGCGCCAGCGACGCCGCCATCAGCGAGCGCAGATAGTCCTCGCGCAGCCGCTTGGCGTGGCCCTTGTTCTCCATGCGCTCCAGCAGCACCAGGCTCAGCGCCAGGTTGCGGATGCCGGCAAAGCCGATCAGGGCCACCGCGCGCGACACCGTGCTGATGCCGCCACCACCGGCGTGCCGGTACTGGGCCGTGTTGACCAGGCGCAGCAGCTTTTGCGTCAGCGCCACGTCCTTCAGGATCTCGTTGGACAGGCTGGCCAGGCTTTCGTTCTCGGACTGCGTCAGGCGCTGGATGCGTTGAATGGCGTCGGACAGCGCCGGGAAATCGCTCTTGTGGCGCATGCGGCGCAGCAGAAAGTCCAGCACCGGCGCGTCCTGGGCCTCGGCGTCGGGCTCGGCGACAGGGCGCAGCCAGGCGGCCAGTGCGTCGCGCAGCAGGGCCGCACTCGGCCAGCGCGCCGATGGCTCGCGCGCCAGGCCGCGCTGAACGATGGCGCGCAAGGCGTCATCCACGCTGCTGTCCAGGCCCGAGGGCAGCATGAGGTCGGTGGTCTGCACGCGCTGGATGGTGCGCCAGGGATCGGGGTCGTGGTTGAGGCGCTGGCCGCTCAGCATCTCGGCCAGCATGATGGCCGCAGCGAACACGTCCATCTGCGGATGCGGTGGCGCACCGCGCGCGGCCTCGGGTGAGATATAGCCCGGCGTACCGACGATGCGTGACGGTGCGTTGGTGTCGGTCGAAACCCGCGCCGCGATGCCGAAGTCCATCACGCGCGGCCGCCCGCGAGCGTCGAGCAGGATGTTGCTGGGCTTGAGGTCGCGGTGCACGAGGCCGGCGGCGTGCGCTGCGGTGAGGCCGTCCAGGATGCCCAGCATGAGGGTGACGGCCTCGGCCGCCGTCGGGCGGGGGCCGGCGCGCAGGCGCTGGCTGAGCGTGCCGCCGGACACGTATTCGAAGACGAGATAGGAACGCCCACCCTGGGCGTCGGCCTCGAAGACCGGCACGATGTTCGGGTGGGTCAGCCGGCTGACGGCGCGGGCCTCGTGCAGCCACTCGTCGAGGGTGCCGGGCTCGCTGGAATCGGCAAATTGGGCCTTCAGCAGCTTGACGGCGACCTCGCGGTCCAGCAACGGGTCGTGGGCCAGCCAGACCGTGGCCTGCGCGCCCTCGCCCAGGCGCTGCAGCAGACGGAAGCGACCGAGTTGGGGGGGCAGGTCGTCGTCGGCCATGAATCCAGCTCAGGAGCCGCCGCGGGCGGACAGACGTTCGCGCAGCGAGGACGACGGCGCGCCATCGTCGGCCGGCGCGGTCGCAGGCGGCTTGTGCGCGCCCGGGTTCAAGGCTTCCATGACCTCGCGCAGGCCGACACCCAGCGCCTTGGCATAGCGCCGCGTCGCGGCTTCCAGCGCCGGGCGGCGGCGCGCCTCGGGCAGGCCGAGGGCGTCGATCAGTTCGTTGGCAAAGCTGCAGGTCAGGCGGATGGCATCGGCATCGCTGCGCGCCGGATGCACGGCGCCGTCCAGCGGCTGGCGGCGGATCATCTGCAGCAACTCGTCACCCAGGCCCCAGTGCCGCGCCACCGCGGCGCCCATGGCGTCCAGGTCGCAGCCCAGCACGGCGTAGGCCGCCGCCTGCTCGCTCATCGCGGGCGGGTTGGGCTGCTCTTCGGTGGGCTCGGGCGGCACCATCAGCTGGCGGATCTGCTGGGCGTCATCCGGGAAGTGGTATTGCAGCAGCAGGCGGCCCAGGTTCTGCATGACCGTGATCAGGTGCACGACTTCACCGTCATAGCCCGCCGGGCGCAGCGCCTGCGCGACCTGGGCAGCCTTGGTGACGCGGGCCATCAGCTGGCGCAGCATCTCGGCAGCCATCGGCGCCAGCGGCCCCGGCCAGGGCTTGAGCGCGTTGGCCGCGAGCTGCACGCCGTCCAGGCCCAGCATCTGGATGGCGCGCTGCATGTTCAGCACCGTTTCGCCGTGGTGGCCGCTCTGCCTGAGCGCGTTGTTCACGCGGCGCACCAGCTCCAGGCTCAGGGCCATGTCCTTCAGCACGAATTCGGACAGCGCACTGGCATGCTGAGACTCCAGGCCTGAACCGCCCGTGAAGCGGTGCAAGCCGGTCATCGTCGTCGGCAGGTGGCCGATGCGCTGCAGCTTGTCCATCAGCAATGCGACGGGGCCGCCGCTGTCGTGCGCCGCCGACGTGCGCCAGCCGTCCAGTGCACGCCAGAAGCTGCGCGCAAGGTGGTAGCGCTGGCGCAACTGGCGCTCGGTCGCCCGGTTGCAGATGGCGCGCAGCGGGTCGGCGATAGGGTGAGGCGTCTCCCAGCCCAGGCGCACCATTTCACGCCCGAGGGGCTGCATCTGCTGCACGACGTGCTGCAGGTCGTTCTCCTCCAGCACGGGCTTGCCGCTGAGGATGCGGTTGAGCAGCAGACCGACACAGAGCACGTCCTCCTCGGCCGACTCGCGCACCGCACGGCGCGTCACGGCGTTGAAATCCACCGTGGCCGGGAAGACCTCCTGCGCGACTTCCAGGCCAATGAGGCGCACCTTGTCGCCGGCGTCGATGACGAGGCTGGCGGTCTGGATGTCGCGGTGGGCGTGGCCGGCCTCATGGGCGAAGGCCAGGCCTTCGAGCAACTGGGCAATCCAGCCGGCCGCGTCGATGGGCAGGGGCGCGTTCTGGCGCGCGAGGCGCTCGTCCAGCGTCTCGCCCAGGGCGCGGTCGTAGGCCACATAAGGCCAGTTCTCGATCTGGCCGATCTCGAACGGACGTGCCAGGTTGGGGTGCTGCACCCGCTCGGCACCTTGGGCCATGCGCAGCCAATGCTCCAGCGCGGCCGCGCTGTTGGGCTTGTCACGCGGCATGCAGAGCATCAGCTCCTGGCCGTGGCGGGGGTCGAAGACGCCCCAGATCAGGCTGCGGGCGCTCTTGGACAGCAACGCGCGCAGCTCAAAGCGGCCAAAGCTCTTCGGCGGTGGGGCGGCGGGGCTGGAACTGGAATCAGGCACGGCAGACGTGGGCGGGGTGTAACAGATGGTGTTCCTGCATTGGACTCCAGGCCAGGAGGGTCCAGCTTGCAGGCAAGCGTCGAAATGCGACGGAATTCCCTGGCAGTCCAGGTCTTGCGTGCATCAGCTCACATCTTGGCCCGGATCGTGTCCGTTTTACACCGGCATTGCGCCTGATGCGTAGGCCGTCGCCGCAATCCGGCTTCAGGCTGTGAGCTGACTCCAGACTTTGTGGCTGTGACATAACTTGCCTGCGGCAAGTGAGTCTGCGCCGCAAGGTTCGATCTCAGCCTGTCAGCTGAGACCAAACCTTGTCCAGCCTCTTCACGCTGACGGGTTGCGGTGTGCGCAGTTCCTGCGCGAACAGGCTCACCCGCAGTTCCTCCAGTTGCCAGCGGAAGTCGTCGAGCCTCGCGTCGCGAACACCCTTCAGCTCTGCCATGCGGCGCGTGTAGCGCTGCTCCAGCGGCTTGACCTCGCTCATCAGTTTGGCGTCGCGGTCCGGGTCGGCGCGCAGCTTGTCCAAGCGCGCGGTGATGGCCTTCAGGTAGCGCGGCAGGTGCTGCAGCTGGGCCCAGGGCGTGTCCAGCGCAAAGCGCTTGGGCACCAGGCGCTGCAACTGCGCAGTGATGTCATCGCCGACATCCTTGGCTGGCCGAGAGTCTTTCAGTTTGCGACTCGCATTGGCCAGCTCCTGCAGCACGGCATGCGCAGCGCGGGCCACTTCCTGCGCAATGAGATTCAGGCGGCTGCGGCCTTCTTCAATGCGCTTCTTGAAGCTGATCGGATCGGTCGGCAGAGGGTCGGCCAGGAAGGCGCGGTCCAGGGCCACGCCGATGATCTGGTCACGCAGGTCCTCGGCCGTACCCAGGCCCATGTAGAGCACGGACATGCGTTGCAGGTCGGGAATGTTCTTTTCCAGGAACTTCAAAGGTTCCTTGAGCTGCAGTGCGATCAGCCGGCGCAGGCCGGCGCGGTGCTTCGCGGCAGCGACCTCGGGTTCGTCGAAGACCTCGATCTCGACGTGGGCGCCCTTGTCGATCAGCGCCGGGAAGCCGATCAGCGTCTGGCCACCCTTGCGGACTTCAAGCAGCTCGGGCAGCTCGCCGAAAGTCCAGTCCGTATAGGCCTGAGCGGCATCGCGCACGGGTGCCGCGGGCTTGACGATCTCGGCGCGGATGCCGCGTTCGGGTTGCGGCTTCGGAGCAGGTTCCGCGGCGGGTAGCTTCAATGCCGCCAGCGCCTGGAAGGCCGACCTCGCCTGCCCGCCCAGCTCCGCCTTTAGCGCCGCCAGTTGGCGGCCCTGACCGAGCTGGCGGCCATGCTCGTCGACGACGCGGAAGTTCATGAACAGGTGGGGTGCCAATTGCTCCAGCTTGAAGTCGTTGCGCTGCACGGCGATCTGGCTGCGGTCCTTCACGGCCCTGAGCAGCGTGTCCACCAGTCCACCCTGGCAGAACGGCTGCAGCTCGATGAACTCGGCGACGAAATCCGGCAGCGGCGTCAGCCGCGCGCGCGGTTTCTGGTGCAGGCTCTTCAGCAGCGCCGTCACCTTTTGCGCCAGCATGCCCGGCACCAGCCATTCGGCGCGTTCCTCGCTGACCTGGTTGAGCGCAAAGATGGGCACGGTCACCGTCAGGCCATCGCGGGCGTCGCCGGGCTGGTGCAGATAGGTCGCCGCGCAGTCCACGCCGCCCAGGCGGATGACCTTGGGGAAGGCCTCGCTCGTGACACCCGCCGCCTCGTGGCGCATCAGCTCGTCCTGGCTGAGCTGCAGCAGCTTGTCGTCGCTCTTGCTGGCCTCGCGCCACCACTTCAGCAGCGTCGCGCCGGAGAACACGTTCGCCGGCAGCTTGTCGTCGTAGAAGGCGTAGATCAGCTCGTCGTCGACCAGCACGTCCTGGCGGCGCGACTTGTGCTCCAGCGCCTCGACCTTGGCAATCTGGCGTCGGTTGTGGGCCAGGAAGGGCAGCTGCCGCACGAGGTCATCCGGCAGGTCGTCATTGACCAGGCCCTCGCGGATGAAGATCTCGCGCGCCGCCTTCGGGTCCACGCGGCCGAAGTTCACGCGCTTGTTGCTGTACAGCACGATGCCGTAGAGCGTCGCGCGCTCGAGCGCCACGACCTCGGCAGCCTTCTTCTCCCAGTGCGGCTCCAGCAGCTGGGTCTTGATCAGATGGCCGGCGATGGGCGGCAGCCACTGTGGCTCGATGTTGGCGATGCCGCGGCCGTACAGGCGCGAGGTGTCGACCAGCTCGGCGGCCACGATCCAGCGGCCCGGCTTCTTGCTCAGGTGGGCGCCAGGGTGGCGGTAGAACTTGATGCCGCGCGCGCCGAGATACCAGTCCTCGTCGTCGCTTTTCTGGCCGATGTTGCCGAGCAGCCCGGCCAGCATGGACAGGTGCAGCTGCTCGTAGGTGGCGGGGCTCTGGTTCAGCCGCCAGCCGTGCTCGGCAATGACGGTGTGGAGCTGCGAGTAGACGTCGCGCCACTCGCGCACGCGGCGCGGCGAGATGAAGTTCTCGCGCAGCAGCTGCTCATGGCGGCGGTTGCTGAGCTTGTGCTCGGTGCCGCCACCCTTCGATTCCTCCAGCCACTTCCACAACTTCAGATAGCCACTGAACTCGCTCTTTTCGTCGTCGAACTTCTTGTGCTTTTCGTCCGCGGCCTGGGCGGCTTCCATCGGCCGGTCGCGCACGTCCTGGCCGCTGAGCGCCGACGCGATGACCAGCACCTCGGACAGCGCCTCGCGGTTCTTGGCCTCCAGGATCATGCGGCCCACGCGCGGGTCCAGCGGCAGGCGCGACAGTTCCTTGCCCAGCGGTGTCAGCTCGTTGTTGTCGTCGGTGGCGCCCAGCTCCGCCAGCAGCTGATAGCCGTCGGCAATCGCCTTAGGGCGCGGCGGCTCCAGGAAGGGGAAGCGCTCGACCTCGCCCAGGTGCAGCGCCTTCATGCGCAGAATGACGCCGGCCAGGCTGCTGCGCAGGATCTCGGGGTCGGTGAACTTGGGCCGCTCGTTGAATTCCTTCTCGCTGTACAGGCGAATGCAGATGCCGTTGGACACGCGGCCGCAGCGGCCCGCGCGCTGATTCGAAGCCGCCTGACTGACCGGCTCGATCAGCAACTGCTCGACCTTGTTGCGGTAGCTGTAGCGCTTCACCCGCGCCAGGCCAGGGTCGATGACGTAGCGGATGCCCGGCACTGTGAGCGAGGTTTCGGCCACATTGGTGGCCAGCACGATGCGGCGCTGGCCATGCGGCTCGAAGACCTTGTCCTGCTCGGCCTGCGACAGCCGCGCGAACAGCGGCAGCACCTCCACCCCCGGCGGGTGGTGCTTGCGCAGCGCCTCGGCCGCCTCGCGGATCTCGCGCTCGCCGGGCAGGAAGACCAGCACGTCGCCGCCGCCCTCGCGCCACAGTTCGTCCACCGCGTCGGTGATCGCGTTGTTCAGGTCGTACTCGCGGCTTTCCTCGAAGGGCCGGTAGCGCTGCTCGACCGGGAATAGTCGCCCCGACACCGTCAGCACCGGCGCGGGACCTTTGCTCGACTCGAAATGCCGCGCAAACCGGTCCGCGTCAATGGTGGCCGACGTGACGACGATCTTCAGGTCGGGCCGGCGCGGCAATAGCTCACGCAGATAGCCGAGCAGGAAGTCGATGTTGAGGCTGCGCTCGTGGGCCTCGTCGATGATGAGGGTGTCGTAGGCGCGCAGCAGCGGGTCGCTCTGCGTCTCGGCCAGCAGGATGCCGTCCGTCATCAGCTTGACCGATGCGGTCTTGGTGAGGCGGTCCTGGAAGCGGACCTTGTAGCCCACCACGTCGCCCAGCGGCGTCTTCAGCTCCTCGGCGATGCGCTTGGCGACGCTGCTGGCGGCAATGCGCCGCGGCTGGGTGTGGCCGATCAGGCCGCCGCCGTTGATGCGCCCACGCCCCATCGCCAGCGCGATCTTGGGCAGCTGGGTGGTCTTGCCGGAGCCGGTCTCGCCACAGACGATGACGACCTGGTGCTCGGCCATCGCCGCGGCGATCTCATCGCGCCGCGCGGAGACCGGCAGGGATTCAGGGAATGAAATGGAGAGAGCCGGCTTCACGGGCCGGCTCTCGGGATTCGGAGCTGTCATTGCGGCGGGATTGTCCCGCAAGCGCTTTATTCGCTGCGCGGGAAGTAGCTGATGACCTGGATCACGGCGCCCTGCGGGTCTTGCAACACGGCCATGCGGCCGATCGTCGGAATGTCGAAGGGGCCGGCGCAGACCGTACCGCCGAGGCTTTTGGCCTTCTCGACGGTCGCGTCGCAGGACTCGACCGTGACATAGGCACCCCACATGGCCGGGCCGGGTGCCGGCGGCGTCATGACGCCACCGACAGCGACGTCACCGACCTTGATGACGTGGTAATCGCCCTGGCCCATGTTCATCGTGTCAAAGGTCCAGCCAAACAGGCTGCCGTAGTACTCGCAGGCGGCCTTGGGGTTGGGCGTGCCCAACTCATTCCAGCTGAAGGCGCCGGGGGTCATGTAGACGTCTTGATAGTCCTTCATCGCGGTCTCCGGGTGGTGGGGCGGCCATCGTCGGAGCCGAACATGACAGCGTCAAGTGACCCGCGTCACGGGCGACAATTCGGCCCATGACCGGTCTTGTCTTTCCCCACACCTTCGTGCCCTGGTTCCGCGCCGTGGCGCCGTATATCCATGCCTACCGCGGCGAGACCTTCGTCGTCGGCATGCCGGGCGAGCTGATCGCGGCAGGCAAGCTCAATGCCTTCGTGCAGGACCTGGCCATCCTGCATGCCATGGGCATCAAGATCGTCCTGGTGCACGGCTTTCGGCCCCAGGTCAACGAGCAACTCGCTGCCAAGGGCCAGACGCCCCGCTTCAGCCATGGCCGCCGCATCACCGACGCCGTGGCCCTGGATTGCGCCCAGGAGGCCGCCGGCCAGCTGCGTTTCGAGATCGAGGCGGCCTTCAGCCAGGGCTTGCCCAACACGCCGATGGCCAATGCGACGGTGCGCGTCGTCTCCGGCAATTTCCTGACCGCCCGGCCGGTCGGCATCGTCGACGGCGTGGACTTCCAGCATTCAGGCCTGGTGCGCAAGGTCGACGCCGCAGCCATCCAGCGCGCCATGGACATTGGCGCCATCGTGCTGCTGTCGCCCTTCGGCTTCTCGCCCACGGGCGAGGCTTTCAATCTGTCGATGGAGGACGTGGCCACGTCCACAGCCATCGCGCTACAGGCCGACAAGCTGCTGTTCGTCTGCGAGGTCGACGGCGTGCCCGAGAACCCGGACGACCCGGACAGCCCCATCGATACCGAGCTGGCCGTGGCCGACGCCGACCGCATGCTGGCCAAGGCCGGCCCGGCGCCCCAGCCGACCGATGTCGCCTTCTACCTGCGCCATTGCGCCGAGGCCTGCCGTGCCGGCGTCGAGCGCTCGCACATCATCCCGTTCGCGGTGGATGGCGCGCTGCTGCAGGAGGTCTACACCCATGACGGCATCGGCACCATGGTCGTCGACGAGAAGCTGGAGAGCTTGCGCGAGGCCAGCGCCGACGACGTGGCCGGCATCATCCAGCTCATCGAGCCCTTCGAGCGCGACGGCACCCTCGTCAAGCGCAGCCGGACCGAGATCGAGCGCGACGCCGAGCTCTACACCGTCATCGAGCACGACGGCGTCATCTTCGGCTGCGCCGCCCTTTACCCCTATGTCGAGGCGCGCACCGCCGAGATGGCCGCACTGACCGTCTCCGCCGAAGTACAAGGTCAGGGCGACGGCGACCGCCTGTTGAAAAGAATCGAGCAGCGCGCCAAGGCCCAGGGCCTGGACAGCATCTTCGTGCTGACGACGCGCACCATGCATTGGTTCATCAAGCGCGGTTTCCAGCAGGTGGACCCGGAATGGCTGCCCGAAGAGCGCAAGCGCAAATACAACTGGGACCGGCGCTCGCTGGTGCTGGTCAAACGATTCAACTAAGCCCCGCCGGGTTCGCCCAAACGGCCGCCGCGCTAAAGTGCCGGCCGTTTCTCATTTCTCGTGTTTGTAGGAGTCCGCCATGCCCCGCACCGTTCAATGTGCCTATCTGAAGAAGGAAGCCGAAGGGCTGGACTTCCCGCCCTACCCGGCTCATACCGAACTCGGCAAGAAGGTGTGGGAAAGCGTCAGCAAGGAAGCTTGGGCGGCCTGGATGAAGCATCAGACCATGCTAGTCAATGAAAACCGCCTCAACCTCGCCGACCAGCGTGCCCGCCAATACCTGATGCGCCAAGCTGAACAGTTTTTCTTCGGCACAGGTGCCGAAGCGGTGGCGGGCTATGTACCGCCATCGGCCTGAGCGCAGCTCAGGTGAAAAACTGTGGGGGATGCTCATCTGCGCGCAGCGCAGGTGATGCAGCCACCAACAATTTCTTTGGTACCGGTGCGGAACAAGTGGCCGGCTACGTGCCGCCGGCCAACGAATAAGCGCAAATCACCGCATATGTGCAGGGCCGGGACGCAAGTCGCCGGCCTTTTCTCTTTCAGTTTTGCAAGGCTGCCGTCGCAGCAGAACGCCGGCCGGCCCCGCCAAATCGGCAAATAGCCCGAACCAGCAAGAAACTCGTCGCAACCGACCAACGAAAACTCTTGCATTTATGCTGCCCGTCGGGATTTAATTCGCCTACGGAGATACTCGCGGTCAATCGGCCCCAAGGCTCCGGGGCCGCGGCGGTCAATGTCGCGAGTCTCCCCGCTCAAATCGCAAGAGGAATAGCAGCATGTCCACTCTGAAAGAACTCCTGGCCCAGCGCGAGGCACTTGATCAACAGATCAGCCAAACCAAGGACCGCGAACGCAGCGAAGCGGTGGCCAAGGTGAAATCCCTGATGAGCGAATATGGCCTGACGGTGGCCGACCTCAGCACGCGCACGCCCAAGCCGGCCAAGGTGTCCAAGGTGGCCGCCAAGTATCGCAACCAGGCCACCGGTGAAACCTGGAGTGGCCGGGGCCTGCAGCCCAAATGGCTCAAGGCTGCCGTTGCAGGCGGTGCCAAGCTGACCGATTTCTCCGTCTGACCGGCAATTCCTGCAGGCCAATTGCCCGGCATACGCCGGCGATTTGACTGCGGGGTTTGAACAGATTCCCGCTGCCGGCGCCCGCTGGCGCGACCGACCAGGGCCATCCATCTACGGGATGGCCCTTTTCCTTTTTGGTGCAGGTCCCGCCTAAACTGCGCCATGCCTTTCGTCACGCTGCCAGCGACCCTGTGCCTGGGGTTTTCCCAGGGATCGTCGCGCTATGGCGGCGACGAGATTGCGGCGATGCCGGATTTTTGCCACCCATTCACCTGGCCAGCGCCCTGCGTGCGCGCGCTGACCCAGGTATCGGCCTGAGGCCCCGGCCATGGATCTGCATTCCGGCCACCCGGAATCCGACGAACACGCCCCAGACCTGAGCGTCCAGGCGCCGCCCTCCACGACCCTGCCACCTGGCCCGCGCCGCATCCATGACCGCCGCCGCGGCTGGCGCCGTCTGCGCCGCGTCGGCCTGGCCGCGCTGGCCGGCCTGGGGGGCGGCCTGGTTACCGCCTGGGGGCTCGCCGCCGATGCACTGCCGCCTCTGCTGCGCATTCCCCAGCCCGCTGCGGCCATGCCAGCGCAGGACCTGCTGGTGCCCATGCTGCTGGCGGCTCTGGGCCTGCTGACGCTATGGCGGCTGAGCGCCTGGGTGCTGCCGCTGGTCATGGCGGGCTTGCTGCTGGGCGCCGGGCTGCCCTTGCTGGCGCGCTCGCCCGCGGATCCGGCAGCAGCACTGGACCTGCTGATCTCGGCACCCGTGCTCACGGCGCTGGCCCTGCCCCTGCTCGCGATCGCTTTGAATCGCACGCTGATGCGCCGGCTGCGCCTGACGGGCCGGCTCACTGGTCGCCGCGAAGTCCTTCTTTTCGGCCTGCTGGGTGGACTGGCCGCACCGGTACTGGCTGGCCTGTTCGCACTGGCAGCCTCGATGGCCGCGGGACTGACCCGAAGCGGCGCGCTTGGTGGCGCGCTGGAACTCGCGGCCGCCTGGGGCTTTGGGCTGCTCTGCGCCGGTACCTGCCTGCAGGCCAGCACCCAACGCCCGCGCCGCGGCGGCCGCTGGGCCGCCCGCATGCTGGCCACAGCGGCCGTTCTTGCCCAGGCGGCCCTGATCTGGCTGCCGGAGGCCGGCGCCGCGCTGCTGTTGCCACATCTGCTCCTCTGTCTGCATGCCCTGCAAGCCTCGCCTCGCGCCAATGCCATGCTGGGTGCCGGCCTGCTGGGTCTGTGGGCACTCAGCGCGCCGCCGGCCCTGCTCTCCTATGCCTTGGGCGCTGGCTTCGCCTTGCTGCCACTGGTCCTTATCGCGCTGAGCCACCACCAGTTGCGCGACCGGGACGGCTGGCGCAGCGCCCTGGATGCCCAGGGCCTGGCCCTGGCCGAGTGGCGCCTGCCCGAGGGTCGCCGCCATGCGTCGGCGCGCTGGCAGGCCCTGACGACGCCCGTCGACGGCACCGCAGCCGGCACTGCGCCGCTGGACTGGGTACGCCTGGCTCACCCGCGCGACCGCGAACCGGTGCGCCGTGCGCTGCGCGAGCTGCTGGCCGACCCGCAGCTCAACCAACTGGGTGTGTCGCTGCGGCTGGCGGCCGACGGCGGCGACTGGCGCTGGCATGAGCTGCAGGCCCATGTCCCGCTGCGCGACCGCCAGGGCCGCGCGCGTGGTCTCATCGCAACGCTGGCGGATGTCAGCTGGCGCCACACGGCCGAGGAACGCGAGCGCATGTCGGCCACCCTCTTCCAGCAGGCCAGCGAGGGTCTGGCTGTCATCGACACGCAGTGGCGCGTCGTCGAGGTCAACTCAGCCTATTGCGACATCCTGCATGCACCGCGCGAGGCTCTCGTCGGCCGGCCGGCCACACCGCTGAGCATCGCCAATCTGCAGCGCAGTGGCCACGAGACCGCCGAGCTGCAGACAGCGCTGAATGATGGCCTGTCATGGAGCGGCCAGTTGCAGGCCGAGCTTGAGGACGGCGGCCGACACGTCTTCTCGGCCAAACTCAGCCCCGTGCCGGAGCCCGACGGCGTCAGCCCGAGGTGGCGGCTACTCAGCCTGACCGACCTCGGCGAGAGCCTGCGCCAGCAGGACCTGCTGCGCCGCAGCCTGCGCTTTGACGTCGCCACCGGCCTGCCCAACCGCGACGAGTTCATGCGGCGGCTGCAGCTGGCCCTGGTCGCGGCCAACCGCGACGGCTTCAGGCTCGTTGTCGGCCTCATCGACCTCGACGACTTCGCCCGCGTCAATGCGGAGCACGGCCAGCTTGTCGCGGATTCCGTGCTGCTTCAACTCAGCGGCCGATTGCAAGCCACATTGCGCGGCTCGCGTGGCGCCGCGCCAGATACCGCCGACCAGCTGGCCCGGCTGCATGGCGACGAGTTCGCCGTGCTGATGCGCGTGCAGACGCCCGAAGAGGCCCAGCGCGCCGCCGACCGCCTACTGGCGGTGCTGTCCACGCCGGTCGCCATCCGCGAGAACCGTGTCGGCAACGGCCTGGCCATTGAAATCGGCGCCAGCATGGGCGCCACCCTCTATCCCCAGGACGACGCCGACCCGGAAACGCTGCTGCGCCACGCCGGCCACGCCCTCTACCGCGCCAAGCATGCAGGCCGCGGCGGCATCCAGTTCCATGACCCGACGCTGGACCAGCGCGATGAGGCCGGCATGATTGCCGTCGCGCGACTCCAACGCGCCCTGGACAGCAATGAACTGCTGCTGCACTACCAGCCGCAGATCGATCTGCGCAGCGGCCAGGTCATGGGTGTGGAAGCCCTGCTGCGCTGGCAGCACCCCGAGCGCGGCCTGCTCGCACCGGCGCATTTCCTGCCGCTGGTCGAGGCGACCGGCCTGGCCGTGCAGATCGGCGACTGGGTCATCGAGCAGGCCCTGGCGCAGGCGATGGCCTGGCTGCGCGCCGGTGTCAACGATGGTAAGGGTCTGCCGGTCAGCGTCAACGTCGGCGCCCGGCAGCTGCGCCGCCACGACTTCCCGCAGCGCCTGCAGGAACTCATCCAGCGCCAGTCGCCTGAGGTCGCCCATCTGCTGCACCTGGACGTGCTGGAGTCCGACGCACTGGTCGAGACGGTCGCCACCCAAGCCCTCATCCAGCGCTGCCTGAGCCTGGGCATTGGCATCGCGCTGGACGACTTCGGCGCCGGCTACTCGCGGCTCAGTTCACTCAAGCGCCTGCCTGTGGACACCCTCAAACTCGACCGTAGCTATGTGCAGGGCATGCTGGGCGATGCCCAGGACCTGTCGCTCGTCGAGAGCGTCATCGGCCTGGCGCGCAATATCGGTTGTGCCGTGCTGGCCAAGGGTGTCGAGAGCCGCGCCCATGCGCGCGAGCTGTTGCGCCTGGGCTGCCGCCTCGGCCAGGGCAACGGCATTGCCGCAGCCATGCCCGCTTCGGCGCTGCCCGTCTGGATGCAAACTTTCGGCAACAGCGACTGGATTGCGCAGCTGCGCAGCCCGTCCCAGGCCAATCTCTAAAATCAACGGGTGATCCCGCCCGGCTTTATTCAGGACCTGCTCTCCCGCGTCGACATCGTCGACGTGGTGGGCCGCCATGTCGAGCTGAAAAAGGCTGGCATCAACCACAAGGGCCTGTGCCCCTTCCATGGGGAAAAGTCGCCGAGCTTCATCGTCAGCCCGAGCCGCCAGACCTACCACTGCTTCGGCTGCGGCGTGCACGGCAATGCCATCGGCTTCCTGATGGAACACACCGCCGCGACCTTTGTCGAAGCGGTGGAGGACCTGGCCCAGCAGGTCGGCATGCAGGTGCCGCAGGACGAACGCAGCCCCGAACAGCGCGAGCGCGCCAAAGCCGACAAAGCCAGGCAGCAGAGCCTGACCGATGTGCTGGCCCGCGCGGCGGAGTTCTACAAGGCCCAGTTGCGCCAGGCGCCCCGGGCCGTCCAGTACCTGAAGGGCCGCGGCCTGACCGGCCAGATCGCGGCCCGTTTCGGCCTTGGCTATGCGCCCGAAGGCTGGCGGTCGCTGGCCAGCGGCTTCCCCTCGTACGACGATCCGCAACTCGTCGAATCCGGCCTGGTGATTTCGCCCGACGTCGAGCCCGGCGAGGATGCCAAGCGCTACGACCGCTTCCGCGACCGCATCATGTTTCCCATCCGCAACGTGCAAGGCGAGGTCATCGGCTTCGGCGGCCGTGTGCTGGACAAGGGCGAGCCCAAATACCTGAACTCGCCCGAGACGCCCGTCTTCATCAAGGGCCGCGAACTCTACGGCCTCTACGAAGGCCGCCAGGCAATGCGCCAGCGCGGCCATGCCCTGGTCGTGGAAGGCTATATGGATGTCGTCGCCCTCGCTCAATACGGCATCGGCAATGCCGTTGCAACGCTGGGCACGGCTTGCACGGCCGAGCATGTGCACAAGCTCTTCCGGCATACGGACATGGTCGTTTTCAGCTTTGACGGCGACGCCGCTGGCCGCCGCGCTGCCGGCCGGGCGCTTGAAGCCGCCCTGCCCCACGCGACCGAAACCCACGCCGTCAAATTCCTGTTCCTGCCCACCGAGCACGACCCGGACTCCTATGTCCGCGAGCTGGGCGCGGAGGCTTTCGAACGCTGCATCGAGGGTGCCGTACCGCTGTCGCGCCAGCTCATCACGGTCGCCGCCGAGGGCTGCGACCTCGGCACACCCGAAGGCCGCGCCCGCATGTTGAACCAGGCCAAGCCCCTCTGGGCCTTGCTGCCGGAAGGCCTGTTGCGCCGCCAACTGCTCGGCGAACTCGCCCGCCAGGGGCAGCTGCCCGAGGCCGAGCTGCAAGCGCTGTGGCTGGGCGCACCCGCACCTGCCGCGGGTGCCACCAAGGAGACGGCGGCACCCGCCGAAAAGCCGCGTTGGCAGCCCAAAGGTGAATGGAAGCCGAAGGGGGAATGGAAAGGCAAAGGCGACTGGAAGTCGCGCCGCGATGCCGAGCCTCGCCCCGCCGGTCCGCGGGTTACGCCGGCGACCGCCGCCGACCACGCCACCCGACTCTTGCTGCAGCACAGCGAGCTCTGGGACAGCCTGCCCGACGAGGACCGCGTCCTGCTGCACGACCTGCCCGGCGGCCATGGCGAACTCGTCCATTGGCTGGAGCGCCACCTGACCCACCACGGCTCCAGTCCCTGGGCCGTCGTCCAGGCTGGCCTGGCGGCAGAGGGCCATGCCGAGGCCGTGCATCGCCTGGTGCGTAGCGTGCAGGAACTGGGCATCGAGGAGTCCGACCCGGCTGGCGACCTCGCCAGCGCGATCACCGCGCTGCGGTCCCGAGCCCCTGCCGCATTGCCCGGCGGCAGCGGCGCCACCGACGAGGAACGGCGCCTGGCGCTGGAGGCGTTGGCCCGGTTGCGCGAGCGCCATGGCGTGCAAAGCTAGGGTTTACCTGTCACAGTTTTGCAATTCAGCCGCAAATGGCTGATAATCTTGCGTTTTCCGCGCGCGTCAACAAGAGTGACGGCAGAGAGATGCCGGCCCCGGCCACCCAGCGACACTGGGTAACCCATCAGGGTTTTAATGGCCAAAACATCCGCCAGCTCTGCATACCAAACGATCACGCCAGCTTGTTCGCGCCACGCCAGGGTCCCTCGATCACTCGCTGATTGATACCTTGACGACGAAAGCCACCGCCCCCTGCCTCGCCGGCTTGACGCCGAGCCCGGGTTGGCCGCGGTGGCTGCCGCATTTCTGAATTGACCGCGCAAATACGAAGGACCTGCATGACCGCCAAGAAGACCGCGCCCAAGGCCAGCCCCGCTCCTGCCGAAGAACTCAAGAAGAAGACGGCCGTGAAGGCCGCAGCCGAGGCGCCCGCCAAAACCGCAAAGGCGGCTGCGGCGAAGCCGGCCGCGAAGACGGCCAAGGCCGCCGTGGCCGAAGAGGACAAGCCCAAGCGCGGCCGCAAGCCCAAGGCGGCCACCGAGACCAAGAAGGCCGGCGGCAAGAAGGAAGCCGAGGAAGAAGAGGACTTCTCCGACATCGATGCCGAGATCGAGGGCGAAGAGCCGGAAGCCGAAGAGACGGTCGCGGTCGAAGAGGAAACGGTCAAGGCCAAGCCCCTGCGCATGAAGGTCAGCCGCGCCAAGGAGCGCGCGCTGATGCGTGAATTCGGCCTGGAAGAGACCGCGCTGACGGAAGAAGAAGCCGTCAAGCGCCGCTCCGAGCTGAAGACCCTCATCAAGATGGGCAAGACGCGGGGTTTCCTGACGCACCAGGAAATCAACGATCACTTGCCCGAGAAGCTGGTCAGCGAGGAAATCCTCGAGGCCATCATCTCCATGCTCAACGACATGGGCATCGCGGTCTACGAGCAGGCGCCCGACGCCGCCACGCTGCTGATCCAGGGCAACACCACCGCCACCTCGACCGAAGAGGAAGCCGAAGAAGCCGCCGAAGCCGCGCTGTCGACGGTGGACTCCGAATTCGGCCGCACGACCGACCCGGTGCGCATGTACATGCGCGAGATGGGTACGGTCGAGCTGCTGACCCGTGAAGGCGAAATCGAGATCGCCAAGCGCATCGAAGGCGGCCTGCAGGCCATGATGCTGGCGATCTCGGCCTCGCCGACGACCATCGCCCACATCCTCGAGTTCGCCACCAAGATCCGCGCCGGCGAGATGCAGATCTCCGACGTCGTCGACGGCTTCGTGGCCGAAGACGAGGCCGACGACTACGTGGCCGAAGAAGACTTCGACGAGTTCGACGAGGAAGACGACGATGACGGCAACGGCGGCTCCAAGGCCCTGACCAAGAAGCTCGAAGAGCTGAAGAACGCCGCCCTGGTCAAGCTCGACTCGATGTCCGCTGCCTTCGACAAGATGCGCAAGGCGTTCGAGAAAGACGGCTACAAGTCGATCCCGTACAACAAGGCCCAGCAAGCCATCAGCCAGGAGCTGATGACCATCCGCTTCACGGTCAAGACGATCGAGAAGCTGTGCGACATCCTGCGCAGCCAGGTCGACGACGTGCGCCGCTATGAACGCGAGCTGCGCAAGATCGTGGTGGACAAGTGCGGCATGCCGCAAGAGCACTTCATCAAGACCTTCCCGCCCAACGCACTGAACCTGAAGTGGGCCGAGAAGGAAGTCGCCGCCGGCAAGCCGTACAGCATCATCCTGAGCCGCAACCTGCCGCCGGTGCAGGAGCTGCAGCAGAAGTTGACGGACATCCAGGCCAAGGCCGTGGTGCCGCTGGACGACCTCAAGGACATCAACAAGAAGATGAACGAGGGCGAGAAGGCTTCTCGTGACGCGAAGAAGGAAATGATCGAGGCCAATCTGCGCCTCGTGATCTCCATCGCCAAGAAGTACACCAACCGCGGCCTGCAGTTCCTGGACCTGATCCAGGAAGGCAATATCGGCCTGATGAAGGCGGTGGACAAGTTCGAATACCGCCGCGGCTACAAGTTCTCGACGTACGCGACGTGGTGGATCCGCCAGGCCATCACGCGCTCCATCGCCGACCAGGCCCGCACCATCCGCATCCCGGTTCACATGATCGAGACGATCAACAAGATGAACCGCATCTCGCGCCAGCACTTGCAGGAGTTCGGCTACGAGCCGGACGCCCCGACGCTGGCCGAGAAGATGGAGATCCCGGAAGACAAGATCCGCAAGATCATGAAGATCGCCAAGGAGCCGATCTCCATGGAAACGCCGATCGGCGACGACGACGACAGCCACCTGGGCGATTTCATCGAGGACACCAACAACACGGCGCCCATCGAAGCGGCCATGCAGGCCGGCCTGCGCGACGTGGTGAAGGACATCCTCGACTCGCTGACCCCGCGCGAAGCCAAGGTGCTGCGCATGCGCTTCGGCATCGAGATGCAGAGCGACCACACGCTGGAAGAAGTCGGCAAGCAGTTCGACGTCACGCGTGAGCGCATCCGCCAGATCGAGGCCAAGGCGATTCGCAAGCTGAAGCACCCAAGCCGCAGCGACAAGTTGCGTACCTACCTCGACAACCTCTAATCGCTGTATTCGCAACAAAGGCCGGCCTGTCCGGCCTTTCTTACGTCGATAAACTGCCCCCATGACCGCGATCCGCGAGCGCACCGTCCTTTTTGCCGACCTGCGCGGCAGCACCGGGCTGTACGAGGCCCTCGGGAATGCCGAAGCCAGTGGCATGGTCACCCAGACAGTCGGCCAGATCAGCGAAGCCGTGCTGGAAAGCGGCGGCCAGCTGATCAAGACCCTGGGCGATGGCCTGATGGCCGCCTTCGATACGCCGCGCGATGGCGTGCGTGCCGCCCAGCGCATGCAGGAAATGCTCGAACGCACCGTGCAACGCGCGCGCCGCCAGAGCAACCCGCCCATGCTGGCCATGCGGCTGCAAGTGGCGCTGGCGCGTGGCGAGGTCGTCGAGCTCAATGGCGACTGCTTCGGTGACGCCGTCAACGTCGCCGCCCGCCTCATCGACCATGCCGGCGACGGCGAGATCCTCATCACCGCCGAAGTGCTGACGGGCCTGCACCATGCGTCCAAGGGGCGCTTTCGCAGCCTGGACCGCATCTCGGTGCGCGGCCGCGTCGAGCCTGTACACGTCTACCGCATGGACGCCGCGCCCTTGGTCAGTGCCGACGACACCGCCACCCAGTTCGGCGAGCCGATGCGCTCGACCGAGCCGGACGGCATGCGCCTGATCTGGCAGGACCTGGACCGCGTCTTCGACATCGGCGCCATGCCCATCGTGCTGGGCCGCAGCGTGCAGGCCACCTATTGCATCACCGACGCCCGCGTGTCGCGCTCACATGCCCGTATCGACTGGCAGGGCAGCAGCTTTGAGCTGACCGACCTGTCCTATAACGGCACCTACGTGCGCTTCGGTGATTCGGGCGAGCTGCTGAGCCTCAAGCGCGGCAGCTGCACCCTGCACGGCAGCGGCGTCATCGGCCTGGGCGGCATGCCCACGGACGAGCAGTCGCCCATCGTGCGCTTCGAGGTGCTGCACTTCTACGACACCGAGCCCCAGCCCTTCGGCGGCCCTCGCTCCAGGCGCTGACTCATGGCCTTTCTTCCCGAACCGCCGCAGCGCCACGGCGTCGCGCCCGCTGGCCCGGATGTGGCCGTGCTGCTGTGCAATCTCGGCACACCCGACGCGCCCGATGCCCCTGCCCTGCGCCGCTACCTCGCCCAGTTCCTGGCCGACCCGCGCGTTGTCGAGATCCCCAGGCTGATCTGGCTGGCCATCCTGCACGGCATCATCCTGCGCGTGCGGCCGGCCAAGTCAGCCGCCAAGTACGCAACGGTATGGACGCCCGAGGGCTCGCCGCTCAAGGTCTGGACAACAAAGCAGGCCAAGCTGCTGCAAGGCGCATTGGGCGGCCGCGCGCGCGTCGCTTTCGCGATGCGTTATGGCCAGCCTGCCATTGCCGCCACGCTCGACGCCCTCAAGCGCGAAGGCGTGCGCCGCGTGTTGGTGCTGCCCGCCTACCCGCAGTACTCGGGCGCGACCACCGCCAGCGTCATCGACGACGTCGCCCGCTGGGCGCTGCGGACCCGTCACCTGCCCGAGCTGCGCTTCATCAACCGCTATCACGATGAGCTGGGCTACATCGCCGCCCTGGCCCAGACCGTGCGCGAGCACTGGCAGCGCGAGGGCCGTGGCGACAAGCTGGTCATGAGCTTTCACGGCATGCCTGAACGCACCCTGCACCTGGGCGATCCCTACCACTGCGAATGCCTGAAGACGGGTCGCCTGCTGGCTGAAGCCTTGAGCCTGAAAGACGGCGAATGGCAAGTCACGTTCCAGAGTCGCTTCGGCAAAGCCAAGTGGCTGGAGCCCTACACGGAGCCCACGCTTGTCAAGCTGGCCAAGGGCGGGCTCAAGGCGGTTGACGTCATCTGCCCCGGCTTTGCGGTCGACTGCCTGGAGACGCTGGAAGAGATAGCCCAGGAGGCACGCACCGCCTTCCTCGCCGCGGGCGGCCAGCGCTTTGCCTACATCCCCTGCCTGAACGACCATCCGGCCGGCATCAAGGCACTTGCCAAGGTGACCGAGCGTCATCTGCAGGGCTGGTTCACCGAAGCGCCGCATCCCGACACGCTCGCCCTGCAACGCCAACGAGCCCTGGCTGCCGGAGCCAAGCAGTGAGCGAGGCGCCCAGCTCGATGCGCCTGGACAAATGGCTCTGGGCCGCGCGTTTCTACAAGACCCGCGCCCTGGCCGTTGACGAGATCAACCTCGGCCGCGTGCGCGTGGGCGGCCAGCCGGTCAAGCCGGCGCGGGACGTCAAGGTTGGCGACCTGCTCAGCATCCGCATCGGCACGCTGAGCCGCGAGGTCGAAGTCCTCGGCCTGTCCAACCTGCGTGGCCCGGCGCCGCAAGCCCAGGCCCTGTACGCCGAAACCCAGGCCAGCATCACCGCCCGGGAGGCGGCCGCCGAGGCGCGCCGCCTGGCGCCGGAACCGGCCGACACGATCATGCAAGGTCGTCCGACAAAGCAGGACCGGCGCCGCTTGGCAGACTGGGACCGATGGTCCGTCTCGCTGGATGATGAAGATCCGGGTTGACCCGGATAATCCGTTTTGAATCTCCCCTCTTGAAACCAGGGCATCGCGCCCCATGTCGACGCGATCCCCTCCTTTTCTGCCATGACGACCGAAAACCCCCTGCCCGAAGACGCAGCCGGCGCCGCCGAGCCCACGGCCGCCGAGCTGAACCCCGAAATCAAAATTGCCGAGCTGGAAGGGCGCCTCGCCGAAATGAGCGACGCTTATCTGCGTGCCAAGGCCGAGACCGAGAACGCCCGCCGCCGCGCGGATGAGGATGTGGCCAAGGCCCGCAAGTTCGCCGTCGAAGCCTTCGCCGAGGCCATGCTGCCGGTGATGGACAGCCTGGAGGCGGCCATCGCCACGCCCAGCGCCAGCGTCGACACGGTGCTGGAAGGCGTGCACGCCACGCGACGCCAGCTGTCCAGCGCGCTGGAGCGCAACAAGGTCGTGGAGATCAACCCCGGCCAGGGCGCCAAGTTCGACCCCCACCAGCACCAGGCTATCTCCGTAGTGCCGGCACCGACCCAGGACGCCAACACGGTCGTCGCGGTGCTGCAGAAGGGCTTCCTGATCGCCGACCGCGTGCTGCGGCCGGCCTTGGTGACCGTGTCGGCGCCTCGCTAAGGACCTGGGGACAGACCTTGGCGCGAAGCGACATGCTCTGTCCCCACTAATTCACAGCCTGCCGCCCTTGAAGGACGGCGAGTTATCCACAAATCGAATACATCCAACAAATCTTCAGGAGTTCCAAATGGGAAAGATCATCGGCATTGACCTGGGCACCACGAATTCGTGCGTGGCCGTCATGGAAGGCAACACCACGCGCGTCATCGAGAACGCCGAAGGCGCCCGCACCACGCCGTCCATCATTGCCTACCAGGAAGACGGCGAGATCCTCGTCGGCGCCTCCGCCAAGCGTCAGTCGGTCACCAACCCGAAGAACACGCTGTATGCCGTCAAGCGCCTGATCGGCCGCAAGTTCGCCGAGAAGGAAGTGCAGAAGGACATCGACCTGATGCCCTACACCATCGCCGCCGCCGACAACGGCGACGCCTGGGTGGAAGTGCGCGGCAAGAAGTTCGCGCCTCCCCAGGTCTCGGCCGAAGTGCTGCGCAAGATGAAGAAGACGGCCGAGGACTACCTCGGCGAGGAAGTGACCGAAGCCGTCATCACGGTGCCGGCCTACTTCAATGACGCCCAGCGCCAAGCCACCAAGGACGCCGGCCGCATCGCCGGCCTGGACGTCAAGCGCATCATCAACGAGCCCACCGCCGCGGCCCTGGCCTTCGGCCTGGACAAGCACGGCAAGGGCGACCGCAAGATCGCCGTCTATGACCTCGGCGGCGGCACCTTCGACGTGTCCATCATCGAGATCGCCGACGTCGATGGCGAGATGCAGTTCGAAGTGCTGTCGACCAACGGCGACACCTTCCTGGGCGGCGAGGACTTCGACCAGCGCATCATCGATTTCATCGTCACCGAGTTCAAGAAGGAACAAGGCGTCGACCTGACCAAGGACGTGCTGGCCCTGCAGCGCCTGAAGGAAGCCGCCGAGAAGGCCAAGATCGAGCTGTCCAACTCGTCGCAGACCGACGTCAACCTGCCCTACATCACGGCAGATGCGACCGGTCCGAAGCACCTGAACGTCAAGCTGACCCGCGCCAAGCTGGAGTCGCTGGTGGACGAGCTGATCGAACGCACGATTGCGCCTTGCCGCACCGCGGTGAAGGACGCTGGCGTTGCGCTGACCGACATCGACGACGTCATCCTCGTCGGCGGCATGACCCGCATGCCCAAGGTGCAGGACAAGGTCAAGGAGTTCTTCGGCAAGGAACCGCGCCGTGACGTGAACCCCGACGAGGCCGTGGCCGTCGGTGCCGCCATCCAGGGCCAGGTCCTGGGCGGCGAGCGCAAGGACGTGCTGCTGCTGGACGTCACCCCGCTTAGCCTGGGCATCGAGACCCTGGGCGGCGTGATGACGAAGATGATCAAGAAGAACACGACCATCCCGACCAAGTTCGCGCAGACCTTCTCCACCGCCGACGACAACCAGCCAGCCGTGACCATCAAGGTCTACCAGGGCGAGCGTGAACTGGCGCAAGGCAACAAGAGCCTGGGCGAGTTCAACCTGGAAGGCATCCCGCCGTCGCCGCGCGGCACGCCGCAGATCGAGGTCAGCTTCGACATCGACGCCAACGGCATCCTGCACGTCGGCGCCAAGGACAAGGGCACCGGCAAGGAAAACAAGATCACCATCAAGGCGAACTCGGGCCTGAGCGAGGCCGAGATCGAGAAGATGGTGAAGGATGCCGAAGCCAACGCGGCCGAGGACAAGAAGAAGGTCGAACTCGTGCAGGCCCGCAACCAGGCCGACGGCATGGTGCACAGCGTGCGCAAGTCGGTCACCGAGCATGGCGACAAGCTCGAAGCGGCCGAGAAGGAAGCGATCGAAGCCGCGGCGAAGGACCTGGAAGAAGCCATCAAGGGCGACGACCAGGCCGACATCGAGGCCAAGACCGAGAAGCTGATGACGGCCAGCCAGAAGCTGGGCGAAAAGATCTACGCTGACCAACAAGGCGCGCAGGCCGCTGCGGCAGCGGCCACAGGCGCCGGTGGTGCTGAACAGCCCCAGGCCGCACCGCAAGGTGAAGCCAAGCGCCCGGCCGACGACAACGTCGTGGACGCCGAGTTCAAGGAAGTCAAGGACAGCAAGTAAGTCCCGCATGACCCCTGGCCCGGGACCGCGACAAGCGTGCCCGGGCCTTTGCCCTTGAAAGAAGACGATGGCGTCCAAGCGCGATTACTACGAAATCCTCGGCGTCGCCAAAAACGCGACCGAGGAAGACATCAAGAAGGCCTACCGCAAGCTGGCCATGAAGCACCACCCCGACCGCAACCAGGGCGACGGGGCGAAGAAGTCCGAGGAAAGCTTCAAGGAGGCCAAGGAGGCCTACGAGATGCTGTCCGACGCGCAAAAGCGCGCGGCCTATGACCAGTACGGCCATGCCGGCGTCGACCCCAACATGGGCGCCGGCCGCGGCGGCCCGGGCGCGGAAGGCTTTGGCGGCTTTGCCGAGGCCTTCGGCGACATCTTTGGCGACATCTTTGGCGGCCAAGGCGGCCAGCGCCGTGGTGCGGGCGGCGGCCAGCAGGTCTACCGCGGCAGTGACCTCAGCTACGCGATGGAGATCACGCTCGAGGAAGCCGCCCGCGGCAAGGAAACGCAGATCCGCATTCCCAGTTGGGAAGGCTGCGAGACCTGTGGCGGCACCGGCGCCAAGCCTGGCACCAGCGCCAAGACCTGCGGGTCATGTCAGGGCTCGGGCACGGTGCACATGCGCCAAGGCTTCTTCAGCATCCAGCAGACCTGCCCGCACTGCCACGGCAGCGGCAAGATCATTCCCGACCCCTGCACCACCTGCAACGGCCAGGGCAAGGTCAAGAAGCAGAAGACGCTGGAAGTGAAGATCCCAGCCGGCATCAACGAGGGCATGCGCATCCGCTCGGCGGGCAATGGCGAGCCGGGCGTGAATGGCGGCCCCAGCGGCGACCTCTACATCGAGATCCGCATCAAGCAGCACGAGATCTTCGAGCGCGATGGCGATGACCTGCATTGCACGATGCCGGTGTCCATGATCACCGCCGCCCTGGGCGGCAACATCGAAGTCCCCACGCTCGGCGGCAAGGCGGAGATCGAACTGCCCGAAGGCACCCAGCACGGCAAGACCTTCCGGCTGCGTGGCAAGGGTATCAAGGGCGTGCGTTCGAGCTATCCGGGCGACCTGTACTGCCACATCGCCATCGAGACGCCGGTCAAGCTGACCGAGCATCAGAAGAAGCTGCTCAAGGAGCTCGATGAGTCGCTGAAGAAAGGGGGCGAGCGCCACTCGCCCAACGCCAAGAGCTGGACGGATCGGGTCAAGGACCTGTTCAAGTAAGCGAGCACCAAACCGGTCAGAGCCGCGGCTTCCGCAAGGAGCCGCGGCTTTTTTACGCCTGTCACGCGCAGCCCGCCTGCGTCGTAAATCACGCCGCGCACCAAAAGAGCGAGTAAACGAGATCTCCCGACTTGACTCATAAACCCTAAAGTCCGTCGACTGTCACCCCAATGACTCATAAGTGACTTCTTCTGCGCGTCTCCCGATCAAAATCCACGGCCCGGCGCCGGGGCGGGAGGCCGCATGTTCCTGATGGACCAGACCATCCAGACGGCGTCGGCGTTGATCATCGACAGCAACGCCAACTCACGCAGCCTGATGTCGGCGCAGTTGCGCGACCTGGGTGTCGGCACCGTGCGCCAGACGCCACGCGTGAAGGATGCGCGGGTGATGCTGGAGCATCAGACGTTTGACATCGTGCTGTGCGACTACCACTTCGACAGCAGCGACACCTCGGGCCAGGACCTGCTCGACGAACTCCGTCGTGAAGGCCTGCTGCCCTATTCCACGGTCTTCGTCATGGTGACGAGCGAGGCCACGTACGCCAAGGTGGCCGAGGCCGCTGAAGCCGCGCTCGACGCCTACCTCATCAAGCCCTACACCAGCGCCAACCTCGCCGAGCGCCTGGCCAGTGCGCGCCACCGCAAGCGCGTGCTCAAGGGCATCTTCGAGGCCATCGAGAACCAGGACTTCGAGACCGCTGCCAACCTCTGCCTGGCGCGCTTCGATGCCAAGGACAAGTACTGGCTCTATGCCGCGCGCATCGGTGCCGAGTTGCTGCTGCGGCTGAAGCGCTTCGACGACGCGCGCACGCTGTACGAGGCCATCATCGCTGCCAAGACCGTGCCCTGGGCGCGACTGGGCGTGGCGCGTACCGAGGTGGCCAGCGGCAATTTGCAGGCCGCGCGCCGCACGCTGGAAAACCTCACCGGCGACCTGCCCGACTACGCCGACTCGCATGACCTGATGGGCCATGTGCAGATGGAACAGGGCGACCTCGCCCAGGCACTCAAGACCTATCAGACCGCCGCGACGCTGACGCCCGGCTGCCTGCTGCGCCTGCAGCGCTGCGGCTCACTGGGTTTTTACGCCGGCCAGCGCGCCGAGGCGCTGAAGATGCTGGAGCGCGCCATGTCCCAGGGCCTGCGCTCCAAGCTCTTCGACATGCTCAGCCTCGTGCTGATCGGCCTGATGCGCTTTGACGCGAAGGACCACAAGGGCTTCAAGTACACCCACGACGCGCTGGCCGCCGCGCTGGAACGCGCGCCGGGCTCCATCCGGCTGCAGCGCTTTGACCTGGTCTTGCGCGGCCTGGCCTTCCTGCTGGAGCGCCGTGTCGGCCAGGCCCTGGTCATGGCACGCGAGGTCACCGAGCATGCCCAGAGCGGCAACTTCGACCTCGAGGCGGCCTCGCTGCTGACGGCGCTGTGGATACGCTTGTCCAGCCAGGAGGTCGAGCTTGAAGAGATGATGCCCATTCTGCGCGGCCTGGGCACGCGCTACTGCTCGGCCAAGGCCAGCACCGAGATCCTCGTGTCCATGTCCGAAGGCCACCAGGGCGCGGCCGAGCAGTTCCGCGATTGTCACCAGCAGATCTTCAATGTCGCCGAGACGGCCATGCGCCACTCGCTGCGCGGCAGTGCCAAGGTGGCCGTCGAGCTGCTGATCCAGCAGGGCGAGGCCACGCGCAACGCCAAGCTCATCGACATGGCCGGCCTGGTGCTGAAACGCCATGCCGAGAAGATCGAAGGCGCTTCAAGCCTTGCCGAACAGATCGACGACCTGCACGGGCGCTATGTGAAGCCCATGGGCGGCGGGCCAGGCAAGGCGCGGGCCGCGGGCGGCGTCACGCTGCGCGCGGCGACGGCCGAAATCGCCGCTTGAGCTGACCCGGCGCTGTCGGCCACGTATCACCCGAGACGCCAGCCCGCGCGGGGCCGCGAGAATGCGTCGCCGCCTCTTTCCGCCTCTTTCCGCCTCCTGATGCCTTTGCTCAAGCGCCTGCTGGCCTGGTTCCAGCCCGACACCTCGCGTCCCCTCACCCAGGCCTGGCTGGCCGCCCTGTGGATGGGGTTGCTGGCCAATTGGCCGCTGTGGCAGCAACTGCACGGCATGGCCGATGTGCGCCCCTTCTTCATCCTTGCCTTTGCCGGCATGGTCACCGCCGCGACCGGCGCGCTGCTGAGCCTGCTGGCCTGGCCGCGCTTCATCAAGGGCCTGCTCGTCGTGCTGCTGCTGAGCGCCGGCGCGCTGGCCCACTTCATCGGCAGCTACGGCATCGTCTTCGACCCCACCATGGTCACGAACATGGTGCAGACCGACGTGCGCGAAACGCGCGACCTGCTGAGCTGGCGGCTGCTCGTCAGCATCGGACTGCTGGGCGCCCTGCCCGCCTGGTGGTTGCTGCGCCGGCCCACCGCGCCGCGGCAGGCCCTGCCAAAGCGCCTGGGCGGCAACGTCGTCGCCTTTGGCCTCGGCCTCGTCGCGATGGTGCTGCTGGCGTTGAGCGTGTTTGCCGATCTGTCATCGACGATGCGCAACTACAAGACCATCCGCTACATGGTCACGCCGCTGAACGCGGTCTATTCGATCAGCAGTGCCGCGCTGCGCCGCCAGGCCGCACCCAGCGGCCCGCCCGCCGTCATCGGCGTCGACGCCCGGCTGCTGCCGCGCGCGGAAGGGGCCAGGCCGCCGTTGCTGCTGTTCGTCGTCGGCGAGACGGCGCGCTCCATGAACTTCAGCCTGAACGGCTACGCACGGCAAACGAACCCGGAGCTGGCCAAGCTGCCAAGCTCAAATCTGATCAGCCTGCGCCAGGTCACCTCCTGTGGCACCGCCACGGCGGCCTCCCTGCCCTGCATGTTTTCGCCGCTGGGCCGCGAGGCTTTTGGCGACGTGAAGGGTACGCAGGAAAACCTGCTCGACGTGCTGCAACGCGCCGGCCTGGCCGTGCTGTGGCTGGACAACCAGAGCGGCTGCAAAGGCCTTTGCGACCGCGTGCCCAACAGCTCAACAGCCAAGCTGCCTGAAGGCGCGGCTCCGCTGCCGGCGGGCCTGTGCGATGGCGAAGAATGCTTCGACGAAGCTTTGCTGCATGAGTTGGACAAACGCATCGCGGCGCTGGATCCGGCGCGTGTGAAGCGTGGCCTCGTCCTCGTCATGCACCAGATGGGCAGTCACGGCCCGGCCTACTTCAAGCGCTCACCGCCCGACCTCAAGCCCTTCCAGCCCGAGTGCAAGAGCAACGCGCTGCAGCAGTGCCCGCGCGAGCAGGTCGTCAATGGCTATGACAACACCCTGGTGACGACCGACCGGCTGCTGGCGCGCAGCATCGCCTGGCTGCAGGCGCAACAAGCCTTCGATGTGGGCATGCTCTACGTCTCTGACCACGGCGAGTCGCTGGGCGAGAACGGCCTCTATCTGCACGGCATGCCCTATGCCATGGCGCCGGCCGAGCAAACGCATGTGCCCATGGTGCTGTGGGTGCCCGAGGGTGGAGGGCTGGCTGCGTCGCTGAAGCCCGGCTGCCTGCAAGGCCTGCGCGACAAGCCCGCCTCGCACGACAACCTCTTCCACACCGCGATGGGTTGGGTGGGCGCTCGGTCGGACGTCTACAAGGCCGATTGGGATTTGCTCGCCGGCTGCCGGCGCTAGAACAGGCTCCCCTGCGCTGACGGTTTGCGTGGCGGTGTGAACAGCGCCAGTTGCACCGGCCGCCGCTTGTTGCGCAGGCCCAGCTTGTGGACGGCCCGCTGGAAGCGCGCCTGCAGCAGCTGAGCCCACACGCCTTCGCCGGTAAAGCGCGTGCCGAAGCGAGCGTCGTTGTCTTTGCCGCCGCGCATGTCGCGGATGCGCGCCATGACACGCTCGGCGCGGTCGGGGAAGTGGCGCTGCAGCCAGTCCTGAAACAGCGGATTCACCTCCCAGGGCAGGCGCACCGGGATGCTGAACGCCGAACTCGCCCCGGCCGCAGCAGCGGCTTCGAGGATGCGTTCCAGCTCGGGCTCGTTGATGAAGGGAATGATGGGCGACACGCTGACGCCCACGGGCACGCCAGCCTCGGCCAGTGCCTGGATGGTGCGCAGCCGCCGCGCGGGTGCCGCAGCGCGTGGCTCGAGGATGCGGGCGAGGTCGTTGTCCAGCGTCGTCACCGACAGATAGACCGACACCAGGCCCTGGGCGGCCATCGGCGCGATCAGGTCCAGGTCGCGCTCGATGCCGCTGCTCTTGGTGACGACCGAGAACGGGTGGCTGCACTCCGCCAGCACCTCGACGATGCGGCGCGTGATGCCCAGCTTGCGTTCAACCGGTTGGTAAGCATCGGTGGCCGTGCCCAGCACCAGCGACTTGGGCACGTACTTGGCACCGGCCAGCGTTTCACGCAGACGCTCGGCCGCATTGACCTTGGCCACGATGCGGGTCTCGAAGTCCAGCCCCGGCGACAGATTCAGATAGCTGTGCGTGGGCCGCGCAAAGCAGTAGATGCAGCCGTGCTCGCAGCCTCGATACGGGTTGATGGAGTAGTCGAAGGAGATGTCGGGCGACTGGTTGCTGGTGACGATCTTCTTGGCGTGCTCTTCGATGATCTGCGTGGCCACCGGCACATGCTCTTCGCCGGCCTCCTGGTCCAGCGAACCCCAGCCGTCGTCGTACTGCTCACGCTCGCGCTGCTCGAAGCGATGGGGCATGGCGGTGGCCGTGCCACGGCCCTTGATGGAGTCGATCGGGACGAGGGCCGGCTGGGCGGCGGCAATGCGGGTGGGAGCAGGCGACATACTGTAAATATATACAGTATTTTGACGATATTCCAGGCAAACCCCGCGCCTCCTCGGGATGGTGGCGTGACACGCCTTGCGTAGAGTCCGCCCGATGCCCCATCCACTTGCGCGGCCCTGGCCGCTGTTGCTTCTTGCCCTGGCCGCGACCTGCGGCGCCGCCTCACCCCTGCCGACCCCGGGGCACTACCGCATCGATGGCGAAGCCACCATGCGCAGCGGCAGCGGCCCCCTGTTGGTCGAACGCGTCGAGCGCTGGGACGGCAGCAACGGCAACCGCTTCATCACCACGCGGGCCGACGGCCGCTCCCACCAACAGACCTATGCCGGCACCGAGCCGGTGACCTGGTGCGTGCCGGCTGCCTCGGTGCCGCCCAACCAGTTGCCCGACCGCTGCAAGACACGCTGGTGGCCGGCACAGGGCGGCACCCTGCTGCAGGCCGAGTGCCAGGCCGGCCGGCTGCAGGAGCAATGGAAGCAGCTCGACGCCAAGACCTGGGAGCGGCAGATGCGCCTCACGCTCGCGCCGGGAGGCGGTGGCAGCGACCCCGCGGCTGCTCTGGCCATGGTCGAGCGGGGCCTGTCGCCAGCCGAGGCCGCCAAAGCCCGCGCGGCGATCGCGGCCCTGCCCTCGGCCCAGGGCCGGGCCGCCGCGATGGCGCCGGTCTACGAAAAGATCGAGGCCACCATCCGCAACGGCAAGCCGGAGGAAGCAGCCGCCGCGCGCCAGCAACTGGCCGCCCTGCAAGCCGCCCAAGGCGGCAGTGGCGTGACGTGGACGACGACGCTGACCGAGCGCTGGACACTCACCGGCGATCACTGCAAGCCGGGCTCCTGAAACGCAGCCGCGACCGCGAGAACGCGGCCGAGATAATCCGCCCGCTTTCCCCTTGGCGACTTTTGCCCTTTTGGCAGGTGCCCTCGTCCGCCCAATGCCTCTCGAAGCGATTCCCGGCACCCCCGCCCGACTGCGCGATCAGCGCGACTACATGCGCCTGCTGGGGGCCCGCGTGACCGGCGGCGCAGCCAACCAGATGCTGATGGTGGCCCTGGGCTGGCAGATGTACGACCTCACCTCCAGCGCCTGGGACCTGGGCCTGGTCGGCCTCGCGCAATTCCTGCCTGCCCTGCTGCTCACCTTGCCGGCCGGCCATGTCGTGGATCAGCACGACCGGCGCCTGCTGCTGGCCGCCAGCCTGGGCCTGCAACTCGTTGCCGCGGCCTGCCTGGCGCTGTCCAGCGCCAGTGGCTGGGTGGGGCCGAACATGATCCTGATGCTGTCCGTGCTGCTGGGCTGCGCCCGCGCACTGCAGATGCCATCGCAGCAGGCCCTGATGCCGACGCTTGTGCCCCCCATGCTGCTGCCCCGTGCCGTGGCGGCGGCCAGCTCGTCGATGCAGGTGGCCATCATTGCGGGCCCGGCCCTGGGCGGCGTGCTCTATGCGCTCGGGCCCTGGGCGACGGGTGCTGCCGCGCGCGGCGATGCGGCGCATTGGGGCGCGGCCATCGTCTACGGCGTCTCGCTGCTGTTGCTCGCCGCGGCGATAGCCAGCGTGTTGACGATCCGCCATCGCGCTGCGCCGTTGCGCCGTGCGGCCCCCGACCTGGCGCAGCTGACGGCCGGCATCCGTTTCATCTGGCAGAGGCCCGTCTTGCTCGGTGCAATCTCGCTGGACCTGTTCGCCGTGCTGCTCGGCGGTGCCACGGCCCTGCTGCCCATCTTCGCGCGCGACATCCTGCACACCGGCCCCGAGGGGCTGGGCCTGCTGCGCTCGGCCCCGGCCCTGGGCGCCGTCGTCGTCGGCGTCTGGCTGGCCCGCCACCCCATCGCACACCGCGCCGGCCACTGGCTGCTCGGCGCCGTGGCGGTGTTCGGCTTGACGATGATCGCGTTTGCGCTGACGACCTCCTTCCTGGTCGCCTTCGCCGTGCTGGCCGTCAGCGGTGCGGCCGACATGTTCAGCGTCGTCATCCGCCAGTCCCTGGTGCAGCTCGAGACGCCGGACGAGATGCGCGGCCGCGTCGGCGCCGTGAATTCGGTCTTCATCGGCGCGAGCAACCAGTTGGGCGAGTTCGAGTCCGGCGCAACGGCGGCCCTGCTTGGCCCGGTCGGCTCAGTGCTGCTCGGCGGCATCGGCACGGTGGCCATCGTCGCGCTTTGGTTCAAGGTCTTCCCGGCGCTGGCACGGCGAGACAGCCTGCAACCCGAGTCGCGCGAAACGTTGGTGCGTTGATCGCGCCGACTACGCGTAGGCCACGACCTACATCTCCACGCGGCCTCGGCGAGATGGCTGGCCCACGCGCCGGCGACTAGATTTGAACGGTCGGAAGCCAGGAGCTGTAGCCTCAACAGGCCGCTCAACAGGCCAACGGCGGAACGCTCGACGCCTCGCGTCGAGCGTTCTCTTTTTGCCCAACGCTTCGGAACGCCGCCAGGCACACGGCTTGCCCATCGCCCATCACATGAGCAGCGTCCGCATCCAACCCTTCAATCCCGACAAGATGAGGAGGTGAACATGGACGTCTCGGGGCTTTTCGCCATCCACGTGTCGCCACTGGAGCTGATGCTGCGGGGCACGCTGATGTACTGGTTCCTGCTGCTGATCTTTCGCTTCGTGCTGCGGCGCGACCCCGGCTCCTTCGGCGTCGCCGACGTCCTGATGGTGGTCGTGATCGCAGATGCCTCGCAGAACGCCATGTCGGGCAGCTACGACACAGTGGCCGAGGGCTGGATCCTGGTCGCTACGCTGGTGTTCTGGAACTATGCGCTGGACTGGGCCAGTTGCCGCTGGCCCCTCGTGCACAAGCTCACCGAGCCTGCGCCACTGCAGCTCGTCAAGGCGGGGCGCGTGCTGGGCCGCAATCTGCGCAAGGAGTTCCTGACGCGCGAGGATCTGGAGGCCCAATTGCGCCAGGCTGGCGTCGAGGACGTCGGCGCGGTGCGGGCGGCCTACCTGGAGGGCGACGGCAAGTTGTCGGTACTGCGATACGACGAGAAGAAGCCTGCCCGCCGGGACAAGGACGAAGGGCCGCCCGGCACATGACGTCGGACGAGACACGGGCACACTGCCTGCCCCTGGACCGCCCTCAACACGGAAGGACGAACTTGAAAGTCGATGACGAAGGCCTGCAGCGCAGCGAGGAGCGTTTTCGCCTGCTGGTGGACAGCGTGCGCGACTATGCGATCTTCATGCTGGATCCCGCCGGCCATGTGCTGACCTGGAACGCCGGCGCCGAACGCTTCAAGGGATACAAGGCGGACGAGATCATCGGCAGCCATTTCTCGCGGTTCTACCCGCCGGAGGCGCTGGCCCGGCAGCTGCCTGCTCATGAACTCGAGATGGCCGCGCGCGAAGGCGCCTTCGAGGACGAGGGTTGGCGCGTGCGCAAGGACGGCTCGCTGTTCTGGGCCAATGTCGTCATCACGGCGATGCGCGACCCGACGGGACGGTTGGTGGGTTTCGCCAAGGTCACGCGTGACCTGACGCAAAGGCGCAACCACGAGGAGGCGCTCAAGCGCAGCGAGGAGCGTTTCCGGCTGTTGGTCGAGGGCGTGGCCGACTACGCCATCTTCATGCTGGACGTGAATGGCCGCGTGGCGTCCTGGAACGAAGGCGCGCAGCGCATCAAGGGCTATGCCGCCGAGGACATCCTGGGCGAGCATTTCTCCATCTTCTACCCGCCCGAAGTGCGCGCAAGCGGTTGGCCCGAATACGAGCTGCAGCAGGCCCAGGAGATCGGGCGTTTCGTCGACACGGGCTGGCGGCTTCGCAAGGACGGCACGAGCTTCTGGGCCCAGGTGAGCATCACGGCGCTGCGGGACGAGACCGGGCAGTTGATCGGCTACGCCAAGCTGACGCGCGACCTGACGGCCAGCATGCGCATCGAGGCCATGGAAATCGCCAACCGCGAACACGAGGAAATCCTGGACGCCGAGCGCAATGCGCGCATTGCCGCCCAGCGCGCCACGCGCATCAAGGACGAGTTCCTCGCCACGCTGTCGCACGAACTGCGCACGCCGCTGACGGCCATCCTCGGCTGGACCCAGGTGCTGCTGCGGGCCAAGCCGGGCGATGAGCGCGTCAATCTGCAGCGCGCCATCGAGGTCATCGATCGCAATGCGCGTGCCCAGGTGCAGCTCATCGACGACCTGCTGGACCTGAACCGCATCATGACCGGCAAGCTGAGGCTGGACCTGCAGCAACTGAGCATGGCCAACGTCATCCAGGCGGCCGTCGAAACCGTCACTCCGTCAGCATCGGCCAAGGGGGTGGAGCTGCAATCCCTGCTGGATACCGGCCCGGCCATGGTCAACGGTGACAGCGGACGGTTGCAGCAGGTGGTGTGGAACCTGCTGAACAACGCCATCAAGTTCACGCCCGCGGGCGGCCGGGTGCAGGTGCTGCTGCAGCGCGTCAACTCCCAGGTGGAATTCAGTGTCAGCGACACCGGCATCGGCATCCCGGCCGCCTTCCTGCCTCAGGTGTTCGATCGCTTCACACAACAGGACGGTTCCACCTCGCGGGCCCACGGCGGCCTGGGCCTGGGCCTGGCGATCTGCAAGCAGCTCATCGAACTGCACGGGGGCAACATCCGCGCCGAGAGCGCCGGCGAGGGCCGGGGCGCGAGCTTCTTCGTCAGGCTGCCGCTGTCCGCCCTTCAGGCGGCCGGAGAGCGTGACGAGGATCCCGCCTCTGCCGATGCACGGGCCAGCGAGAACCTCGCCCTCCCCAAGCTGGACGGCGTGCACATCTTCGTGCTGGACGACGAGCAGGACACACGCAGCCTGCTGTGCCGCATCCTGGAGGACCAGGGGGCCCGGGTGGTGGCCTTTGCCTCGGCGCAGGAGTTGCTCAAGGCCGTCCAGCTGTCACGGCCGACCGTCATCGTCAGCGATGTGGGCATGCCCGGCGTGGACGGCTATCAGATGATCCGTACCTTGCGGGCGACCGAGACGCGGAACTCCCGCATCCCCGCCTTGGCCCTCACGGCCTTCGCCCGGGCCGAGGACCGCAAGCGCTCGCTGCTGGCCGGCTTCCAGGCCCATCTGGCCAAGCCGTTCGACGTGGCCGAGCTCATCCTGCTGGTGGCCAATCTGGCCGAGAAATAGCGCGCGCCTCAGTACTCGTCACGCTCCACACCCACATACCCAGGTGCGAGGTTCTCAAACTTGGTGTGCATCCGCTGGAACATCAGCTTGACTGTCCCGACCGGGCCGTTACGCTGTTTCGCAATGATGATCTCGGCGACACCCGGCTCCTTGCACTCGTCCTTGGTGTAGTACTCGTCGCGGTAGATGAACATGATGATGTCAGCGTCCTGCTCGATGGCGCCGGACTCACGCAGGTCGGACATCATCGGCCGCTTGTCGGGCCGCTGCTCCACCGAGCGGTTCAGCTGCGACAGGGCGATGACGGGGCACTTCAGCTCCTTGGCCAGGGCCTTCAGGCCGCGCGAGATCTCGCCCAGCACCGTCGCGCGGTTTTCCTCGCTGCCGCCGCCGTTGCCGCTCATCAGCTGCAGGTAGTCGATGACGATCAGGCCGAGCTGGCCGCAGATGCGCGCCTGGCGGCGTGCACGGGCGCGCACCTCACTGGGCGACAGGCCGGGGCTCTCGTCGATGAAGATGCTGGCCTTGCCGAGCTTGTCGACGGCCTCCGACAGGCGCCCCCATTCGTCGTCCTTCAGCTGGCCGGTGCGCAGATGGCTCTGGTCGATGCGGCCGATCGAACCGACCATACGCAACGCGAGCTGTGCGGCACCCATTTCCATCGAGTAGATGACGACGGGCAGGCCTTCGTTGATGGCGACGTTCTCGGCGATGTTGACCGCGAACGCGGTCTTGCCCATGGACGGGCGCGCGGCGAGCACGATGAGGTCGCCGCCCTGCAGGCCGGCGGTCTGGCGGTCCAGGTCGTAGAAGCCGGTGCGCACGCCGGTCACGTCCTGGGCGCCGCTCTCTGCCAGCTCGTTGACGCGGTCGATCAGCTGCACGACGAGCTGATCCATGCTCTGGAAACCCTGGCGGCTGCGCGAGCCCTCCTCGCCGATGCGGAAGATCTTGCCTTCGGCTTCGTCGAGGATCTGCGTGACGGCACGGCCCTGCGGATTCATCGCGGCGGTCGCGATCTCGTCGCTGGTGGCCACCAATTTGCGCAGGATGGCCCGCTCGCGAACGATCTCAGCATAACGGCGCAGGTTGGCGGCACTTGGCACGCTCTGAGCCAGCGCGTTCAAATAGGCCAGGCCGCCGCATTCCTCGGCGCGCCCCACCGAGGTCAGTTCGTCAAAGACGGTGACGACGTCGGCCGGCTTGCCCGCGTTGATCAGCTTGCCGACCGCTGCGTATACATGCTTGTGCTCGAAGCGATAGAAGTCGGTCTCGGTCAGCAGGTCGGCCGCCTTGTCCCAGGCCGAGTTGTCGATCAGCAGGCCACCGAGCACGCTCTGCTCGGCCTCGACCGAATGCGGTGGCACGCGCAGGCGTGCGACCTCGTCGTCATACGGCGCGGCGGAAGAAGAAGCAGGAAAGATCGCGGACATGCCTGTGGATAAAGCTGTGAACGAACTGGGAGCAGACGGTGGACGAAGCGGGAAAACTCGTCCCAGAAAAACCAAAGGCCGAAACCCTGTGGGGCCTCGGCCTTCTTCAATGTTGCGGCGTCAGACGCCGCAGCGCAAGGGCGCTTACTCCGACGTTACTCGGCTTCAGCAACCACCTGGACGGTGATCTCGACCACGACGTCGGTGTGAGCCGCGACCTGGACCGGGAACTCGCCGACGGTCTTCAGCGGACCGTTGGGCAGGCGCACCTGCGACTTGGCGATGGCGCTGCCAGACTTGGTCAGCGCTTCGGCCACGTCGGCGTTGGTCACCGAGCCGAACAGGCGGCCGTCAACGCCCGCCTTCTGGGCGATGCGCACGGTCTTGCCGGCGATGGCTTCACCCAGTTTCTGGGCTTCGGCCAGCTTGGCGGCGGCGGCCTTTTCGAGTTCCGCACGGCGGACTTCGAATTCCTTGATCGCGGACTCGGTGGCGCGGCGCGCCTGCTTGGTCGGGATCAGGAAGTTGCGGGCATAACCATCCTTGACCTTGACGACGTCGCCGAGGTTGCCGAGGTTGGACACTTTTTCGAGCAGGATCACTTGCATGTCGTCAGCTCCTTAGACCTTGTGCTGGTCGCTGTACGGCAGCAGGGCCAGGAAGCGCGCGCGCTTGATGGACACCGTCAGCTGACGCTGGAAGAAGGCGCGCGTACCGGTCAGGCGAGCGGGCGTGATCTTGCCGTTTTCGGAGATGAAATCGCGCAGCGTGTCGATGTCCTTGTAGTCGATCTGCTCGACACCGGCGACGGTGAAGCGGCAGAAACGCTTGCGACGGAACAGCAACGATTGTTGGTTGCGCTTGGGCTTCTTGTCTTTGGAGAAGCGACCTTTACCACGTGGCGGGGGCATAGAGGACCTCTGTTAAATCTATCCGGATTCAATCAATTCCGGGTTCTAGGAAGCAGCGGGTTCGATCTCGGTGACGTGGGCGATAAAGCCCCGGCCGTTGCGCTGGTGGGTCAGGAAACCGCGGAAGACCGCGATGCCACCGACTCCCAGCGCCTGCAACTGCTTGGCCACCTCGCCCACCGCAACCGCTTTGATCTCCAGCGAGATCTTGCGCGGCTTGCCGGCTTCGATGACTTCGGACTCGGCCTTGAGGCTTGCGTCCAGGGCCATCAGCCCGGCGGGTGTGTAGCGAACTTGTCCGAGTTGCTGGATCTGCGCCTGGAGGTGAAGCTGGTTCACGCCAGGGGCACGCTGCTCGAAAAACCTGGTTCTTTAGCGATGACCTGTGCTCAGGCCGCTTCTTGCGGTTGCGGCGCCTTGCGGGCTTCTTCGCGCTCGACGGCCTTCATCATGACCGAGGGGGTCGCGATGGCCTTGTCCTGAACCACGGTGAGGTGGCGCAACACGGCGTCGTTGAAGCGGAAGCCAGTCTCGAGCTCAGCCAGGACTTCCTTGCTGCACTCGATGTTCAGGCACAAGTAATGGGCCTTGGCGAGCTTCTGGATCAGGTAAGCCATCTGGCGACGGCCCCAGTCCTCAACTCGGTGCACGACACCACCACCGGTGGTGATCAGGCCCTTGTAGCGCTCCAGCATGGCCGGAACTTGTTCGCTTTGATCCGGATGGATCAGCAGAACGATTTCGTAGTGACGCATATTTACTCCTTGTGGATTCCAGCCCGACAGGGTTGCCGGTCTGAGGAAGCCGCGCCACGGCGTCTACACGCGGTACGGCAAGGGGGAACCAAGGATTCTAGCCCGGAAGGGGTGAATGACCAAATCGCCGCCCCTTCACTCTCGTTGATCAGGCCACCGGCCGACTGCGCAGCTTGTCGACGAAATCACGATCGCGCTGGCTGGGCGCGGCTGTCAGCAGGCTGACGAGGGCCAGGACCAGCGCACCGGCGGGCACGCCGAAGAGGCCGGCCGAGGCCGGCTGGATGCCCCAGATCAATGTCGCCGGGCCGGGCAGGCCGATCAGAGCCCGCGCGCCGGGGTGGGCGATGACGAGATAGATCAGGCAGACGACGAGGCCGGTCAACATGCCCACCAGGGCGCCAGCGCGGTTGGCGCGACGCCAGAACACGCCGGCGACCAGGGCCGGGAAAAAGGTCGAGCCGGCGATGGAGAAAGCGGCCGTGACGACGGCCAGGATGTCCGCCGGCCGGCTGGATGCCACCGCCGCCGCCGCCAGCGCCGCCGCCAGCAGCAGCGCCTTGGACAAGGTGACCCGCCGTGTGCGCGAGGCCTCTGGGTTGATGGCCTTGTAGTAAAGGTCGTGGGACAGCGCGCTGGAGATGGCCAGCAGCAGGCCGTCTGCGGTGGATAGCGCCGCCGCCAGCCCACCGGCTGCCACCATGCCCGAGATGACATAGGGCAGGCCGCCCAGCTCGGGCATGACCAGCATGACGAGATCGGGGTGCAGGCGCAGTTCGCCCAGCTGCAGGCGGCCGTCACCGTTCAGGTCCACGGCCGACAGCAGGGTAGGGTCGACGCGCTGCCATTGGCGTATCCAGGCAGGCAGCTGGTCGAAGGACGTACCCACCAGGCTGTTGAAGACCTCGGTCTTGACCATGACGGCCAGGGCCGGCGCCGTCAGATAGAGCAGGCAGATGAAGACCAGGGACCAGGCCACCGACTGGCGCGCCGTCGCGACGGAGCTGGTCGTGTAGTAGCGCGTCAGCAGATGCGGCAGGCCGGCCGTACCGACCATCAGGCAAAAGGCCAGGGCGATGAAGTTGCGGCGTGCCGCGCTGGCCTGCTCGCGCTCGGGCGGGCTGCCGTCGGGGTTGCCTGCAAAGGGCTGCATATGGGGCACGAGGCCGGACAGCGGCTGGGCGAGCTGAGCCTCCCCCGCCTGCTCGCGCCGCCAGCGCTCCTCGGCCTCGGGGGCTGTGCGCGGCAGCGCGGCGCGCTGCTTCTCGGCGGCCTGGATGCGGGCCAGCGGCGCGCCCTCGGCCTTTAGCGCGGCGACCTGAGCGGCCGCCCTGCCCTGCTCGTCGGCCAGCGCCTGGGGCACGTCGGCCAGGCGCGCGGCGGCTGCATCGGCACGCCGCTGGTGGATGGCGCGTACCTGCAGCTCGCCCGGATCGCGCATCAGCTCACGCTCGCGCTCGGCCAGTTGATGCAGCTGCTGGCCGTAGACGAGCTGCGGCAGGGGCCAGCCGGTCTGCTTGACGCTGAGCCAGATGACCGGCACCAGGTAGGCCAGGATCATGATCAGGTACTGGGCCACCTGGGTCCAGGTGACGGCACGCATGCCGCCCAGGAAGGAGCAGACCAGCACGCCGCCCAGGCCGACGAAGACGCCGACCTCGAAGCCCAGGCCGGTGAGCCGCGTCGTGATGAGGCCGACGCCGTAGATCTGTGCGACCAGGTAGACGAAGGACACCAGGATGGCGGCACCGGCTCCCACCAGCCGCAAGGCGCGGCTGTCGAAGCGTTCGGCGAGGAAGTCCGCCAGCGTGAATTGCCCGAAGCGACGCAGATAGGGCGCGATGCACAGCGCCACGAGAACGAAGCCACCCGTCCAGCCCAACACATAGGCCAGGCCCGCGTAGCCGCTGGCGTAGAGCGTGCCGGCCAGGCCGATGAAGGTGGCCGCGCTCATCCAGTCCGCACCGGCGGCCATGCCGTTGTACAGCGGCGGCACGCGCCGGCCGGCGACGAAGTATTCGGCCGGGTCGGTGGTGCGGCAAAGGATGCCGATGACGGCGTAGACGGCGACAGTCGCGCCGAGGAAGGTGTAGCCGATCCAGACCTTGGGCAGGCCGCGCTGCTCGCCCAGGCCCAGGCCGACCACCAGGGCGATGAAGCTCAGTGCGAACAGGAAATAGCGGCGGTGCAGGGGGCTGGCGGACACGGCCGCGATCATGGCAATAAAAAGCCCGGATTCCCCTTACGGAGAACCCGGGCTGGTCGTCAATCGCGAAGACTTGCTTGGCGCTTTACTTGGCGGCCAGGCGCTGCCAGGTCTCGATCACCGTGTCCGGGTTCAGCGAGATCGACACGATGCCCTCCTCGGCCAGCCAGTCGGCGAAGTCCGGGTGATCGCTGGGACCTTGGCCGCAGATGCCGATGTATTTGCCGGTGGCGCGGCAGGCGCGGATGGCGCGCGAGATCATGGCCTTGACGGCCGGGTCGCGCTCGTCGAAATCGCCGGCCAGCTGCTCCAGGCCCGAGTCACGGTCCAGACCGAGTGTGAGCTGCGTCAGGTCGTTGGAGCCGATGGACATGCCGTCGAAATGCTCCAGGAACTGCTCGGCCAGGATGGCGTTGCTCGGCACTTCGCACATCATGATGATGCGCAGGCCGTCCGTGCCACGCTTCAGGCCGCGCTCCGCGAGCATCGCAACGACCTTTTCGGCCTGCTTCACGGTGCGCACGAAGGGCACCATGATCTCGATGTTGTTCAGGCCCATTTCCTTGCGCACGCGCTTGAGGGCCTCGCACTCCATCGCGAAGGCGTCCTGGAAATCGCCGCTGATGTAGCGCGAGGCGCCGCGGAAACCCAGCATGGGGTTCTCTTCGTCCGGCTCATAGCGGCTGCCGCCGATGAGCTTGCGGTACTCGTTGCTCTTGAAGTCAGAGAGGCGAACGATGACCGGGCGCGGGAAGAAGGCGGCGGCAATCGTCGCGATGCCTTCGGCCAGCTTATCCACATAGAAGGCGCGCGGCGAGGCGTGGCCGCGGGCGACGGACTCGACGGCCTTCTTCAGGTCGGCATCGATGTTCGGATAGTCCAGGATGGCCTTGGGGTGGACACCGATGTTGTTGTTGATGATGAACTCAAGCCGCGCCAGGCCCACGCCGCCAGAGGGCATTTGCGCGAAGTTGAAGGCCAGCTGCGGGTTGCCGACGTTCATCATGATCTTGATGGGGCAGTACGGCAGCTCGCCGCGGTGCACCTCGCTGATCTCGGTCTCGAGCAGCCCGTCGTAGATATAGCCGGTGTCGCCCTCGGAGCAGGCCACCGTGACGAGCTGGCCGTCCTTGAGCTTCTCGGTCGCGTCGCCGCAGCCGACCACGGCCGGGATGCCCAGCTCGCGCGCAATGATGGCCGCGTGGCAGGTGCGGCCGCCGCGGTTGGTGACGATGGCGCTGGCGCGCTTCATGACCGGCTCCCAGTTCGGGTCGGTCATGTCGGTGACGAGCACGTCGCCGGGCTGCACGCGCTCCATCTCGGCCACGCTATCAACCAGGCGGACCGGGCCGGTGCCGATCTTCTGGCCGATGGCGCGGCCTTCCGCCAGCACGGCGCTGTGGGCCTTGAGCTTGTAGTGGTGCTCGACCTGGCCTGCAGCTTGGCTCTTCACCGTCTCCGGGCGGGCCTGCAGGATGTAGATCTTGCCGTCGACGCCGTCACGGCCCCACTCGATGTCCATTGCGCGGCCGTAGTGCTGCTCGATGATGAGGGCGTACTTCGCCAGCTCGGTCACCTCGGTGTCGTTCAGCGAGTAGCGGTTGCGTTGCTCGGGCACCGTGTCGACGGTCTTGACGAGCTTGCCGGCAGCGGCCTTTTCCTCGGGCGACGCGAACTCCATGCGAATCAGCTTGGAGCCGAGGTTGCGGCGGATGATGGCCAGCTTGCCGGCCTTCAGCGCCGGCTTGTGCACGTAGAACTCGTCCGGGTTCACCGCGCCCTGCACCACCGTCTCGCCCAGGCCGTAGCTGGACGTGATGAAGACGACTTCCTGGAAGCCGCTCTCGGTGTCGATGGTGAACATGACACCGGCCGAGCCGAGGTCGCTGCGCACCATGCGCTGGACGCCAGCGGACAGTGCCACGTCGTTGTGGGCAAAGCCTTTGTGCACGCGGTAGCTGATGGCGCGGTCGTTGTAGAGCGACGCGAACACCTCGCGCATCTTGTGCAGCACCTCGTCGATGCCGACGACGTTCAGGAAGGTTTCCTGCTGGCCGGCAAACGACGCGTCGGGCAAGTCTTCGGCCGTGGCGGACGAACGCACGGCGAAGGAGACGCCTGGGTTGTCGGCGGTCAGCTGCGCGAAGGACGAGCGCACGCCGGCTTCCAGGTCGGCCGGGAAGGGTTGGTTCTCGATCCAGCCGCGGATCTCGGCGCCGGCCTCGGCCAGCGCGCGGACATCGTCGGTGTTGAGCGTGGCCAGGCGCGCCGCGATGCGCGCGTCCAGCCCCTCGTGCTTGAGGAACTGCCGGAAGGCGTGCGCCGTGGTGGCGAACCCTCCGGGGACGCGCACGCCGCTGGCGGCGAGCTGCGAGATCATTTCGCCGAGGCTGGCGTTCTTGCCGCCAACTGCCTCGACATCGCTCATCCTCAGGTTCTCAAACGGTACGACCAGGGCGGTCGCCTCGAACAGGGTGGACATGGGGAAACTCCGGGAGGTTGAAAAACCGGTGTCGTCGCGTCGTCCACGCCCAGTGCCGAGCCAAGATGCTCAAGGCAGGCGCAGCTCCGTCCATTTCTGGATTCTTTGAGGAGGAGGGAGGCGCGCATGGGCTGATCGCGATGAATTGCCGCGGATTCTAGGCCTCGGGTTTCATCCAGGTACGGCGGGGGGATGTGCAATAAGTCCCTTCTCGGCGCCGTGTCCCCTCTTTCGGGGTGGCATGAAAACGTTGACGGCCGACTGATGCGGGTCAGGCCAAGGGAGCCCTGGCTGTGCACGATGCCCGCGTGAGCAGCGACGAAGCCACCGCACAGGAGATCAATCGCACGACCTGGAAGATGTGATCCATGTGTCCGAGGTTGCAGGGCGAAAGCAGGGTGCTGGCTATCATGGCCGCGCCGTAACTCGATGGAATGCCGCCATGACCGCCAGAACCGTTTACTTCGTCTCTGACGGCACCGGCATCACCGCTGAGACCTTCGGCAATTCCATCCTCGCCCAGTTCTCGATCAAGGCCCGCCATGTACGCCGGCCGTTCGTCGACTCGGCCGAGAAGGCGCACGCCGTCGTCGCTGAGATCAATGAAGTCGCCGTGCGCGAGGCCCAGCGGCCCATCGTCTTCGCGACGCTGGTGGACCGCGACGTGCTCAAGATCGTGCGCGAGCATTGCCAGGGCCGCGTCATGGACATGTTCGGCACCTTCATCGAGCCGCTGGAAGACGAGTTCGGCATCAAGAGCAACCACCGCGTGGGTCGCTTCTCAGACGTGGCCGAAAGCAAGGAATACCACGACCGCATCGAGGCCATCAACTTCTCGCTGGCCCACGACGACGGCCAGTCGGCGCGCAACCTCGACGTGGCCGACGTCATCCTCGTCGGCGTGTCGCGCTCGGGCAAGACGCCGACTTCGCTGTACCTGGCCATGCAGCATGGCATCAAGGCCGCCAACTACCCGCTGATCCCCGAGGACTTCGAGCGCCGCAAGCTGCCCGCACCGCTGCTGCCGCACAAGCGCAAGTGCTTCGGCCTGACCATCGACCCCGAGCGCCTCTCGTCCATCCGCAACGAGCGCCGTCCCGGCAGCAAATATGCCGACGTACTGAACTGCCGCTACGAGGTCAACGAGGCCGAGGCCATGATGAAACGCGACGGCATCTCCTGGCTGTCGTCCACGCACAAGTCCATCGAAGAGATCGCGACGACCATCCTGCGCGACATCCGCCCGGACAGGCTGATGTACTGATGCCGCTCCACGCGCTCGCACTGGTCCTCACCGCCGCCCTTCTCCACGCTGTCTGGAACCTCGCCGCCAAGAAGTGGGGCGGGGGCACGCATTTCGTCTTCAGCTGTGCGCTCGGTGTGGTGGTGCTGTGGCTGCCTGCTGTGCTCTGGGTCGGCCTGGATGAGCTGCCGCACTGGTCACTGCTGGCCTGGGGTTTTGTCGCCGCCAGCGCCGTGGTCCACCTGGGCTACTTCAACTGCCTCATCGCTGGCTACCGGGCCAGCGACCTGACCGTCGTCTACCCGGTCGCACGCGGCAGCGGCCCTTTCCTGTCGGCGCTTGCGGCCGTCGTGTTGCTGGGTGAGCACCTGGGCGTCCATGGCGCGCTGGGCCTGGCCGGCGTCGTCGGCGGCATCCTGCTGATCACCATGGGGCCGCGCCTGATCGGCCGCGGTGTGGACCACGATGCCGAGGCAGCCATGCGCCGCCGCCGCGGCGTCTATTGGGGCGCCGCCACCGGCACGCTGATCGCCGGCTACACGGTGCTGGACGGTTATGCCGTCAAGGTGCTGGCCGTGTCGCCGCTGATGCTGGACTACTTCGGCAATGTGCTGCGCGTGCCGCTGCAACTGCCGACGCTGCTGCGCAACCCGCAGAGCTTCTGGCCGGAGCTGCGCCGCTCATGGCGCGGCGTGCTTGCCGTCGCAGGCCTGGGGCCGCTGGCCTACATCCTGGTGCTGATGGCCATGCGCGAGGCGCCGCTGTCACGCGTGGCGCCAGCGCGCGAGGTGTCTATGCTGTTTGCGGCACTGCTGGGCGGGCAGTTGTTGGGCGAAGGCGAACGAGGCTGGCGTATCGCCGGCGCCGCGCTGATTGGGGTTGGAGTCATCGCGCTGGCCATTTGACGGTAGGAATGGCTGCATCGTGACACGCCGCGCCATGGCACCTCGCGACCACGTCAAACCTCTGCCAGTTGAGGCGCGCAAGGATAGGACGGGTGCGCCTCGACCTCGGGCCTGAAAGCGTCGTCAGGCGGAAGCGGGCGCCAGATGTTCAGAAAGGCCAGGTTGAGCATCGTCGTCAGCCCGACGTATGTAAAAACTGGATCGAAGCCTTCGGGACCCAGTGATTTGGCGCATTGCCAGGACCAGGCCTTCCAAACGGCCTTCCCTGCAGTTTTGGCAGGCAAACGAATACCGCGCACTTTCAGGTAGGCCATCCAATCCATATGCACGCCACCGGAAAGCGCTCTCTCACGCTCACGCTCATACAACAAGCGTTCGAAGCCCGCTCCGTACGACGCATTGACGCCTCGCTCGATGAGGGCGAGGCGCACAAAGTAGTGATCGTTCTTGGGCGTGAACCGCGAGGCCGGATGCAGGTGATCCACCTGCAGGTTGTGCGGGATGCCGTCATCGCCGATTCCGCCCCACTCGGACAGGAAAAGCCGGAAGGCCTTTCGATACCCGCGATATCGCGATCGCACCCACAACTCCGGTTGCATATTGGGCTTCCGAATCACGACGCAAGATGTCGGCTTGATGCCTGGAAGATGTGCAGCCGTCCAGCCATAGGACTCACAGTGCTCAAGCAGCCGTGTCCTCGTCGTGGCGATCAAGCAGGTGACGCTCCCGTCCCTGAAATCACCGGTCATTGAGTCGAGTTGGTGCCCGAGAAACAGGGACAGGCCTCGCATGAAGTCGCTTGTCTGTGCGCAGTCCAGTTTCACATCAACGACCCAGCACACCGCGATACACATCCGCATACCGTTGCGCGGCGGCGTTCCAGTCAAAGTGCTGTCGCATCGCCGCCAAGCGCACGCGACCCCAGCACTCTTGCCGGCTCCACAACGCAAAGGCACGGCGCAGCGCGCGACGGTAGGCGTCGGCCGTGAAGGCGTTGAAGACAAAGCCCGTGGCGGCGCCGGCATCGAGGTCTTCCAGCGTGCAGTCGACCACCGTGTCGGCCAGCCCACCGACGCGGTGCACCAACGGCAGCGTGCCATAGCTCAGGCCGTAGAGCTGGGTGAGACCACAAGGTTCGAAGCGGCTGGGCACCAGCATCACATCGCTGCCGGCATAGATGCGGTGTGCCAGCCCTTCATCCATGCCGATGCGGCGGGCGATTTGGCCCGGGTGCCTGGCGGCGGCTTCGCCAAACGCTGCTTCAAGGCGGGCGTCGCCGCTGCCAAGAATGACAAGCTGCCCACCCGCGTCGATCAGGTCGTTCAGCGCCTCGATCACCAGAGGCAGACCCTTCTGCTCGGTCAGGCGGCTGACTACGCCGAACAACGGCGCCTGCGCCTTCACATCCAGCCCACATTCGCGCTGCAGCGCGGCCTTGCAGACGGCCTTGTCTTCGGCGCTGTCGACGTCATAGGCTCGTGCGATGCTGCGGTCGTGGGCGGGCGACCACACGCCGTAGTCGACGCCATTCAGGATGCCGTGCAACACCTCGGCGCGATGGCGCAGCAGGCCGTCCAGACCACAGCCCTGCTCGGGCGTCTGGATCTCGCGTGCATAGCTCGGGCTGACCGTGGTGATCGCGTCCGCGAAATGCAGGCCGGCCTTCATGAAGCTGACTTGGCCATAGAACTCCACGCCCTCGACCGCGTAGTGTTGGGGTGGCAAGCCGAGATCGCAGAAATGGTCGGCCGGGAACAGGCCCTGGTAGGCCAGGTTGTGCACGGTAAAGACCGTCCGCGCCTCGGTGCGGCGGCGCGAGCGGCTGGCGGCGATGTGGGCGCAGGCAAGGCCCGCGTGCCAGTCATGGGCGTGCACGATCTGCGGACGCCAGGCGGCATCCACGCCCTCGGCAAGACGGGCAGCCGCCAGGCCCAGCAGCGCGAAGCGACGGTGGTTGTCCGCGTATGCGACGCCGCTCTCATCCGCGTAAGGGTTGCCGGGCCGGTCGAAAAGACCAGGAGCGTCCAGTACATAGACGGGCATGTCGAAGCCCGGCAGCCGCCCGCGCAGCAGCGCTGCCCTGCCCTCGCTCCACGGTAGTGCGACGGGAACGACGGCGCATTCCAGGGTCAACGAATCGCGGATGGCCGGGAAACCCGGCACCAGCAGGCGCGGCTCCGCGCCTGCAGCGGCCAACGCCGCAGGCAGCGCACCAGCCACGTCGGCCAGGCCGCCCGTCTTCAGCAGCGGGAAGAGTTCCGCGCTGACCTGCAGAACTCTGGTCACAGCCTGGCCAGCATCTGCTTGGTGATCAGCACGACGCCGTTTTCCGTGCGCTCGAAGCGTTCGGCGTCCAGCACCGCGTCCTCGCCGACGACGAGGCCATCGGGGATCTCGCAACCGCGATCGACGATGACCTTGGTCAGCCGGCAATGCCGCCCGATCTCGACGCCGGGCAGCAGCACGCACTGGTGGATGTTGCAGAAGGAGCGGATGCGCACGTTGTTGAACAGCACCGACTGCACGACATGCGAGCCCGACACGATGCAGCCCGCGCTGACGATGGTGTTGACCGTCATGCCGTGCATGCCGTTGTGGTCGGGAATGAACTTGGCCGGAGGCAGCTGGCGCTGGTAGGTCCAGATCGGCCAATCGGTGTCGTAGATGTCGAGCTCGGGGCTGATGGAGGCCAGGTCGAGGTTGGCGGCCCAGAAGGCGTCCAGCGTGCCGACGTCGCGCCAGTAGGGCGTGGCACCGTTGGGATTCATGATGCAGCTCATGCCGAAGGGGTGAGCCACGGCGCGGTTCTCGGCAACGACCTTGGGGATCACGTCCTTGCCAAAGTCATGGCTGGAGGTGGGGTCGGCCAGGTCTTCGGCCAGAAGCCGGTACAGGTAGTCGGCGTTGAAGATGTAGATGCCCATGCTGGCCAGGCAGACGCCATCGCGGCCCGGGATGCAGGGCGGGTCGGCGGGCTTTTCCTTGAAGGCCGTGATGCGACGCTCGTCGTCCACGGCCATCACGCCGAAGGCACTCGCCTCGCCCTTGGGCACCTCGATGCAGCCAACGGTGCAACCCGCCCCTGTGGCGACATGGTCCACCAGCATGCTGGAGTAGTCCATCTTGTAGATGTGGTCGCCAGCCAGCACGACGATGTAGTCCGCGCCGGTGCTCTGCACGATGTCCAGATTCTGGAATACCGCATCGGCCGTGCCGCGGTACCAGCTCTCATCGTCGGTGCGCTGCTGGGCCGGCATCAGGTCGACCGTCTCGTTGAGCTCGGCGCGCAGGAAGCTCCAGCCACGCTGGATGTGGCGCAGCAGCGAATGGCTTTTGTACTGCGTGACGACGCCGATGCGACGGATGCCGCTGTTGACACAGTTGCTCAGCGCGAAATCGATGATGCGGAACTTGCCGCCGAAGTAGACGGCCGGCTTGGCGCGCGAATCAGTCAACTGCTTGAGCCGCGAGCCGCGGCCACCGGCCAGGACGAGGGCGATGGCGCGGCGCGCGAGCTGGTGGGGCGAGGCGACGGGGGGCATTGACAGTCTCCGGCTGCAAACAATTGCAGTTTGCGGCAGGCAGTTTGCCCGCCCGCTGGGGGCTTCCCCTCAGACCGCCGTATTTGCCCCTTCTTCGGCCGCCGCCAGGGCCAGCGCGCGCTCAAACGCGCTGCGGCTGGGCGTCTCGACGAAGACGCAACGCTTGCCGTGCCGCTTGCAATGGTCCTTCACGCGCCAATAGGCGTCATGGCTGATGCAACCCGTCTGGCAGATGACGAGATCGGCCGCGGCGAGCTGGGGCTCCAGCTGGGCTGGCTTGTGCTCGCTGCCGCCGTCATGGTGCAGGAACTGCGCGCCACAGCCTTCCACGGCCTGACGGTACTGGGGCACGCTGCCGCTGCGGCCACCGACGCAGAGCACGACCCGGTGCTCCAGCTTCACGGTCTCAACGCGGACCTCTTGTTCGACCCATGCGGCGGCGGGTTCGGCGGCATCCGCCACCGCCGGTGTGCGCGACGCGAGTCGGTTGACCTCGCGTTGCAGCGCCAGGTTGCGCTCCAACTGTTCGGCCAGGCGCTCGCGCAGGGCCTCGCGTTCGGGCAGATCGGGGCGCGCGGCCTGCCAATGCTGCAGCTGCTCCTGCGCCTGGGCGAGTTGGGTCTGCAGGCCGATCTGCGTGGCGCGGAACTGCATGCGCTCCTGCTCCCAGGCCTGCTGCTCGCGGGCGCGCTCCAGGCTCCAACCAGTCACGCGCTGCTGCACCTCGGCGTAATCGCGCGCCAGCGCCTGACGTTCGGCAGACAGCTCACGGTGGGCAGCCAAGTCCATGCGCTGCGCGGCGCCGACCTGGTGCTGCAGCATGTGCACCTGGCCCAGCACGCGCATCTCCAGCCATTCGTCGCACCGTGCGTGCGTCAGCGTGGCCCACAGCGCGCCGGCAATTTCGCCCTGGACGGCGCGGTTGCGCCACCAGCTCATCAGGCTTTCGCGGCATTTGGCCTGGGCGGCGTTGCGCACGTCGAGCGCGAAGCGCTGCTCCAGATCCTTTTGCAACGACTCGGACACCGCGTTGCGGCGCGCGGCTGCAGTGACGAGGCTGCAATGCAGCGTGTAGTCGTCCTCGTCGCCCTGCAGCACCAGTAGCTTCCTGGCCAGGATGCGCACGCGTTCCAGCGGCATGCAGACGCCGATGACGGGGCAGTGGGCATGGCTGCCCAGCTCCCACAGGCGGCGCCGGCGCGAGCCGGTGAGGGAGGGGAGCGCGGCATGCACAGCGCAGCAGGTGTCGGCCATTCGGAAGTCTCCAGGGGAGAAGCGCGGGCGGGCGACGGCTGGCTGGCGCGATATGACGAGCGAGGGCTATTTGGTCAGGATCAACTTGCCCTGGGACGTGATGCGCAGGCGGTAGACCTGCTGTTGATGCACGATGAAGACTTCGCCCTTGGGGCCGAGCAACGTGGCGCTGTCGATCTGGCGGGCCTGGCCTCTGCCCAGGATCACAGCCCCCGGCTGTGCCGCAGGCTTTGGCGGATAGGATTCAGTGAGCATCAAGTCACTGTAATGAGAATCATTCTCGATTGCAAGCGGCAATCAAGGGGTCAGCCCAGTGGCTCCCGGCACAACGCAAAGCTTCCGCGCGTTCTCAGCCCTTCTGCCGTTCGCTCTCGTACAAGCAGATCGCCGCCGCCGCCGCCACATTGAGCGACTCCTCGCCGCCTGGCTGCGGGATGCCCACGGTCAGCGCGCAGCGGGCCATCAGCTCGGGCGACACGCCCTGGCCTTCGTGGCCCATGACCCAAGCACAAGGCGAGGGCAAGGCGACGCGATGCAGCACATGCTCGGTGTGCGAACTGGTCGCGATCATGGGCACATGCAGCGCCGCGAGGTCATCGGCCGCCAGGCCTTCAACGAGGCGCAGGCCGAAATGGGCGCCCTGCCCTGCGCGCACGACCTTGGGCGACCACAGCGCCGCAGTGCCTTTGAGGGCCAGCACCTGGCGCACGCCAAAGGCCGCCGCACTGCGCAGGATGGCGCCGACGTTGCCGGCGTCCTGCAGGCGGTCAAGCACGACGCTGGCGGCGTTGGCATCGATCTCCGGTGAAGCCGGCAGTGTCAACTCGGCACCGATTTGCGCTGGTGACTCCAGGCCGCTCAGGCCCTTGAACAGCGCCATCGGCACGACGAGAGTGCGCGGTGCCGATTCGGCCAGCGCGCTCAAGGCCGTGTCCTGCATCGCGCCTTCGGTCAGCACGACGAGCGCCGGTTTCCACCCGCGTTGCAAGGCTGCACGCAGCAGATGGTCACCTTCGATCCAGACGCTGCCGATCTTGCGGTAGCCGCCGGCGTCCGCCGTCAGCTTGCGCAGCCGCACCAGCGCCGGGTTGTCGCGCGAAGTGACGTGGTCGATCTTCATGCCAGCGGATTGATCGTCACGTCAATGCAGACCTCGCGGACCGGCGCGAAGCTGCGACGGTGCCAGGGGCTGGCGCCATGCTGCTTCAGCGCGGCGAGGTGCTCCGGCGTGCCATAGCCCTTGTGCGCGGCAAAGCCGTATTGCGGATGGCTTGCGTGCATCTGCTCGCAAAAGAGGTCCCGCGCCACCTTGGCGAGGATGCTTGCAGCGGAGATGGCCTGCACGGTGGCGTCGCCCTGCACGATGGCCTCTGCCGGCACGGCCAGCACCGGCAGCCGATTGCCGTCGATGCGAACGAGCGCTGGCTTGAGCCGCAGGCCCGTCACCGCGCGCTGCATCGCCAGCATCGTGGCCTGCAGGATGTTGATGCGGTCGATCTCTTCGTGCGTCGCATGCGCGATGCAGCAGCACAGCGCCTTGGCACGGATCTCGTCGTACAGCCGCGCGCGCTTGGCCGGTGTCAGCACCTTGGAGTCGGCCAGGCCCTTGATGGGCTGCAGGTCGTCGAGGATGACGGCCGCCGCGAACACCGGGCCCGCGAGCGGCCCGCGTCCGGCCTCGTCCACGCCGGCGACGAGGCCGGGCGGTGTCCAGTCGAGGGACACCTGTTCAGGCTTGGATGAGCGTCGCGATGGCATCGCTGGCACGCTGCGCGGTGTCTTGCCGCAGCAGCTCGTGAAGTTGGACAAAGCGCTCGTGCAGGGCAGCACGGCGCGCTGCATCGGCAAGCAGGCCTTCCGCCTCCCGCGCCAGGTTGTCGGGCGTGCAGGCGTCCTGGATCAGCTCGGGTACCAGGAACTCGCGCGCCAGGATGTTGGGCAGGCCTACCCAGGGCTGCAGGCCGCGGCCCTTCATGCGCCACCAGTTCAGCGCGTTCATGCGGTAGCCGATGACCATGGGGCGCTTGAACAGGGCCGCCTCCAGCGTGGCGGTGCCGCTGGCCAGCAGCGTCAGGTCGCAGGCCGCCAGCGCCGCGTGGGACTGGCCGTCGACAAGCAGGATGTCGGCGCCCTGGATCAGCGGCTCGACCAGGCTGCGCAGCCCCGGCACGATGGGCATGACAAAGCGGCGGCCCGGCCGGGCCAGCAGCTTCGCCGCATCGATCAGCGCTGGCGCGATGTAGTTGATTTCGCTCTTGCGGCTGCCGGGCAGCAGCGCAATGACGGTGTCGGCGGCGGCCAGGCCCAGTGCCTCACGCGCTGCGGCGCGCGGGGGCTCCATCGGAATCGCATCCGCCAAAGGATGGCCCACGTAGGTGGCACCGATGCCCGCCTTGTGCAGGATCTCTGGCTCAAACGGGAAAAGGCACAGCACATGATCGGCCGCGGCCTTGATCTTCACGACCCGTTCGGGCCGCCAGGCCCAGATGGACGGGCAGACGAAATGGACGGTCTTGATGCCCGCCTCGCGCAGCCGCGTCTCGAGGCCGAAATTGAAGTCGGGCGCGTCCACGCCGATGAAGACATCGGGCCGGTTCGAGATGAGGCGCGTGCCGAGCTGCTTGCGGATGGACAGCAGCTCGTGGATGTTCAGCAGCGCGTCGACATAGCCAAAGATGGACAACTTGCTGTGCGGCCACCAGGTCTCGAAGCCCTGGGCGATCATCTTCGGGCCGCCAATGCCCTGCGCTGTCAGCGCCGGCCAGCGGGCACGCAGGCCCTGCAGCAGCAGGCCGGCCAGCAGATCACCGCTGGCCTCGCCGGCCACCATGCCGAGGCGGGGCGCGGTCTGCATTGGGCTACCGAACAATGCCGCGCGTGGAGGCGGCGAGGAAGTTCAGCATCAGGTCGATGTCACCATCTGCCGCGCCGGCTTCCGTGCCACGCAGCGCTGCAATGCCGGCCTTGGCCTCATCCAGCGTGTGGCCGCTGCGGTAGAGCAGCTTGTAGATCTGGCGGATGACGCCGATGCGCTCGCTGCTGAAGTCGCGCCGCTTCAGGCCGACGATGTTGACCGCACGCGCCGCGAGCGGGTTGCCGTCCACCGTCATGAAGGGCGGCACGTCTTGGGCCACATGGGCCTGGAAGCCGATCATGGCGTGGTCGCCGATGCGCATGCGCTGCAGCACGCCGGTCAGGCCGCCAATGGTGACCCAGTCGCCCACCTGTACATGGCCCGCAAGCGTGGCGTTATTGGCCAGCACGCACTCGTCGCCGATGACAACGTCATGGGCCAGGTGGCAGTAGGCCATGATCCAGTTGTCGTTGCCGACCGTCGTCTCGCCGCGGTCCTGCACGGTGCCGATGTTCAGCGTGCAGAATTCGCGCACCGTGTTGCGGTCGCCGATGACCAGCTTCGTCGGCTCGCCCGCGTACTTCTTGTCCTGGTTGGCAGCACCGATGGAGCTGAACTGGAAGAAGGTGTTGTCGCGGCCGATGGTCGTGTGGCCTTCGATGACGACATGCGGGCCGACCTTGGTGCCGGCGCCGATCTTCACGTGCGGGCCGATCAGCGTGTAGGCGCCGACCTCGACCGACGAGTCCAACTCGGCGGCCGGGTCGACGATGGCGGTCGGGTGGATGCTCATCAGTCTTGGATACGACGCATCGTGCACATCAGCTCGGCCTCGGCGGCCAGCTGCCCGCCCACCAGAGCACGGGCATTGAACTTGTAGATGCCGGCCTTGGCGCGGCCCAGCGTCACTTCCAGCACCAGTTGGTCGCCTGGCTCCACCGGGCGCTTGAAGCGGGCGCCGTCGATACCGGCGAAGTAGACGACCGACTTCTCGTCCAGCACGATGCCCACGGTCTCGATGGCCAGCAGCGTCGCGGCCTGGGCCAGCGCTTCCAGCACCAACACGCCCGGCATGACCGGGCGGTGCGGGAAGTGTCCGAGGAAGAAGGGCTCGTTGATCGAGACGTTCTTGATGGCGCGGATGCGCTCGCCCTTGATCAGCTCGACGACGCGGTCCACCAGCAGGATGGGGTAGCGGTGCGGTAGGCGCTTGAGGATTTCGTGGATGTCCATCGTCGTCGGGACGATGGCCTGAGTCTGGGTCGAGGTCTGGGTCGGTTCGTTCATTTATTTCTTCTCCAGCGCGCGCACGCGCTCGCGCAGGGTGCTGAGCTGTCGCAAGGTGGCCGCGTTCTTCTGCCAGCTCGAATTCTCTTCGAAGGGATAGGGGCCGCTGTAGACGCCCGGCTCGGTGATGCTGCGGGTGACGGTGGTGGCGGCGGAGATGTGCACGCCGTCGACGATGGTCAGGTGGCCGATGATGTTGGCCGCACCGCCGATGGTGCAGTTGGCACCGATCTTTGTCGAGCCGGCAACGGCCGAACAGCCGGCCATGGCCGTGTTGCGACCGATGTGCACGTTGTGGGCGATCTGGATCAGGTTGTCGAGCTTGACGCCGTCTTCGATGACGGTGTCGGCCAGCGCGCCGCGGTCGATGCAGGTGTTGGCGCCGATCTCGACGTCATCGCCGATGGCGACATTGCCGAGCTGCTCGATCTTCACGTAGCCGCTCTTGCTGGGCGCGAAGCCGAAACCGTCGGCGCCGATGACCACGCCGCCGTGCACGAGGCCACGCACGCCGATCCGGCAGCCATAGCCCAGCACGACGCGCGGCGCCATCCGTGTGTGCGCGCCCACGACCGCCTCGCGCTCGACGACGCAGTGAGCGCCGATGCGGGCGTGGTCGCCGATGACCGCACCAGCCTCGATGACGGCCAGCGGACCGATCTCGACGCCCTGCCCCAGCTTTGCATCGGGTGACACCACGGCGCTGGCGTGCACGCCGGCCTTCGGGGCCGGGCGCGTGCGCGCTGCCCACCACTGCGTCAGCCGCGCAAAGTACTGATAGGGATCGGGCGTAACGATGGCCGCGCCACGCGCTGACGCCACCTCGGCAAAAGCCGGCGCAACGATGACGCAGGCGGCCGCCGTGGTGGCCAGCTGGGCCTGGTAACGCGGGTTGGCGAGGAAGCTGATGCTCGTGTCGTCAGCCTCGTCAAGCGGCGCGATACGCGTGATGCGCATGTCGGGCCCACCAAGCAAATCGCCGCCCAAGGCGGCGATCAACTCGGAGAGCGCGACGGTCGTCGAGCTCATGGAACTGGCGACTTACTTCTGCGCGTTCAGCGCGTCGATCACCTTCTTGGTGATGTCGACACGCGCGCTGAAGTGGATCGCGTCCTGCAGGATGAGGTCGTACTTCTCGGCATCGAAGATCTGCTTGATGACCTTGTTGGCGCGCTCGACCACGGCCGACAGCTCCTCGTTCTTGCGTTGGGTCAGGTCTTCCTGCCACTCGCGGCGCTTGCGCTGCAAGTCACGCTCCTGCTCGACGATGTCGCGCTGGCGGCGGTTGCGCTCAGCTTCGGACAGCGTGGGCGCGTCCTTTTCCAGCTTCTCGGCAGCGCCGCGCAGCTTGGTCTCCAGATCGCGCAGGTCTTTCTCGCGCTTGCCAAACTCAGTCTCCAGCTTGACCTGGGCTGCCTTGGCCAAGTTGGCCTCGCGCAGCACGCGCTCGCTGTTGACGTAGCCGATCTTCAGTTCCTGGGCTTGCACCACCGTGGTGGCCACCATCATCGATGCGGCCAGGGCCATCGATTGCAAGAGCTTGCTCATCATCAGAATGCAGTCCCGATCTGGAATTGGAATTTTTCGATTCTATCCGTCCGCGCCTTGCGAACGGGCTTGCCGTAACTCAGCCGCAGCGGGCCCATCGGCGAAATCCAGGACAGGCCGATACCGGCGGACATGCGCAGCATGTCGCGGCCCTCATTGTCCTTGCCGTTGGTCAGCGTGTTCCAGTTGAGCTTGGCGTCCGGCCCCCAGACACCACCGAGGTCGGCGAAGCCGAAGATGCGGAAGCTCTTGTCGTTGCCGCTGCCGGGCACCGGCAGGTAGAGCTCGGCATTGGTGTTGAAGCGCCGGTTGCCGCCGATGTAGGAGCCGGTCGGGTCCACAGGGCCCAGCGAGCCGGCCTCGAAGACGCGCACGGAGCCCAGGCCACCGCCGTAGAAGTTCTTGAAGATGGGATAGGGCTTGCCGCCCAGGCCCACGCCCCAACCCAGTTCGCTGTTGATGCCCAGCGTGATCTTGTTCGTGACCTCGAAATACTGCTGGTACTGCAGGTTGATACGCGCGAACCGGGCGTCGCCGATGGCGCTGGTCTCGACGTTGACGCGCTGGTACTTGCCCTTGAGCGGAGAGATGACGCTGTCGCGGCTGTCACGCTGCCAGCCGATGGTGAATGGGATGGAATTGCTGCGCTGGCCGAACTGGTTGACGAACAGCAGATAGCTGTTGGGCAGGCCCTTGGACGTCGTGATGTCGGTCTGCTCGTAGCCAAGGCCAAAGAAGACGGTGTCGATTTCCGAGAAGGGCACGCCAAAGCGGATGGCACCGCCCTTGGTGACGTACTGGTATTCCTCGCCCAGCGTGTTGATCGGGCGCGTGGTCCGATAGAACACATCGAGCGAGCGCGACACACCGTCGACCGTGAAGTAGGGGTCGACCGTGCTGACCTGCACCTGGCGGCCCGTGCGGGCGGTGGCCAAGTCGATGCCGAGGTAGTTGCCCGATCCGAACACGTTGTCCTGGCGGATGGAGCCGGTGAAGGACAGCTTGGTCTGGCTGGAGTAGCCCGCACCGACCGTGATGGCGCCGGTGGGGCGCTCGACGACGGTCAGGATGACATCGACCTGATCCTGGGCGCCCGGCACCTCCTGGGTGTCGATGCTGACTTCCTTGTCCTTGAAGTAACCCAGGCGCTCGACGCGGTCACGCGAGGACTTGATCTTCTGGCCGTCGTACCAGGCTGCTTCGAACTGGCGGAACTCGCGGCGGATGACTTCGTCACGGGTGCGCGAGTTGCCGGAGATGATGACCTTGCGCACGTAGACGCGACGCTGCGGCTCGGCGACGAAGGTGACGACGACCTGGCCGGTCTCGCGGTTGATGTCGGGGCGGCTGTCGACGCGGGCGAAGGCATAGCCATAGGTGCCGAACAGGTCGCTGAAGGCGCGCGTGGTGTTGGCCACCGCTTCGCCCTGGTAGGCCTGGCCGGGCTTGAGGAAGACGAGGTGCTTGAAGTCCTCCTCGCGGCCCAGGTAATCACCCTCGAGCTTGACGCCCGTGACGGTGTAGGGCTGGCCTTCGCTGACCGTGATGGCGATGCTGATGCTCTGCTTGTCCGGCGAGATCGTCACCTGCGTGGAGGTGACGGCGAACTCCAGGTAGCCGCGGTTCAGGTAATAGCTGCGGATGGTTTCCAGGTCCGCGTTCAGCTTGGCCCGCGAATAGCGGTCGGTCTTGGTGTACCAGGTCAGCCAGCCGGTAGTGGTCTGCTCGAGCAGGCCCATCAACGTGCTTTCGGAGAACACCTTGGAGCCCAGAATCCGGATCTCGGCGATCTTGGCCGGCTCGCCCTCCGTCACATTGAAGCTGACGTTGACGCGGTTGCGCTCGATGGGCGTGATCGTCGTCGTGACCTCGGCACCGTAGAGGCTGCGCGTGAGGTACTGGCGCTTGAGCTCCTGCTCGGCACGGTCGGCCAAGGCCTTGTCGAAGGGCTTGCCTTCGCCGATGCCGACGTCCTTCAGCGACTTGGTCAGCGCCTCGGTATCGAACTCCTTCAGGCCGACGAAGTTGACGTTGGCGATGATGGGGCGCTCGTCGATGATGACGACGACGGCATTGCCGTCGATGCTGATGCGCACGTCTTTGAACAGGCCCGTGGCGAACAGGGCACGCAGCGCGGCAGCGCCTTTTTCATCGTTGTAGGTGTCGCCGATGCGAAAGGGCAGCGACGCGAACACGGTGCCCGGGTCGGTCCGTTGCAGGCCTTCGACGCGGATGTCCTTCAGCACGAAGGGATCTGCCGCCCAGGCTAGCCCCGACTGGAACATCCCCGTGACAGCCAAAGCCAGCAAGCCGAGGCGGAAGGGGCGACGCTTCGCTCCCGAACTGAAAGGAAAGGACATGGGAACCGGGGAGTGTCAGTGCCAGCCCGCGAGGCGGGCGACGTCGTTGGAAAGGGCCAAGGCCATCATCAGCATCAGGATCAGCGCGCCAGCGCGCTGCAGTTGCCGTTGCCACCATTCGGAGACGGGGCGGCCACTCAAACCCTCGAAAAGATGATACATGAGGTGCCCGCCGTCGAGCATCGGCAGCGGCAGCAGGTTCAGAATCGCCAGGCCGAGCGAGATCTGCGCAAGCCGTTCCAGGTAGTAACTGGGCCCGGCCTTGGCGGCATCGCCGATCGCCTCGGCCATGGTGAGCGGCCCGCTGAGCAGCTTCAACGAGGCCTGGCCGGTCAGCATGCGGCCCAGCATCCGGACGGTGGTGACCGCCATGTCCCAGCTCTGCGTCACGCCCTGCCACAGGCCGTCGACCAACCCGTAGCTGATGCTCACGCGCTCCAGCGACGACCCCACGCCAATGCCCAGCCGCGCCACGCGCTGGCCCGCCTCCTGCACCAGGCGCGGCGTCGTTGCCAATTCCAGCACCTGGCCGGCTCGCTCGATCCGCCATTGCATGGTGCGCGGCGTGTCGCCATCGCGCGCCAGGCGGATGGCATCGCGCAGGAAGGCAGCGTCGGGCACGGCACGGCCATCGATGGTCAGCACACGATCGCCTGCCATCAGGCCGTCCGCCGCCCCCGCGCCGCCGTCAGCCACGCGGCTGATCACCGGCTGCGAAAACGGCGTCAGGCCGATGTCCGCAATCAGCTGCGCATCCGGCGCGCGGCCCACCAGGCGCTCGGTCTCGAGGCGCACGCTGCGCGGCGAACGGCCATGGGCGTCACTGACCGACAGGTGCAGGCTTTCGCCCAGCACCTGGGCGCGCAGCATCGCCGCCTGCAGGTCGGGCAGTGACCGGACGGGCTGCCACTCTCCTTCCGTGTCGGAGGCAGCCAGCACGGTGTCACCCGCACGCAGACCAGCTCGCTCCGCCAAGGAGCCGCTGGTCGGGGTACCGAGCAAGGCCTTGGGCTGGTCGATGCCCATCCAGGCCACCACGGCGAACAGCACGATCGCCAGCAGCCAGTTGGTCAACGGCCCGGCCGCAATGATGGCGGCGCGCTGGCGCAGCGGGCGCTGATTGAAGGCCTGCTCGCGCTCGTGCGGCGCTACGGGCGCGTTGCGCTCGTCCAGCATCAGCACATACCCGCCCAGCGGGATGGCGCTGAGCGCGAACTCGGTGCCGCCGCGGCCGATACGACGCCAAAGCACCGGGCCGAAACCGATCGAGAAACGCAGCACCTTGACCCCACACGCCCGGGCCACGCGGTAGTGGCCCCATTCATGGATGGGGATCAGCACCGCCAGCGCCAGCAGGATGCCCAACGTCATCGTCACAGCAGGCTCCTGGCATGCTCTCGGGTGCGGGCGTCCAGCGCCAGCAGCGCTTCGATGCTGGCGCAATCGCCCGGCTGGATGTCGGCCAGACACTGCGAGTTGATCGCGTGGATCCGGTCAAAGCGCAGAAGGCCGTTCAGGAAGGCATCCACCGCCACTTCATTGGCCGCATTCAGCACCGTGGTGCTGCCTTCCGGCGCGCGCAGGGCCTGCCAGGACAGGTGCAAGCCGGGGAAGCGCACGGCGTCGGCCTCCTCGAAGGTGAGGTTGGGCGTCGTCAGCAAGTCCAGGCGGCTGGCACCAGACGTGATGCGCTCGGGGAAGGACAGGCCGTAGGCGATGGGCACGCGCATGTCGGGCGTGCCGAGCTGGGCCAGCACCGACTGGTCACGGCAGACCACCATCGAATGGATGATGCTCTGCGGGTGGATCAGCACCTTGATCTGTTCGGGCACGAGGTTGAACAACCAACGCGCCTCGATGACCTCCAGCGCCTTGTTCATCATCGTCGCCGAGTCGACCGAGATCTTGCGGCCCATGACCCAGTTCGGGTGGGCGCAGGCTTGGTTCGGCGTCACGTCGGCCAATGTGGCCGGGTCGCGGCTGCGGAAGGGGCCGCCGGAGGCCGTAAGCACGATGTGGTCGATGCGTTCATGCCAGGCCGCACGGTCCTCGGGCAGGCATTGGAAGATGGCCGAGTGCTCACTGTCGATGGGCAGCAGCGTGGCTCCGCCCTCTTCCACCGCCTGCATGAAGAGGGCCCCGCCGACGACGATGGCCTCCTTGTTGGCCAGCAGCAGGCGCTTGCCGGCGCGCGCCGCGGCGATGGCCGGTGCCAGGCCGGCGGCGCCGACGATGGCAGCCATGACGGTATCAACTTCGGGATGGGCGGCAATGTCGGCCAGCGCCTGAGCGCCGTCCAGCACCTCGGTACGGCTGCCGGCTTCACGCAGCCGCTCGCGCAGGCGGCCAGCAGCGTCCCGCTCGGGCATGACGGCGAAACGCGGCTTCCACACCAGGCATTGGGCGAGCAACTCGTCAACTCGGCTCATCGCGCTCAACGCAACGACTTCATAGCGCTCTGGGTGGCGTGAGAGGACATCCAGCGTGTTGACGCCGATGGAGCCGGTCGAGCCGAGGACGCAGACGCGTTGGCGACGGTTCATAAGCTGATCAAGGCAAGCGCCAAGGGAAACACGGGCAGCAGCGCGTCGATGCGATCCAGCACGCCGCCGTGACCGGGCAGCAGGTTGCTGCTGTCCTTTGCGCCAGTGGCGCGCTTGACGAGCGATTCGAACAGATCGCCGACGACACTCATCGCGCCGAGGAAGACCAGAGCCAGCAACGACACCCAGCCATGGCGCTGGACCAGCAGCGTGTAGAGACTGGGCGAATCCACGGCCAGTTTCACGTCGATGACATGCACCCAGATGAAGCCGAGCAGGATGACGCCGGCCAGGCCACTCCAGACGCCCTCCCAGCTCTTGCCCGGGCTGATGCTGGGCGCCAGCTTGCGCTTGCCGAAGGTGCGGCCACCGAAATAGGCGGCGATGTCGGCCATCCAGACGAGGCAGAACACCGACAGGATGAAATTGACGCCATGCACCTTGGCCTGCACGATGGCCAGCCAGGCACCCCACAGCAGCACGGCGCCCAGGGCCAGCCGCGCGCCGCGCGCGATGCGCGGCCAGCCGCTCGGGCCGGCGCGCAAGGCATAGGCGCCGCCCAGCACCCACAGGAGGCTGGCCAGCGACCAGATCCAGGCCGGCGGCGCGTTCAGGCCACCGAGCAGCAGCGTCCATACGCAGGCCAGCGCCAGCGCCACACCGCCCGCGATCGCACCGGTGCCGGGCAGGCCGTTGAGCCGCGTCCATTCCCAGCCGGCCGCGCCCATCATGACGACCGTGACCCAGGCAAAGGGCCAGGGCGAAGCCTGGAAGAGCACCGGCAGCAGGACGGCCAGCAGCACGACGGCGGTGATGACGCGGGTCTTAAGCATTACGCCTCCTTCAAGGCATTGCCGAGGCGACTGCCGTGGATCCGGCTTTGCTGGGCCACTGGCAGTGCCCCCTTGAGGGGGCCGGCGAAGCCGGTACGGGGTGGGCTCATACCACCTCTTTGACACCGCCGAAGCGGCGATCGCGTTCGTGGAAGGCCGCAATGGCCGCGTCCAGCTCACGCTCGCCGAACTCGGGCCACAGGCAGTCCGAGAACACGAATTCGGTATACGCCGCCTGCCAGAGCAGGAAGTTGCTGATGCGCACCTCACCGCCGGTGCGGATGAAGAGGTCGGGGTCGGGCGCATAGCTCATGGCCATGAACTCCGACAGCTTGGCTTCGGTCAGCTCGTCAGGCTTCACACCCGCCTTGATCGCGGCCTTGCAGGCCTGCACGATGTCCCAGCGGCCGCCGTAATTGAAGGCGACATTGAGCGTCAGCTTGGTGTTGTGCAGGGTGCTGGTCTCGGCCTCGTTCCAGGCGTTGCGCAGCTTGTCAGACACGGCGTCACGGTCGCCGACGATGCGGATGCGCACGCCCATCGCACCCATCTTGGCCAGGTAGCGGCTCACCGCAGCCAGCACCAGGCCCATCAGGCCCGAGACCTCGTCGCTCGGACGCTTCCAGTTCTCGCTGGAGAAGGCGAAGACGGTGACGTATTCGATATCGCGGTCGATGCAGGCCTGGACGACCTTGACGAGGCTGTCCACGCCGGCCTTGTGGCCGAAGAAGCGCGGCAGGAAGCGCTTCTTGGCCCAGCGGCCATTGCCATCCATGACGATGGCCACATGGCGCGGCGGCGCCGGGCGGTCTTGCGCCATGAGCACGGCGCTCAAACCGCCAGGATCTCGGCTTCCTTGCCCGAGATCAGCTTGTCGATCTCCGAAATCACCCGGTCGGTGAGCTTTTGCACTTCATCGAGGCTGCGACGCTCGTCGTCCTCGCCGATTTCCTTGTCCTTGAGCATCTTCTTGGCATGCTCATTGGCGTCACGGCGCAGATTGCGAACGGCCACCTTGGCGTCCTCGCCGGCGTTGCGCACGACCTTGGTGAGGTCACGGCGGCGCTCTTCGGTCAGCGGCGGCATCGGCACGCGGATCAGGTCGCCCTGGGACGCCGGGTTCAGGCCCAGATCGCTCTCGCGGATGGCCTTCTCGATCTTGGCGCCCATGCCCTTTTCCCAGGGTTGGACGGAAATGGTGCGCGCGTCCAGCAACGTCACGTTGGCCACCTGCGAGATCGGCACCATGGCGCCGTAGTAGTCGACGCTGACCTGGTCGAGGATGCCGGGGTGGGCACGGCCAGTGCGGATCTTGTGCAGGTCGTTCTTCAGGGATTCGACCGACTTGGCCATCTTGGCCTCGGCGTTCTTCTTGATGTCGGCAATGCTCATGATCGATACCTATGAATTTGCGGGACAGACCGCCCGAGCGTCAGACAGTAGCTCTGCCCCCAACTGACTAAGGTTTTAGACGTGCACCAACGTGCCTTCGTCCTCGCCTTGCACCACGCGACGCAGTGCGCCGGGCTTGAAGATGCTGAAAACCTTGATCGGCAGCTTCTGGTCGCGGCACAGCGCAAAGGCGGCGCCGTCCATGACCTGCAGATTGCGCGTGATGACCTCGTCGAAGCTGATGCGCGCATAGCGCGTGGCGGTCGGGTCCTTCTTCGGGTCGGCCGAGTAGACGCCGTCGACCTTGGTGGCCTTCAGCACGATCTCGGCGCCGATTTCGGCGCCACGCAGCGCCGCAGCCGTGTCGGTTGTGAAGAAGGGGTTGCCGGTACCGGCAGCGAAGACGACGATCTTGCCCTCTTCGAGGTATTGCAGCGCCTTCGGGCGCACATAGGGCTCGACGACCTGCTCAATGGCGATGGCCGACATCACGCGGGCAGTCATGCCCTCCTGGCGCATCGTGTCGGCCAGGGCCAGCGAGTTCATGACCGTGGCGAGCATGCCCATGTAGTCGGCGGTGGCGCGGTCCATGCCGACCGAGCCGCCAGCCACGCCGCGGAAGATGTTGCCGCCGCCGATGACGACGGCCACCTCGATGCCCATCTGCGTCACTTCGCGGATCTCTTGCACCATGCGAACGATGGTCGCGCGATTAATGCCATAGGCGTCGTCGCCCATCAGGGCTTCGCCGGAGAGTTTGAGCAGAATGCGCTTGTACGCGGGCATGGTGTCCTCAGGTTTGGGGGGCCTATGGTGGGCCGCAAGTTTAAAGGGCGCCAACTTGGCGCCCCTTCATTTCGTACGATTTCGCAAGCGTCTTTACTGACCCTTAGCAGCTGCCACCTGGGCAGCCACTTCGGCCGCGAAGTCGTCGACCTTCTTCTCGATGCCTTCGCCAACGACGTAGAGCGTGAAGCCCTTGACCGTGGTGTTGGCCGACTTCAGGTAGGCCGCCACGGTCTGCTTGCCGTCGGCAGCCTTCACAAAGACCTGGTCCAGCAGGCTGACTTCCTTCAGGAACTTCTGCACCGAGCCTTCGACCATCTTGGCGACGATGTCGGCCGGCTTGCCGGATTCGGCAGCCTTCTCCGTGGCAATGCGGCGCTCCTTATCGACCAGGTCTGCCGAGACTTCGGCGCTGGACAGCGCTGCCGGCTTCATGGCGGCCACGTGCATGGCAACGTCCTTGGCGGCGACGTCGTCACCCTCGAACTCGACCATCACGCCAATGCGGGTGCCGTGCAGGTAGGACGCCAGCTTGGTGCCGCTGTAGCGCCGGAAACGGCGGATCGACATGTTCTCGCCGATCTTGCCGATCAGGCCCTTGCGCACGTCTTCCACCGTCGGGCCGAAACCTTCCTGGGACAGCGGCAGCGCCGACAGCGCAGCCACATCAGCCGGGTTGGCTTCAGCAACCAGGCCGGCCAGCGCGTTCACGAAGGCCAGGAAAGCGTCGTTCTTCGAGACAAAGTCGGTCTCGCAGTTGACTTCGATCAGGGCACCATTGCCGCCGACCACGGCCGAGGCGACGATGCCTTCGGCGGTGATGCGCGAGGCAGCCTTGCCGGCCTTGTTGCCGAGCTTGACGCGCAGGATCTCTTCAGCGCGGGCCAGGTCGCCTTCGGCTTCAGTCAGCGCCTTCTTGCACTCCATCATCGGGGCGTCGGTGCGGGCACGCAGTTCGCCCACCATGCTTGCGGTGATAGCAGCCATTTCTCTTCTCCAGATTTCGGTTGGCAAAAGGGGCCTCGCGGCCCCTTTCAAATGCAGGGCGGAAGGGCTTTAAGCCTCTTCGGAGACCTCGACGAACTCGTCGCCGGCGGGAGCAACCGCAGCCAGCACTTCGTTCGTGGCGTTGGCCTTGCCTTCGAGCACGGCGTCAGCAACGGCGCGGGCGTACAGCGCCACAGCCTTGGCCGAGTCGTCGTTGCCGGGGATGACGTAGTCGATGCCGATGGGCGAGTGGTTGGTGTCCACCACGCCGATGACGGGAATGCCGAGCTTCTTGGCTTCGGCAACGGCAATCTTGTGATAGCCGACGTCGATGACGAAGATGGCATCGGGCAGTGCGGTCATGTCCTGGATGCCGCCGATGTTCTTCTCGAGCTTGGCGATGTCGCGCTGGAACATCAGCGCTTCCTTCTTGATCGCGGGCTGGGTGCCGGCGTCAATCTGGGCCTGCATGTCCTTCAGGTTCTTCAGCGAGGTCTTGACCGTCTTGAAGTTGGTCATCATGCCGCCGAGCCAACGCGAGTCGACGTAGGGCATGCCGGCGCGCTGGGCTTCCAGGGCGACGACTTCACGGGCCTGGCGCTTGGTGCCGACCATCAGGATGGTGCCGCGCTTGGCAGCCAGCGAGCGGACGAACTTCATCGCGTCGTTGAACGCAGGCAGCGTCTTCTCGAGGTTGATGATGTGAATCTTGTTGCGATGGCCGTAGATATACGGGGCCATCTTGGGATTCCAGAAGCGGGTTTGGTGGCCGAAATGGACGCCGGCTTCCAGCATCTCGCGCATCGTGACAGACATGGGTCTTACTCCGAAGGTTGTGTCTAAAATCCGGCCCGAATTGCGTTGCAGCATCTGGAAACGCTTGTTTCTCAAGCGAAATCCAGGCCGCAAACTACAACACCTTTGAGTGGCCGGTTTGCGATTTGTTGCGACGGTGGCGACCGAGAAGTTCAGCCACAACACCCTCACAACCGTTCTGCCGAGTCTTGCAACGCCTAAAACAGCGCAGCACCCCCGGCAAAACCCGCAGAGTATACACAAACCCATGGCCTTTCCCAGCCGACGCCGCTTTGCAGCGGCCGCAAGCTTGCCCGTCAGGGCGTCCCTCCGGGTGTGCGCTTGACCCGCCGCGTCGCGGTGGTTGGTGCCGGCCTGGCCGGTGTGACGACGGCCTACGAACTGGCCGCCTTGGGGCTCCAGGTGCAGGTCTTCGAGCGCGGCGGCAGCGTCGCCGAGCAGGCCAGCTTCGCCAGCAACGCCCTGCTCTCGCCCTTTACACCCAACTTGGCAGACACCACGTCACCGGCACCTCTGGCCTTTCGACTTCGTCGTTGGCGCGCGGGGCGCAGCACGGGTGACGCAGCAGGCCAACTTGTTGCGCTGAGCCAGTTGGGTCTGGCCCGTGCCGTTGACCTGCGCCGCGCACTGGGCTTGGACGATGAAGCGACCGATGGCCTTCTCGTCGCGCTGACTGACGCCAAGCGCGTCGCAACCGCCCAGGCCCGACTGGCGGGTTGGAAGGCCCTGGGCCTGCAGGTCGAGCTCATCGAGGCGGGCGAGGCTCGGCTGCGCGAACCCGGCCTGAACGCTGACGCCCCGCTGGCCGCGGCGCTGGCCTTCGCCCGCGGCGGTGCCGGCAATCCGCGCCTCTTCGCCCAGCAACTGCGCCTGCAAGCCCAGCGCCTGGGCGCAGGGTTTCGCTTCCACACCACCGTGCGCGCCATCGCCATCGCCGCCGACGGCACCGGCCTGATGCTGCGCCACGAGTACACACCGCCGCTGGAGGCGCCGATCCGCGGCACCGAGCGCGACGCCGGAGACACCCTGCCGCAGCTGCCCGGCGCTCAGGACGAACGCTTCGACGCTGTGGTGTTGTGCAACGGCCTGGACGCCGCCACGTTGTCGGGCCAACGCCTGCCCCTGGCGGCGCAGCACGAAGCCTCGGTCACGGCACCGCTGCGGCTGCTCGAAGCCCATCCCGACCTGGGCCCCAAGGCTGGCTGGATCGACCCGACGCTGGGCCTGGCCATTGCCCGCACCGGCCAGCGCGTACGCGTGACCGGCGGCCTCACCGTCGCCGGCGCCCGAACCCGAGTGACCCCGGACTTCGAAGCCCTGCACCGCGGCCTGCAACACTGGTTCCCTGGCTCGGTGCTGCACAGCCAAGTGCAGCAGAGCCAGAGCCGCCGCGCGCTGCCGGCCGATGGCCTGCCCGTGCTTGGCAGCGGCGGTCGCGCGGGCTTGTGGCTCAACATCTCGCCAGGCGGACTGGGCTGGGGCCTGGCCTGTGGCAGCGCCCAGATCCTGGCCCAGCAGATCGCCGGGCTGGCACCCGCGCTGGACATCGCCGCACTCGGGCCGCAACGACTGCTCTAAGCTCATGGGCATGCATCCGGTGCTGCCCACGACCTCCACGCTGCCGCTGTTCGATGTAGCGGCCAGCAGGCGCATTGAGGCGCGCGCGCTCGCCCACTCGCCCGACCTGATGGAACGCGCAGGACTGGCCGTCGCCAAGCTCGCCCTGGCGCTGCGCCGGGGCGCAGGCCCGGTATGGGTGGTCTGCGGCCCCGGCAACAACGGCGGCGACGGCCATGTTGCCGCGCGACGGTTGGCCGAGGTCGGTGTTCCGACCCACGTGAGCCACGACGCGCCGCAGTGCCCTTCTCTCGTCATCGACGCGCTGCTTGGCCTGGGCCTGAATCGCGCGCCCTCACCCGAGCTGCTGGCACCCATCGTCGCAATGGGCAATTGCGGCGCACCCGTCCTCGCCGTTGATCTGCCCAGCGGCCTGCTCGCCGACACCGGCCAGCTCGCAGGCGAACGCGCCGTGCGCGCCGATCACACACTGACACTGCTGACGCTCAAGCCCGGCCTCTTCACCGGCGAGGGACGCGCGCACGCAGGACGGATCTGGTTCGACGAGTTGGGCATTGCACCCGACGAGTCGCCCACGGCCGACCTGCTCGGCCCGGGCGCTGCCCTGCATCGCAGCCCGACCAGCCACAAGGGCAGCCACGGCCAGGTGCTGGTCGTGGGCGGAGCACCGGGTATGCAGGGCGCCGCCCGGCTGGCCGCCCGCGCGGCCCTGGCCTGTGGCGCGGGACGGGTCTATCTGGACCTGCTGGGGCTCGGCCCCGCCGAGGTCGCTGACTCCGGCTGGCTCGAGTTGATGCGCGGCCGGCTCACGGAGCTGCCCCAGGCAGTGGGCGTCATCGGCTGTGGCGCTGGCGACGCCATCACACCCCATTTGCCCTCACTGCTGCAAACGCTGCCGCGCCTCGTCATCGATGCCGACGCGCTGAACGCCATCGCTGCCGACACAACTCTGCAGTCCCTTGTGCGCACAAGGCCAGCAGGCTCCACGCTGCTGACGCCACATCCGCTCGAAGCCGCCCGCCTGCTAAATCGCGGCACAACCGCCATTCAGGCCGACCGCCTCGCCGCTGCGCAGGAACTGGCCTTGCAATTGGGCTGCACCGTCGTCCTCAAGGGCTCGGGCAGCGTGATCACCTCACCGGCCGAGCGGCCGGCGCTCTGCGCCAGCGGCGGCCCGGCCCTGGCTACAGCCGGCAGCGGCGACGTGCTGGCCGGCTGGCTGGGCGGGCTGTGGGCTCAGCAACCATCCGCCACGGCTCACGCCATCGCCTGCACCGGCGTGGACGCGCACGGCCGCGCCGGCGAGTACGGCGGCGTGCTGCGCGCCGGCGAGCTCATCGAGCGCCTGGCGGCGCTGCGCTGACGCTCAGCGGCGCTTGCGCGGCGCGGCCTTGGCAGCCGTTTTCTTGGCGGCGCGCTTGGCGGCCTGCTGTGCGGCCTTGACCGGATGCAGGGACGCGACGACTTCCTTGCGGCTCTTCTTCACGTCGCGATCCTGCTGGCGCACATCGTCCAGCGTCTCGACGGCCGTCTTGGGCGCGCGCTTGCGGGTTGGTGTCTTGCCCGGGACTTTGCCCGTGGGTTTGGATGCCCCGCCGCGCCCGGATGAGCGCGCGTCTTCGGCGTCGCGCACCAGGCGGAAGTCGATGCGCCGGCCGTCCAGGTCAACACGGCTGACCTGCACCTGCACGCGGGCGCCGGTCGCGTAGCGAATGCCGGTGCGCTCGCCACGCAGTTCCTGGCGCACCTCGTCGAAGCGGTAGTACTCGCCGCCCAGCTCGGTGATGTGCACCAAGCCCTCGACGTAGAGCGCATCCAGTTGCACGAAGAGGCCGAAGGACGTGACCGCACTGACGGTGCCGGCGAACTCCTCGCCGAGGCGGTCGCGCATGTAGCGGCACTTCAGCCAAGCCTCGACATCGCGGCTGGCCTCGTCGGCACGACGCTCGTTGGCGCTGCAATGCGCGCCCACGACCTCCCAGCGCTCGGCCTCGTTGCGGGCGTCTGCCGGGTTGGGCGGCGCTGGCCGGCCGGGGCGCTTGGGCGCCTGCGGCACGTTCATCTTGCTGGCGTCCAGCGTGTAGCGCTTGCTCGCCAGCAGGCATTTGATGACGCGGTGGACCAGCAGGTCGGGATAGCGCCGGATCGGGCTGGTGAAGTGGGTGTAGGCCGGGTAGGCCAGGCCGAAATGGCCGGAATTGGTGCCGGTGTAGATGGCCTGCTGCATGGAGCGCAGCAGCATGGTGTGGATCTGCTGCGCGTCGGGCCTGTCTTTGGTCGCCTGGGCGATCGCCTGGAATTCACGCGGCGTCGGGTCGTCGGACACACCCATGCCAATGCCCAGCGAGCGCAGATAGTTCTGCAGCGTCGTGCGCTTCTCGGGCGTCGGACCTTCGTGCACGCGGTAGAGCGAGTGGTGCTTGGACGACTGGATGAAATCGGCCGAGCAGGTGTTCGCGGCCAGCATCGCCTCCTCGATCAGCCGGTGCGCGTCGTTGCGCGTGCGCGGGATGATCTTCTCGATACGGCCGTTGTCGTCGCAGACGATCTGCGTCTCGGTGGTCTCGAAGTCGATGGCGCCACGGCGGCCCCGCTCTGCCAGCAGCGCGCGGTAGACCTCGTGCAGATGCAGCAGATGCGGCACCAGCTCGCGGCGCTTGGCGGCCTCGGGGCCATGGGTGTTGGCCAGGACGGCCGCGACCTCGGTGTAGGTGAAGCGGGCGTGCGAGCAGATCACCGCCGGATAGAACTGGTAGGCCGCGACAGTGCCGTCCGTGGACACAAGCATGTCGCAGACCATGCTGAGGCGGTCTTCGTAGGGGTTCAGCGAACACAGCCCGTTGGACAGCTTCTCGGGCAGCATCGGGATGACACGGCGTGGGAAGTAGACCGACGTCGCCCGTTCGTAGGCATCGGCGTCCAGCGGCTCGCCGGGCTTCACGTAGTGCGACACGTCGGCAATGGCCACCAGCAGGCGCCAGCCCTCGACGGCCTTCTTGCCACGCCCCTGCTTGAAGGGTTCGCAGTAGACGGCGTCGTCGAAGTCGCGCGCATCCTCGCCATCGATGGTGACCAGCGGCACGTCGCGCAGGTCGATGCGGTGCTTGAGATCGGCGGCGCGCAGCTTCTCAGGCAGCTTGGCGCTCTGCGTCAACGTTTCGGGGCTGAAGCGATGCGGCACGTCGTACTTGCGCACCGCGATCTCGATCTCCATGCCGGGATCGTCGATCTCGCCGAGCACTTCGACGACACGACCGACCGGTTGCGAGTACAGCGACGGCGGCTCAGTCAACTCGACAGCAACAACCTGCCCTGCGGTCGCGTTGGCAATGCCGTTTTTGGGGATCAGGATGTCCTGGCCCATGCGCCGGTCCTCAGGCGCAACCAGCCAGATACCGGACTCGAGCAACAGGCGGCCGATCAGCGGCCGCTTCTTGCGCTCGAGGATCTCGAGCACCTTGCCCTCCGGACGACCGCGCTTGTCGAAGCGCACGACGCGCACGCGCAGCCGGTCGCCGTGCATGACGGCATGCGTTTCCTGCGACGACAGATAGACGTCGGCGGCACCGTCGTCGGGGATCAGGAAACCATGACCATCGCGATGACCCTGCAACGTGCCTTCGACTTCGCCGAGCAGGCCGGCGCCTTCGCCCTTAGTCGACGGGTTTGAGTTCTTCAAGTTTTTAATGATATGATCCTTGCTTTCCTGAAACGGCCCAGGCACTTCGTTTGAAGTCTTGAGCAACTAGCCCAGGTGGCGGAATTGGTAGACGCACTAGTTTCAGGTACTAGCGGGTAACTCCGTGGAGGTTCGAGTCCTCTCCTGGGCACCAAAACAAAAGACAAAAGGCCAGCACGCAAGTGCTGGCCTTTTGTCTTTTGGCGCCCAGGAGAGGACTCGAAGGGCACGTCACCGAGGACCGAGGGCAAGCCCCGCGGCTTGCCCGACGCCTCGATGAAGGCTTCGCGCTTGCAAGCGCGAAGCCGCCTGCCGGGGTCGCCGGAGGTGACCGAGTCCCCGCCGATGCGCCCTCGATGGGCGCTTCGGCGAGTGGTGGCACAAACCGAGTTCTGTCGTGCCACGCCCTCGTTCCCCTCAAACAGCGAACTTCTTCGCCAGCAGCTCCGGCCCCATGCCGTCGTACTCCTCGAACGGCTGATGGATCCACGGCGAGGTTTCCAGCATCTCGCAGTAGTAGTCCGGCATGTAGGCAGAAACCTTTTTGGTCCAGATGACCGCCGAGCGCAACTCGGTGATGGACGGCATGCCGCGCAGGCGCTCCACCACGGCCTTCAGCGTGACGCCCGAATCGGCCAAGTCATCCACCAGCAGCACGCGGCCGGCCAGTTCGCCCTTGGGCATGGTGATGTACTTGGCCATGTCCAGGCGACCCTGGATGGTGCCGGCCTCGGCGCGGTAGGAGCTGGTCGACATGATGCCCAGGGGCTTGTCGAAGACGCGCGACAGCACGTCGCCCGGGCGCATGCCACCGCGGGCCAGGCAGAGGATCTGGTCGAACTGCCAGCCCGAAGCGTGCACCTTGAGGGCCAGGCGCTCGGTCAGCAGGTGGTACTCGTCCCAGGACACGTAGAGGTGTTTGCCGTCGTCGGTCAGCATGATGGCGGGGTCTCCGTCGAATAGGTTTGAAGTGTCGGGCGAATTTCAGGACGAATAGGGGTGGCGCAGCACGATGGTGTGCTCGCGGTCGGGGCCGGTCGAGACCATGTCGATGGGCGCGCCGATGACTTCTTCCACGCGCTTCAGATAGCTGCGCGCATTGGCCGGCAACTTGTCCCAGGCAGTGACGCCGAAGGTCGTCTCGGGCCAGCCCGGAAAGGTCTCGAACACGGGCTCGCAGGCCTCGATCTCGTCGGCGTCCAGCGGCAGGATGTCGAGCAGCTTGCCATCGAGCTGGTAGCCCACGCACATCTTGATCTCGGTCAGGCCGTCCAGCACGTCCAGCTTGGTCAGGCACAGGCCGGTGATGCCATTGATGATGATGGAGCGCTTCAGCGCAGCGGCGTCCAGCCAGCCGCAGCGGCGCGCGCGGCCGGTCACGGTGCCGCGCTCCTGGCCGACGGTGGACAGGTGGTAGCCCACGGTCCCGGGCGTTTCCCAGTCCAGCTCGGTCGGGAAGGGCCCGGAGCCCACGCGCGTCGTGTAGGCCTTGGTGATGCCCAACATGTAGTGCAGCATCTGCGGGCCGACGCCAGCGCCGGCGGCGGCATTGCCGGCCACGCAATTGCTGGACGTCACGTAGGGATAGGTGCCGTGGTCGATGTCCAGCAGCGTGCCCTGGGCGCCTTCGAACAGGATGTTGGCGCCAGCCTTGCTCGCTTTGTGGATCATGTAGCCGACGTCGGCCAGCATGGGCTTGATGGCTTCGGCCATCTTCATCGCCTGCTCGAAGATGGGCTCGAAGGCCAGCGGCTCGCCCTTCAGATAGCCCGACAGCGCGAAGTTGTGCAGGTCCAGCAGCTCGCGCAGCTTCTTGGCGAAGCGCTCAGGGTGCTTCAGGTCCTGGGCGCGCAGCGCGCGGCGGGCGACCTTGTCCTCGTAGGCCGGGCCGATGCCCTTGCCGGTGGTGCCGATCTTGCCGCTGCCGCTGGTCTCGCGCAGCTGTTCGCGCGCCCTGTCCACGGCGACGTGGAAGGGCAGGATCAGCGGGCAGGACTCGCTGATGAACAGGCGCGAACGCACCTCGACGCCGGCCGCTTCCAGGCGCTCGATCTCGGTCAGCAGATGGGTGGGGTCCACCACGACGCCATTGCCGATGTAGCAGGCCACGCCGTCGCGCATGATGCCGCTGGGGATCAACTGCAGCGCGGTCTTCACGCCCTTGATGACCAGCGTGTGGCCTGCGTTGTGGCCGCCCTGGAAGCGCACCACGCCCTGGGCGTGATCCGTCATCCAGTCCACGACCTTGCCCTTGCCCTCGTCACCCCATTGGGTGCCGACGACGACCACATTGCGTCCACGCGCGGTTTGGCTCTGCATCTTGTTTGCCTGCTAGCTTTGGATTGGGAAGGGCCGCCGGCGCTCAAAGCGCGCGGACGATCCAGTCAGTGTGCTCGCGAACCAGTTCGCGGTCACAGTCGAATTCATCGGCCTCGTGCTCATGGCCCGGCAGCACGCAGACCACGGTCTCGCCCTGCTCACGCAAGGCCCGTACAGCCTGGCGCAGTGAAGCATCCTCGCCCCACGGCGCGCGCACGGCGGCGCGCAAAGGCGTGGCCGGCACCAGGGCCACCAGCGTCTTCAGGTCCAGACTGAAGCCGACGGCCGGGCGGCGGCGGCCGAAAGCGGCACCGACCTCGTCATAGCGCCCGCCGCGCAGCACGGCGTCGGAGCAGCCCGAGGCATAGGCGGCGAAGCGGATGCCGGTGTAGTAGGCATAGCCCTGCAGATCGGCCAGGTCAAAGCCCAGCGCCACCTCGGGGTGGGCAGCGGCAAGATGGCCGGCCAGCCAGTCCAGGTCGGCCAGGGCGGCCTGGACCAGAGGGTGACCGGGCAGCCGGCGCGCGGCATCGGCCAGCACTTCCCGGCCACCGAACAGACTGGGTAGCGCCAGCAAAGCATCGCGTGTGACGGCCGGCATGCCCGCGCTCAGCGCGGCCAGTGCGGAGAGGTCCTTGGCGGCCAGCGCCGCCGTCAGCGCTTCCAGCGTCTCGGGAGCCAGCTTGATGCCTTCCAGCACGCCTTGCAGCAGGCGTGCATCGCCAAGGTCCAGCATCACGTCGCTCAAGCCGGCTCGGCGCAGCGCGTCCAAGGCCAATTCATGCACCTCAAGGTCGGCTTCCAGGCCGGCATGGCCATAGATCTCGACACCGAACTGCAAGGGCTCGCGGCTGGTGTTGAGGCCATCCGGCCGCGTGTGCGCGATGGGCCCGCAGTAGCACAGGCGAGTCACGCCCTGGCGGTTCAGCAGGTGGGCGTCGATGCGAGCGACCTGGGGCGTCGTATCGGCACGCAGGCCAAGCGACCGGCCCGAGAGCTGGTCAACCAGCTTGAAGAGCTTGATTTCGGAGCCACTGCCCGTGCCGGAAAGCAGCGAGTCGAGATGCTCCAGCAGCGGCGGAATGACGAGCTCGCAGCCGTAGCTGCGGGCCATGTCGAGCAGTTCTCTACGCAGCTCTTCGATGTGGCGCGCCTGCGAAGGCAGAACATCGGCGATGTGCTCGGGCAGCAGCCAAGCAGAGGACATGGGCGAAGGCAGGCGGTTAAAAACGGCATTCTACCGGTGCCTCCCGGGCCCAGCCTTCAGATCAGCGCAACCAGAGCAGTCCGAACACACCCATCAGGATGCTGGCCAGGCCGATGAAACGAATCTGCCCATCGCTCATCGCCAGGATGCGGCTGAAGACCTCGCGCCAGCGCGCCGGGCTGAGCAGGGGCATCAGCCCCTCGATGACCATCACCAGCGCAAGCGCGGTGAGGAGTTCGTTCACTTGCGCGCCGGTGCGGCGGCGGCCGCGGCGCCGGAGCCCCGCATGGCCTTGAAGAAGTCGCTGGATGGATCGACCACCATCACGTCGCTCTTCCTGCTGAAGCTGGCGCGGTAGGCCTCCAGCGAGCGGTAGAACTGGGCGAACTGGGGATCACGGCCAAAGGCTTCGGCGTACAGGGCAGAGGCCTTGGCGTCGCCCTCGCCTTTGATGAGCTGGGCATCACGGAAGGCCTCGGCAACGATGATTTCGCGCTGGCGATCGGCATCGGCCTTGATCTGCTCGCCCTCGGCGGAGCCGGTGGACCTGGCCTCGGCGGCCACGCGCTTGCGTTCCGAATCCATGCGGCGGTAGACCGACTCGGTGATGCTGGCCGCGAAGTCCACACGCTTGATGCGCACGTCAACGACCTCGATGCCGAACTGCTTGGCCTCGTCGGCCAGGCGTTTGCGCACGTCCTGCATGATCTTCTCGCGCTCGGTGGCCAGCACGGCGATGACGGTGCGCTTGGTCACTTCATCGTTGAAGGCGGCCTGCACGACGGGCACCAGGCGGTTCTCGACGTTGCGCATGTCAGCGCCGCTGTTGCGAATGAACTGGCGCGGCTCGGCGACGCGCCACTTGATGAGCCAGTCGATGACCAGGCTCTTCTTTTCAGCCGTGAAGACGGGCCGCGACTCGGTGCTGTCAAGCGTCTGCACGCGGCGGTCCAGCAGCACGACGTTTTGCAGCGGCGGCGGCAGCTTGAACTTCAGGCCCGGCTCGGTAACGACTTCCTTGATCTCGCCGAGCGCATAGATGACGGCGAACTGGCGCTGGTCGACGATGAAGAGCATCGACGACAGCAGCATCAGGACGACGATGGCGCCGGCGACGATGGCGGCAATACGGTTCATTCGGATGGTCCTCGATCAGCGGCCGTCGCGGCTGCGCTGGTTGTCACGGCTGCGCAGGTCGTTGGCACTGGGCAGCGTCTGCGGCTCGGGCACGGTGGTCGGCTGCGGTGCCGACACGGTCACGGTGCCGCTGCTGCCTTGCTGCAGCAGCTTGTCCAGCGGCAGGTAGAGCAGGTTGGAGCCGCTCTTGCTGTCCACCATCACCTTGCTGACGTTGGTGTAGACCTGCTGCATCGCGTCGATGTAGAGGCGGTCGCGCGTGACCTGGGGCGCCTTCTGGTACTCGGTCAGCACGCTCTTGAAGCGCGCCGCATCGCCCTCGGCCGTTGCGATGACACGGGCCTTGTAGCCCTCGGCCTGCTCGCGCAGCCGGGCGGCATCGCCTCGCGCACTCGGGATCTTGTCGTTCGCATACGCCTGGGCCTCGTTCTTCAACTGCTCGCGGTTGGCGTTGGCCTTCTGCACGTCGTCAAACGCCGCCTGCACCTGCTCGGGCGGCTGCACGCTCTGCACATTGACGTTGACGACCTGGATACCGGCCTTGAGGCGATCCAGCTGGACCTGAATGGACTTGACCAGGTCAGCGGCGATGGCGTCGCGCTGCTCATAGAGCACCGAATCCATCGTGCTCTTGCCGACGATCTCGCGCACCGCCGACTCTGCGGCCAGCAGCACGGCCTGCTCGGGGTCACGGTTCTCGAACAGGAAGTCGCGCAGGTCACGGATGGTGAACTGCACCGTGAAGCGGATATCGACGATGTTCTCGTCCTGCGTCAGCATGGACGAGTCGCGCAGGCCGGTGGCGGCGACGACCGAACTGCGCCCAACCTCGACCTGGCGCAGCTGCGAGACCGGCTGGATCTCATGCGCCTGGAAGGGATAGGGCAGGCGCCACTGGAAACCAGCTTCGACCGTCTTGCTGTACTTGCCGAAGGAAGTGATGACGCCCTGCTGGCCTTCCTGCACGATGAAGAAGCCGCTGGCCAGCCAGCCCAAAACGACAACGCCGGCGATGAGGCTCAGGCCAATACCGGCGCCCTTCATGTCGGGCGAGCCACCGGAGCCGCTGGGGCCGGATGGCCCGCTGGACTTGCCACCGAACATGCCCGAGAGCTTGCGATTGAATTCGCGCCAGAGCTCGTCGAGATCGGGCGGGCCGTCGTTGCGGCCGTTGTTCAGCAACCGGCTCGCGGCACGGGCGACCGGCGTCATCAGACGCTGGGCCCAGGTGCTGCGGGGCGTGGTGTGAGGAGTGCTACTCATGCCTGGGAGGGGTCTGAGGAAGAAGTTTCGGGATCCGACGAATCAGTGTCGAAACGTGGGTCCCGTTCGTCGGGAATCAAGGGCTGGACCTGCATGGCGGTCGCAATCAGCTGGCGCAACTCGGCAAGGCCGCTGCCATCCAGGGCGCTGACGAAGACTCGCGGCGTCGGCTCGGTACTGCCATTGGCGCGCAGCACGGCGTCGACGATCTCGCGCGGGCGCTGATCGCCGGGCAGCAGATCCTGCTTGTTGTAAACCAGGATCTGCGGCACGTCGGCCGCACCGATCTCTGCCAGCACGCGCTCGACCTCCGCCATCTGTTCCTCCAGCACCGGGCTGGCGGCATCAACGACATGCAGCAGCAGGTCGGCGTCGGCCGCCTCCTGCAGCGTGGCGCGAAAGGCCTCGACGAGCTTGTGCGGCAGATCGCGGATGAAGCCCACGGTGTCAGACAGCGAGACGCTGGCCGCGGCCTGCTCCAGGTAGAGGGAGCGCGTCGTCGTGTCCAGCGTCGCGAACAGCTGGTTGGCCGCATAGGCGCGCGCCTTGGTCAGCGCGTTGAACAGCGTGCTCTTGCCGGCGTTCGTGTAGCCGACCAGCGAAACCTTGAAGACGCCATTGCGCGAGCGCGCCTTGCGCTGCGTGCCGCGCTGGCGCTGCACCTGTTTCAGGCGTTCCTTGGTCTTCTTGATACGCTCGTCGATCATGCGGCGGTCCAGCTCGATCTGAGCCTCGCCGGGGCCGCCGCGCATGCCGATGCCACCACTCTGGCGCTCCAGGTGGCTCCAGCGCCGTACCAGGCGCGTGGCCAGGTATTGCAGGCGCGCGAGTTCGACCTGCAGCTTGCCCTCGTGGCTTTGCGCACGGGCGGCAAAGATCTCGAGAATCAGCGCGGTGCGGTCGGCGACGGGCACGCCGAGCACGCGCTCCAGGTTGCGCTGCTGGGCCGGCGAAATGGCCTGATCGAACAGCACCGTGTGGGCCTGGTGGGCCAGCACGAGCAGCTTGATCTCGTCGGCCTTGCCGGAGCCGACGAACAGGGCGGCGTCAGGCGCCGGGCGGCGGGCGATGACCTTGGCGACGGGCGTGTCACCGGCGGATTCCGCCAGCAGGGCCAGTTCATCCAGGCTCTCGTCAAAACCCTGGGCGTTGCGGTGACGACCGAAATCGACACCCACAAGAATGGCGCGCGCCGCCTCGGAGGGCGGCGTCGCGTCGTGGGCAGAGGTCGAGGACAAGGGGTGGGGATCAGGCGTCCGCGGGAGCGTCGCCGGCGTGGAAGTTGACCGCACGGCCCGGCACGACAGTCGAGATCGCGTGCTTGTAGACCATCTGCGTCACAGTGTTGCGCAGCAGGACGACGTACTGGTCAAACGATTCGATGTGGCCTTGGAGCTTGATGCCGTTCACGAGGTAGATCGAAACGGGCACATGCTCTTTGCGGAGCAGGTTCAAAAAGGGGTCCTGCAAAAGTTGGCCTTTGTTGCTCATCGGTATGCTCCGAGTTATTCGGGGGGATGGGGGACTACGGGTAAGACCTTAACACAGCGTCTCAGGCCCTCCAGAGGTCAGCCTAGGTCTTTTCGTCGAAGGGATTCTTCGAAGAACGCAGCTCGATCTTCAGCGGCGTTCCGACCAGCTTGTAGTGTGCGCGGATGCGGCCTTCCAGATAGCGCTTGTAGACCTCGGTGACACCGTCCAGCGCATTGCCGTGGATGACGACGATGGGCGGGTTCTGGCCGCCTTGGTGGGCATAGCGCATCTTGGGGCGCGAAACCCCCGAGCGCTTGGGCTGCTGATGCTCCGTGGCTTCCTGGATGAGGCGGGTCAGCACCGGCGTCGTCATCTTGCGGTAGGCCGAGGCATAGGCGTCGGCCAGCGAATTCCAGACCGCCGACAGGCCCTGGCGCTTCAGCGCCGAGATGTTGTGCATCGGCGCGAACTTCAGGAAGGTCAGACGCTGCTCGATCTGGCGCTGCAGCGTCTCGCGCTGGTAGCTGTCGACGGCGTCCCACTTGTTGAGCGCAAGCACCACCGCACGGCCACTGTCGAGGATGTAGCCGGCGATGTGGGCGTCCTGGTCGGTCACGCCCTGCGTCGCGTCCAGCAGCAGCAGCACGACGTGCGCGTCGGCAATCGCCTGCAGCGTCTTGACGACCGAGAACTTCTCGATGGCCTCGAAGACCTTGCCCTTGCGGCGCAGGCCAGCCGTGTCGATGAGCTTGAATTTCTGGCCGTTGCGCTCGAAATCGACCGAGATCGCGTCGCGGGTCGTGCCCGGCATGTCGAAGGCGACGAGGCGCTCCTCGCCCAGCCAGGTGTTGATCAGCGTGCTCTTGCCGACGTTGGGGCGGCCCGCGACGGCCAGGCGGATAACGCCGTCCTGCTGCGGGCCGGCACCGAACTCTTCGGTGGCGTCCTCGAAGGGCTCCAGCACCGCGTCCAGCAGGCTGCGGATGCCTTGGCCATGGGCCGACGAGATCGGATGCGGCTCACCCATGCCGAGCTCATGGAACTCGGCCAGCAGCGGCGATTCGCTCATGCCCTCGGCCTTGTTGACGGCCAGATGCACGCGCTTGTTGACGCTGCGCAGATAGCGCGCAATGTCGCTGTCGTGCGCCGACAAACCCAGGCGGATATCGACGACGAAGATGACCGCATCGGCCTCGGCCACGGCCTGCTTGGTCTGCTTGGCCATCTCCTTGACGATGCCGGTGCTGCTGTCGGGCTCGAAGCCGCCGGTGTCGATGCAGATGAACTCGCGGTCGCCCATGCGGCCGTCGCCGTAGTGGCGGTCGCGCGTCAGGCCGGCGAAGTCGGCCACGATGGCGTCGCGCGACTTGGTCAGGCGGTTGAACAGCGTCGACTTGCCCACATTGGGGCGGCCGACCAGGGCAATGACAGGTTTCATTCGGCGGTGATCGCGAACAGGCCGCCGCTCTTGGTCGCAACGAGGGCCGTGTCGCCCTGCAGCGCGATCGTGACGACCGGCGAGCCGTCGGTGGCCAGGCGTGAGCGCGTCTTGCCGGTGTCGCGGTCGATCAGATGGACCTGGCCCTCGAAGTCGCCGATCAGCACCTGCTTGGCCGTCACAACGGGTTCGGACAGCTTGCGGCGCTGGAACTGGTCCGCCGACCAGGCGAGGTCGCCGTTGGCCAGCTTCCAGGCCGACAGGCGGTCGGAGGCGTCGCCGGCGACGACGACCTGGGCGTCAGCGCCGATGCCGTTGGTGCCACCGACGACGCGGTTCCACAGCGCGCTGCCGCGCTCGGCGTTCACGCAACCCACCGAGGACTGGAAAGCGCGCGCGCAGATCACCTCGCCCTGGCGCACAGCCGGGCCAACCAGATCGGCCAGGCGCTCGACCTCATTGGTGCCGCGTGGCGTGGCCACGCTGGCTTCCCAGCGCAACTGGCCCTTGACCGGGTCGACACCGGCCAGGCGCGGGCCCTGGCCGACCACCAGCGTGTCCTTGTAGGCCAGCAGCACGCCGGCCTTGGCCAGCGTCAGCGGCTCGCCGGGGCGCTTCAGTTCCCAGATCTTGCGGCCATCCAGCGCGTCGAAGGCCAGCACTTGGCGGTCCAGCGTCAGCGTGAAGACACGCTCGCCAGCCACCAAGGGCGCAGCGACGACGGGCGTCGGCAGGGCCTTCTTCCAGGCCACCTTGCCGTTGTCCAGCACGACCAGTTCGTTGTCGCGGTTGACGACAGCGGCAAAGCGGCCATCGCTGCCGATCCCGGCCGACAGCTTGGCGCCCACATCGCCGCGCCAAAGCTCGCGGCCATCGGCGGCGGCCAGCGCGCGCACGCTGCCATCGCTGCTGGCGACGACGAAGCGGTCACCAGGCGTCGCGATGCTGAGCGGGAAGCCGATGTTGTCGCCCTTGGCGCTCCAGACGATGCGGCCGCTCGCCGGGCCGGACAGGGTCTCCAGCGCAGCCGGCTTGTCCTTCTCGCTGCCGAACCAGGAGGTCCACGTCGAGCTGATCGTGGAACAGCCGGTCAGCGAAGCCGCCAGCAGCGAGATCAGGGCAACCCGCCTCATTGCGCGGCTCCGGCGGCTTCGACGGCGGTCGGCACACCCAGCGTCGCCAGCTTGGCCTCGACGATGCGGCGGTAGTCCTGGGTCTTCTCCAGGCCAGCCAGGGCCTTCTGGTACTCGGCCTTGGCGGCGTCGCGCTTGTCCTGCAACAGCAGCAGGTCGCCACGGCGGTCAGCCACCAGGGCGGCGAATTCGGTCGTCTTGATCGCGTCCAGCGTCTTGCCGGCTTCGTCATAGGCCTTGGCGTCGAGCTGCAGGCCGGCCAGACGCAGGCGGGCCACGTCGCGGTAGGGGCCGCCCTCGGCGCCCTGCTCGGCCACCCAGGTCAGGCTCTGTTTGGCGTCGTCGGCCTTGCCCTTGTCCAGCTGCAGCTTGGCAACCTGCAACCCGGCCTGGGCCGCATAACCTGTGCCGCCGTAACGGGCTTTCAGGTCGCCCGCGGCGATGGCGGCCTTGTCGACGTCCTGGGCGGCCAGGGCGCGGTCGAATTCGTCGTACATCGCGGCGGCCTTGGCAGCTTGGTCGCGCTGATACCAGTTCCAGCCTTGCCAGGCGGCAAAGGCGGCCAGGACGGCGGTCAGCACCCAGGTGATGAGGTTGCCCCAGCGCTTCCAGAACGCTTTGAGTTGTTCGAGTTGTTCTTGTTCTTCGAGGTCGAGATGGGCAGCCATGGGAAAACTTCAGGAAAGGGTCTCGGGAGGCCCGGGATTATGCGGGGAGGAGATCGGCGGCCCAGGAGGCCACGTCGGCGATCGGCCGGCTGAGCTGTTCGCCACCGTCGCGCAGCGGCTTGACGCTCACCTCGCCACGGGCCAGTTCGTCGGCGCCGAAGACGAGGGCAAAGCGCGCGCCGGAGGCGTCGGCCTTCTTGAACTGCGATTTGAACGAGCCGCCGCCGGCATGCATCTGCACACTGACACCGGCCTCGCGCAGCGCCTCCACTACGCCAAAAGCCTGGGGCAGGGCCGCGGCGTCGGGCACGATGGCGTAGGCCTGGGGCGCCGACGACGGCACGGGCAGGCCGAGTTCGTCGATCAGCAGCAGCAGGCGCTCGATGCCCAGGCCGAAGCCGACGGCAGGCGTCGGCTTGCCGCCGAGCTGTTCGAACAGGCCGTCATAGCGGCCACCACCGCAGACCGTGCCCTGGGAGCCGAGTTGGTCGGTCACCCATTCGAAGACGGTCAGGTTGTAGTAGTCCATGCCGCGCACCAGGCGCGTGTTGACGCGGTACTCCAGACCCGCCGCGTCGAGGATCGCGCGCACGGCGTTGAAGTGGGCGAGCGTCTCTTCGCCGAGGAAGTCCATCAGCTTGGGCGCCGCCTCGATGACGGGCTGCATGGCCGGGTTCTTGCTGTCCAGGATGCGCAGCGGATTGCTGTGCAGGCGCTTCCTGCCGTCTTCGTCCAGCAGCTCGGCATGGGCCTCGAAGTGGGCGATCAGCGCGGTGCGGTGGGCGTTGCGCTCGGCCGGCTGGCCCAGCGAGTTCAGCTCCAGGCGCACATGCTGGCCCACGCTCAGGCCCAGGGCCTGCCAGAGGCGGCGCACCATCAGAATGATTTCAGCGTCCACATCAGGCCCGGCAAAGCCCAGGGCCTCGACGTCGAGCTGGTTGAACTGGCGGTAGCGCCCTTTTTGCGGGCGCTCATGGCGGAACATCGGGCCCATCGTCCACAGCCTGAGGGGCCCGTTGTAGAGGGCGTTGTGCTCGACCATGGCGCGCACGATGCCGGCCGTGGCCTCGGGGCGCAGCGTCAGCTGGTCGCCGTTCATGCCGTCGGTGAAGGAATACATCTCCTTCTCGACGATGTCGGTCACCTCACCCAGGCCGCGCACGAACAGCGCCGTCGGCTCGACGACGGGCGTCAGCATGTACTGGTAGCCGTAGCTGCCGAGCACCTTGCGCAGCGTGGTCTCGAACCAGCTCCACAGTTCGCTGCTGGGCAGCTTGTCCTTGCGGGTGACGCTGGTCGGGAGGATGTCGTTCATCCCCTTGACCGCCTGAATCGCCTTGCTCATGCAGTTGCTGTGGCGCCGAAGCGCTTCTCGATGTAGTTTTCGACCAGCGCGTGGAACTCGGCCGCAATGTTGTCGCCGCGCAGGGTCAGCGCCTTCTCGCCGTCGATGAAGACCGGCGCCGCCGGGGCCTCGCCGGTGCCGGGCAGGCTGATGCCGATGTCGGCATGCTTGCTCTCGCCGGGGCCGTTGACGATGCAGCCCATGACGGCCACCTTCATCTCCTCGACGCCGGGGTATTTGCCGCGCCAGACCGGCATCTGCAGGCGCAGGAAGTCGTCGATCTGCTTGGCCAGTTCCTGGAAGGTCGTGCTGGTCGTGCGGCCGCAGCCCGGGCAGGCGGTGACGCTCGGGTTGAAGTGGCGCAGGCCCAGGGCCTGCAGGATCTCGAGCGCCACGACCACTTCCTGGGTGCGCGACTCGCCCGGCTGGGGCGTGAGGCTGACGCGGATGGTGTCGCCGATGCCTTCCTGGGCCAGGATGCCCAGCGCGACCGAGGAAGCGACCGTGCCCTTGGTGCCCATGCCGGCTTCGGTCAGGCCCAGGTGCAGCGCGTAGTCGCAGCGGCGGGCCAGCTCGCGGTAGACCGAGATCAGGTCCTGCACGCCGCTGACCTTGCAGCTGATGATGATGTTGTCGGGGTTCAGACCCAGCTGGGCGGCATAGGCGGCCGACGTCAGCGCCGATTCGACGAGAGCCTGGTACATGACCGGCTTGGCATCCCAGGGCTGGGCACGCTTGGCGTTCTCGTCCATGAACTGCGCGAGCAGCTCCTGGTCCAGGCTGCCCCAGTTGACGCCGATGCGCACGACCTTGTCGTACTTGGCAGCGGCCTCGACCATCATGGCGAACTGGCGGTCCTTCTTGTCGCCCTTGCCCACATTGCCGGGGTTGATGCGGTACTTGGACAGGGCCTGGGCCATGGCCGGATGCTCGGTCAGCAGGCGGTGGCCGTTGTAGTGGAAGTCGCCCACCAGCGGCACGTCGATGCCCATGCGATCGAGCTGCTCGCGGATGTAGGGCACCTGCTCCGCCGCCTCGGGCGTGTTGACGGTGATGCGCACCATCTCCGAGCCGGCGATGGCCAGCTCCTTGACCTGAATGGCCGTGCCGATCGCGTCCACCGTGTCGGTGTTGGTCATGGACTGCACGCGCACCGGTGCGTCGCCGCCGACCGTGACGACACGGCTGCCCCAGACCACGCGGGCCTGGCGGCTCCTGCGCGGCGCAGGTGCGGCCTCGGGGATGATCCATTCGCTCATCATTTCAACTCCAGTCGAGCGATGTTGTCCTTGGCTAGCGGCGCCAGGTCGACGGCGGCACCGCGCCATTCGACCTGGGTGCCGCGCACATTGCCAATGCGCAGCTTGTAGGGCGCGGCGCCCGTGAACTCCTGCTGTTCGCCCGCACGCAGCACCCGCGACAGCAGCGGCTGGCCCTTGGCGTCGGCAACCTCGATCCACGTATCGGCCGTCGCCGTCACGCGCAGCGCGCTGCCGGGCGAAGCGGTGACCGTCGCCTTCACCGGCGGCGCAGAGGCGGGCATGGCGGCGGGCGGCGGTGCAACATCACGCACCTGCAGCGGCGCAGATGCCACGGGTTCTGGCAACGTCGTTACTGGTTCGGAGGCGGAGGGTGCGGGCACGAATTCGACGACCGGCGCGCTCGCCGTGACAACGGTGCCGGACGCCGCTGGAGCCACCACACTGGCGCCGCGTTCGGGCAACCAGCCCGCTGGGATCCAGTAGATGGCTGCCGCGGCGACCAGCAGCAGCACCGGTCCCCAGATGACGGGCCTCGTCGCCAGGCCCAGCACGCCGCCATCAATGGGGCCGGCACCGCGCTCACGGAAGGGCTGGTTGAGCCCGGGGCGCACGTCGAACTCGCGATCGCGCGTGCGCGGCAGCATCACCAGCACCGGTGCCGGGTCCACCTTGAGCGCCCGGCACATGGCCGTGGCCAGCGCGCGGGCAAAGGTAGCGTCGGGCAGCTCGTCGAAACGGTCGGCCTCCAGGGCCTCGAGCTTGGCCTGCGGCACCTTGAGCATGACCGCAAGGGCGGCGATGTGCAGGCCGCGCTGCTGGCGCGCGTTCCTGAGCCAGGCGCCCGCGGTGGCGGCCTGGCTGGCGAGTCCCTCGGTGGTGGGTTCCATCGTCTCGTTCTTGCTGTGCGCCGCAGTCACGGCTTATTCGTCGTAACGGCCGGCGTCCAGGGACTGGGTCTCCGGGGCCTGGGGGTATTTGCGGCGCATTTGCATGGCCAGATCGTCCACCGTGCCGCTGTTGCCGAGCTTGCGCTCGATGCGCAACTGCAGCCACAGGCTCTGGGCATTGACTTGCTCGGGCTGACTGTTGACACGCTTCACATAGAAACGGGCACGCTCCAGCTCGCGGTTGCGAAACAGCACATCGGACAGATTCATGGCGACAGCCGGGCTGCCGGGGTCCAGCTCGAAGGCGCGCGCCAGCGTCTTCTCGGCGACCAGCATGCGGCCCGAACGGGCCTCGCAGACGCCCTTGGCGAGCAGGGTGCGGGCCGGCGCGCGATAAGTGGACTGGGCCAGGGCCTGGTCGAACAGTGAGTCCGCCGTCGGCCAGCGCTGCTGCTGGCACATGAACCAGCCGTAGTTGTGCAGCGTGTCGGGATCGTTGGGATAGACGACCAGGGCGCGGCGGAAGGCCTCCTCAGCAAGCTGATGCTCGCCCATGGCGGCGTAGATGAGGCCGCGCAGGTTGACGGCTTCACGCATGTCGGGCTTGAGCTGCAGCGCCATCTTGAGCTCGTCCAGGGCCGTGTTGAACTGGCCGCGCGAGAAATAGCCCTGGGCCAGTTCGAGCCGGATCGCGGCGCGGCGGTCGCCGTCGGTCTGGTCCGAGTCGGTCTTGATCTCGCGGTCGGCGCCGGGCGCGGTGGTACCGGCGCAGGCAGCAAGGAGGGCGGTGGCCAGAACGATCAACAGTCGCTTCATCAAATCCTCGAAGGTGGCACCAGGGGGCATCAGGTGGATTTGGCCACCGTGACGGGTGCCCTGACCATGCGGATATGCGCGCGGGTGCGGTCCTGCACCTCGCCGGCCAGCTGGCCGCAGGCGGCGTCGATGTCGTCGCCGCGCGTCTTGCGCACCGTCGTCACGATACCTGCCTGGATCAGCACCTCGGCAAAGGCCTGCACGCGCGCATTCGTGCTGCGCGTGAGGCCCGAGGCCGGGAAGGGGTTGAAGGGGATCAGGTTGATCTTGCAGTTGACCTTGTTCCTCAGCAGCCTGACCAGCTCATGGGCCTGCTCGGGCGAATCGTTCACCTCCTGCAACATGCAGTACTCGAAGGTGATGAAGTCGCGCGGCGCCTTCTCGAGGTAACGGTTGCAGGCGTCCAGCAACTCGGCGATGGGGTATTTCTTGTTCAGCGGCACGAGCTGGTCGCGCAGCGGATCGGTCGGCGCGTGCAGGCTGACGGCCATGGCCACCGGGCAGTCCTCGCGCAACCGGTCGATCATGGGCACGACGCCCGAAGTCGACACGGTGACGCGGCGGCGGCTCAGGCCATAGCCATGGTCGTCCAGCATGGTCTTGAGCGCCGGCACGAGCTGGTCATAGTTCTGCAGCGGCTCGCCCATGCCCATCATGACGACGTTGGAGATCACCCGCTCCGTCGTGTTGAGGCGTTTGCGCAGGTTGTGCTCGGCAAACCAGAGCTGGGCCGTGATCTCGGCGGTCGTCAGGTTGCGGCTGAAGCCCTGATGGCCCGTCGAGCAGAAGCGGCAGCCGACCGCGCAGCCGGCCTGGCTGGAGATGCACAGCGTGCCGCGATCATCCTCAGGGATGAAGACGGCCTCGACGGCATTGCCGGCACCGACGTCGAACAGCCATTTGATCGTGCCATCCGTCGAGACATGTTCGGAAATGACAGGCAGCGCCGCGATGTGGGCACGGCCCTTGAGCTTCTCGCGCAGGGACTTGGCGAGATCGGACATCTGGTCGAAGTCCGACGCGCCCTTCTGGTGGACCCAGCGGAACAGCTGGGTCGCACGGAATTTCTTTTCGCCCAGTTGCTCGCAGTAGGCGGCCAGGCCTGGGAGATCGAATCCGAGCAGGTTGACCGTATCCATTGCAAACCTCCAAGCGCCCCACCGTCGCCGGCTAGTGTCTTACTTAGCGACTGCAGCGGAACTGGCTTTGCCAGGCCGCTAGCAGTGCCCCTTGAGGGGCCGGCGTCAGCCGGTAGGGGTGGGCTTGATCAGCGACCGGCGTAGACGTTCATGCCGGGGAAGAAGAAGGCCACTTCGACAGCGGCCGTTTCGGCGGCGTCGGAGCCGTGCACGGCGTTGGCGTCGATGCTGTCGGCGAAGTCGGCGCGGATGGTGCCCTTCTCGGCCTTCTTGGGGTCGGTGGCGCCCATCAGGTCACGGTTCTTCAGGATGGCGCCTTCGCCTTGCAGGGCCTGGATCATGACCGGGCCGGAGATCATGAAGCTGACCAGGTCGTTGAAGAAGGGGCGGGCCTTGTGGACGGCGTAGAACTGTTCAGCTTCGACGCGCGACAGGTGCACCATCTTGGCGGCCACGACCTTCAGGCCGGCGGCCTCGAAGCGGGCGTAGATCTGGCCGATGACGTTCTTTGCCACGGCATCGGGCTTGATGATGGACAGGGTGGTTTCGATCGCCATGGGGTTCTCCTGATGGGGCGTATTGGACAAAGCCTGTGATTGTAGCGGGCAGGGATGACCCTAGTTGTATCCCCCGCCCGGTTTCAGCGGCGGCCGCCGTAGCCGCCGCCGGAGCGACCACCACCACCACCACCACCACCGCCGCCCTTGCCGCCGCGGCCACCACCTCCGCCACCACCGCCGCGGCGCAGGAAGGCGTCGCCGCCGATATAGCCCACCGAGGTCTGCATCGGATCGGGTTCACGCGGGCCATTGCCCTTGTTGCCACCGCCCTTGCCTTGCCTGTTGTCCTGCTGGCTGCCACCGGCGCCAAAGCCCTGAGGCAGGCCGCGCTTGCCGCTCGTCGCATGGCGGCGGTCGAAGGTCTGCTCCAGCGGGTTGACGTGATGCGGAATGAAGCCGTCATCCTCCTCATCGTCACGGCGCGGGGCGCGCTCCTCGCGCGGCGGACGGGCCTGCTGAGGCTGCGGCGCCTCGGGCGGGCGGCTCGGGCGCGGGCCGCCACTGCCGCTGTGGCGCTCGTCGTTGCGGCGCTTGTTGCGATCGTTCTTGTTGCCTTGGCCCTGCTGCTGTTGCGGCTGGCTCTTGCCCTGCCCTTGCCCGAAGTTCTGGCCCTGGCCACTGTTGGAGGTATGACCGGCCAGGCGGCGGATGACGCGCACGTCGTCGTCGCCTAGTTCCACCCAGACGCCGCGCTTCAAGCCGCGCGGCAGCACGACGGTGCCGTAGCGGATGCGGATCAGGCGGCTGACGACCATGCCGACAGCCTCGAAGAGCTTGCGCACTTCGCGGTTGCGGCCCTCGGTGATGACGACGCGGTACCAGCGGTTGGCGCCTTCGCCGCCACCGTCCTCGATGCTCTTGAAGGAGGCCACTTGACCTTCGACGTTGACGCCTTCGAGCAGCTTGGCGCGCTGCTCGTCGCTCAGCGCCCCCAGCACGCGGGCCGCGTACTCACGCTCCACGCCGAAGCGCGGATGCATCAGTTGGTTGGCCAGTTCGCCGGAATTGGTGAACAGCAGCAGGCCTTCGGTGTTGATGTCCAGGCGGCCGACGGACTGCCATTTCTGGCCCTGCACGCGCGGCAGCGAGCGGAACACCGTCGGGCGGCCTTCCGGATCGTTGAAGGTGGACACCTCGCCGGTGGGCTTGTGATAGGCCAGGATGCGCGGGTTCGGCGGCGAGATGCGCACGCGCACCTCCTTGCCATTGACGCGCACCCGGTCGCCGAAGGAGATGCGCTGGCCGACGTGGGCGACCTCGCCATTCACCTCGATCTTGCCCTCGGCAATCCATTCCTCGATGTCGCGGCGCGAGCCGATGCCGGCCTGGGCCAGCACCTTTTGCAGCTTGGGGGCATCGGCATCCGGCGCCAGCACGCGCTTGGCTTCACCCTCAGCACCCTCCTCCACCGCTTCGTCGGCCTCGGGCCGCAGCTGTGGTGGCTCGCCCGCCGGCCCTTCGGATTCGGCATCCAGATTGCCCGACAGCACATCGGCGAAGCGCGCCCCCGCGGCCTCGACGAGTTCCGGCGCCACGACCGCGCCGGGCAGTTCATCCCCGCCCGCGACCGGGGCGTCCTGACGCTCCGCACGGTCCTTGCGGTTGCGGCGACGGTTGCGGCCTCGGCCGCCACGCTCGCCGTCTTCACCCGCCTCGCCGTCATTCCCTTCGTCATCCGCCTCACCACTCACCGAGGCGGGGGGGGCCGGCGCGTCTTCCGCCAACGTGAAGATGGGCACTGCGGCAGGCGCGGGCGCCTCTGCGGAAACGGCCGGCGCCGCCTCCTCAGCGGCGGCGGCCTTGCGCGGCGCGCGCTTGCGGGCCGGTGCCGGCGCCTCCTGCGCAGGCGCTGCCTCGGGCGCAGCCGCTCCCTCCTCCACCACCGCCTCAGCGGCCTTGCGGCGGGTGCGCTTCACCGCCACGGGCGCGTCGGCCTCGGGGGCGGTCTCGGCGGGTGCCTTGGCCGTCGTGCGGCGCCGCTTGGGCGCGGCAGGCGCTTCGGCGTCGGCGTCGGGAGGCAGGGACTTGTCTTGGTCGGCAGCGTCGTTCATGCGGATTCGGGCTGAGGTTGCGGGGGCGGGTCGGTGGGGTCGGGATTGGGAAGTGCGGGCGTGCCGTCGTCGCCAAACAGGCTCAGACTCGGGACGATCTCTTCGGCAGGCGGCTCTGCGGGGATTTCGGCAGGGATTTCGGCGGGCGTTTCAGCGGAAGCCTCGGCCGGCAACTCAGCGTCTTCTGAGTTGTCCAGCAACTGGCCCTGCAGCGCCTCGAAGGCTGGCGGGGCTTCGCCGCCAATGTCCAGGGCGGGCAACTGTTCCAGGCTGGCCAGGCCCAGGTCGTCCAGGAAGGACTTGGTCGTCGCGTACAACGCCGGGCGGCCCGGGGTCTCGCGGTGGCCGATGGCCTCGATCCAGCCGCGGTCCTCAAGCTGCTTGACGATCTGGCTGGCGACGACGACGCCACGGATGTCCTCGATGTCGCCGCGCGTGACAGGCTGGCGGTAGGCAATGATGGCCAGCGTCTCGAGCACGGCACGCGAATAGCGCGGCGGCTTCTCGGGATGCAGCCGGTCGAGGTACTCGCGCAGCTCGGGGCGGCTCTGGAAGCGCCAGCCCGAGGCCAGCGCCACCAGCTCGACGCCCTTGCCTTCCCAATCGCGGCTCAGCTCGTCAAGCAGGCTGCGCACGGTATCGGCGCCGAGTTCGTCGGCGAACAGGCTGCGCAGCTCGCGCAGCGTCAGCGGCTGCGAAGCACAGATCAGTGCGGTCTCGAGGACGCGCTTGGCATCCTGGGTGTTCATGAACGCAATCGCGCCCTCAATCAAGCCTGGCTTGGCAATCCGTCCGGGCCTGGGCGCTCACAGCGTTCGGCAGGCAATGCGGACGGGGTCTGTCCGGGCGTCACGGTGGGGCTCAACAGCCTTCCAGCGAGACGCGATCGGGGTGGTTGACCGGGCGGGCGGATGAACTGCTAACCGCACGGGTCGCGCACATTTGGCGCGCTGGCTGCCACGACAACCGAGGTGCATTGTATAGCCCTGTCAGCCGGGCAGGTCGGCGGCACCGATCTGGGCCCAGGCGGAGGCCAGGTCGGCGGGCAGCGGCGCGGTCAGCACCAGAGGTTCGCCGGTGGTCGGGTGGGTGAGGGACAGCCGTGCCGCATGCAGGGCCTGGCGGGTCAGGCCGAGGGCCGGCGCGCCGCCATAGAGCACGTCCGCCAGCATGGGGTGGCCGCTGTGCGTCAGGTGGACGCGGATCTGGTGGGTACGGCCCGTGTGCAGCACGCAGTGCACCGCGCTGATGGCCCGGCCATTCACTTCGCCGACACCCAACGGAAAGAAATCGGTGCGCGCCGGCTTGCCGAGGTTGGCGGGGGCAATGGCCATCTTGACGCGCGACACCGGGTCGCGGCGCATGGCCTGGTCGACGACGAAAGGCTCCTCGACACGCCCCCAGGCCAGAGCCAGGTATTCGCGGTGCACCTCGCGCGCTGAAATCTGGCGCATCAGCGCCGTGACGGCCGCCAGCGTCTTGCCAACGACCATGACGCCGCTGGTGTCCTTGTCCAGCCGGTGCACGATGCCGCCGCGCGGCAGCGTCGCTGCGGCGGCGTGATGGGCCAGCAGGCCGTTCATCAGCGTGCCCGACCAGTTGCCCGCGGCCGGGTGCACGACCAGACCGGCAGGCTTGTTGACCACCGCCATGTGCTCGTCCTCATAGACGAAGTCCAGCGCCATGGCCTCGGCACGGAAGGCACGGCTCTCGTCGGTCGGCAGCAATTCGATCTCGACGCGCTGGCCGGCGCGCAGCTTGTGGGCGGCCTTCTCCAGCACCTTGCCGTCCACCGTCACGCAGCCGCGCTCGATCAGGGATTGCAGATGGTTGCGCGAGAACTCCGGCGCCCGTGTCGTCAGCCAGCGGTCCAGGCGCTCGCCATGGCCGGCGGCATCGACATCTGCCGTGCGCCGTTCAGCGTCGCCGGCTTCTTCGACCCCCGGCTCGAATTCGTCCTGACCCCCCACCCTATACTCCGCGTCCATTGTTCCCTGTGACCAGCCGGCAGCATCGCCGTCGACTTCAGACATGTTTGTTGAGAAATTCAAGACCGCCCGCGTCGTCGCTGGCACTGTCCTGATGGCGTTCGCGCTGGGCTTGAGCGGTTGCGGCTCCACGGCCAAGGAGGATCCAAACTCCCAGGCGGCGCTGGACAAATTGTATGCAGACGCCAAGGACGACCTGAACGCCGGCAGTTACGACCGCGCCATCAAGGCGCTCGAAAAGATCGAAGGTCGCGCCGCCGGCACGACGATGGGCCAGCAGGCGACGCTGGATGTGGCCTGGGCGTACTACCGCACGGGCGAGCGCGCCCAGGCGATTGCCACGCTGGACCGCTTCATCAAGCTCAACCCGTCCAGCCCGGCGATGGACTACGCCCTGTACATGAAGGGCATCGTCAACTTCAACGAGGACTTGGGACTGTTCGGCCGCCTAGCCAACCAGGACGTGTCCGAGCGCGACCAGCAGGCCTCGCGAGAAGCCCTGCTGGCCTTCCGCCAGCTCGTCGAGCAATTCCCCGAGTCCAAGTACGCGGCCGAGGCGACGACGCGCATCAACTTCATCACCAACACGCTGGCGGCCTACGAGATCCACGTGGCGCGCTACTACTTCAACCGCAAGGCCTACGTCGCCGCGGCGAACCGCGCCCAGTCGGCCGTGGCCGAGTTCCAGTACGCGCCCGGCATCGAGGAAGGCCTCTTCATCATGGGCGAGAGCTATGACAAGCTCGGCCTGACCCAGCTGCGTGACGACGCCCGCCGCGTGCTCGACAAGAACTTCCCCGACAGCCAGTACGCCAGCAACGGCGCCAACCGCAAGAAGCCCTGGTGGCAACTCTGGTGATCTGACGCTTCGGCGTCGGCCACTGATGATCGGCGCCTTCAGCGCCGGCTGGCGCTGAGTTCCTCTAGCCAAGCCAGGGCCTCGGCTTCGTTGGCCACCGCCGTCATCGGCGGCAGCGCCGCGCGCAGGCGGCGTCCATAGTTCATGCCCGCCATGCGCGGGTCACACACCACCAGCAGGCCACGATCGGTCTCGGTTCGGATCAGCCGCCCCGCACCCTGCTTGAGCGCAATCGCCGCCTCGGCGACGAAATATTCCGAGAAGGCATTGCGCCCCTGCGCCTCCAGGCGCTGCACACGCGCCTCCACGAGCGGGTCGTTGGGCGGCGGGAAGGGCAATTTGTCGATGATCACGCATTGCAGTGCGTCGCCGGGCACATCGATGCCTTCCCAGAAGCTGGCCGAGCCGACCAGGACCGACGCCGGGTTGTCGATGAAGCGCTGCAGCAGCACACGCTTGGGCGCCGCGCCCTGCTGCAGCACGGCGATCGCGTCGCCAGCTTCCTCGAAGCGCTCGCGCAGCGCGTCAGCCACAGTCTGCAGATTGCGCAGCGTCGTGGTCAGCACGAAAGTGCGCCCCCCCAGCGCCCGCGCCAGGCGTGACGCCAGCAGGGCAACGCTGGGCGGATGACTGGGCTCGCTGGGCTTTGGGAAACCGCGCGGCACGTAAAGGCGCGCATGAGTCGGATAGTCGAAGGGGCTGCCCACACGCAGCACCTCGGCCTCGGTCAGGCCGGCGGGCTCGGTGAACCACGTCAATCCGTCGTCGTCGCCCAGTGTGGCCGAGGTGAATACCCAGGCCTTGGGTGGCCCCTCCAGCTGCTGCTGCATCGCGTCGCGGATGTCCAGGGGCGACTCGACCAGGCGGGCCGCATGCGGGCTGATGTCGATCCAGCGCACGTCTCCCGGATCAGGGTCGGTGGCGAACTGTTTGGCCAACTCGCGCAACTCTTGGGCCCGCTCACACAGGCGCGCGAAATCGGGCGCGGCCTCGCGCACGGCGGTCAGCGCCTCCAAGGCCTTGGCCGTCGCCACTTCGACGCCAGCCAGCGCCGTGGCGAAACCGGGCTGGTTCGCCCTCTCCTTCCAGCCCAGCTTGAGCGTGCCGCGCAACTCGCGGCCGGCAGTGGCCAGCGGGCCGGCCGCGGCCAGGCGCAGCTCCCGCGCCGCCTTCTCGACACCCGCATGCAAGCCCTGCCAGTCGTGCACGCCGCGTGCATGGGCCAGGCCCTGGGCCAGCACATCACGCGCGAAATCGATCAGCGAGGCCGTACCCAGCAGCGTGCCGAGGAACTGCACGCCGGCCTCGGCGAGCTGGTGGGCCTCGTCGAAGATGGCGATCTCGACGCTGGGCAGCAGCTCGGCCACGCCGGTATCGCGCAGCGTCATGTCGGCGAAGAAGAGGTGGTGGTTGACGACGACGACATCGGCCTCCATCGCCTCGCGTCGCGCCTTGACGACGTAGCAGCTCTTCCAGTCCGGGCACTCCTGGCCAAGGCAGTTCTCGCGGCTGGAGCTGACGATGGGGATGATGGGCGAGCGCTCGTCCAAGCCGTCGATCTCGGCGAAGTCGCCCGTTGTCGTGCCCAGGGCCCAGCGCTCGATGCGGGCCAGCGACAGCGCCGTACGCCGGTCCGGGAACTCGCCGGACACGCGCGCCTCCTTCATCCGATGCAGGCAGAGATAGCTGCTGCGGCCCTTCAGCAAGGCCAGGCGCACCGGGGTGTTCAGCGCCTTGGTCAGCCGGGGCAGATCGCGCAGGAAAAGCTGGTCCTGCAGGCTCTTGGTGGCGGTACTGATCAGCGCCCGGCTGCCGGCCAGCAAAGCGGGCACAAGGTAAGCAAAGGTCTTGCCGACGCCCGTGCCAGCCTCGACAACCAGGGCCTGGCGGCGGCTGAGCGCCCGGGCGACGGCACGGGTCATCTCCAACTGGGGCGCGCGGGGCCTGTAGCCCCGGTCCAGGCGCGCCAAGGGGCCGTCCAGGTCGAAAGCGGCCAAAACGGCCTGTTCGAGTTCGTCAGCAGCGGGCGGGGCGGGAGGGGTGGCCTGATCGAGGGCGTCGAGCCAGTCGTCGAGATCAGGCGGGTTCATCGGGTTCTGTGGCGGCCTCCAACCGGGCAATCATGTCGCGCAGAACCAGGCGGCGCTTCTTCAGCCGCTGCAGTGCCAACTCGTCCACCGGCGACTGTTCGACCAGTCGGTCGATCATCGCGTCGAGGTCGCCATGCTCCATGCGCAGCTCGATGAGCCGCCGGGGCAACGAGTGAAGTTGTTCATCCATCCAAGGGTTTACGAAGGCGGTTCGATGCGGGCACAAGCTCACCGACCAGTATAGTTTTCGGCATGCCCTCCCCCACCGCCGTCGGTTTCCGACTCAACGCCGCCACCGGCACCCATCGCGGGGACCGGGCCTATCAGCAGGATCAGGTGGCCGTCATCGCCCACCCGCGCATAGCGGGCTGCATGATGGGCATCGTGGCAGACGGCATGGGCGGCAAGAGCGGCGGGCGCAAGGCGGCCGACCAGGTCATCCTGACGGCGCACCAGCTGTTCGAGCGCTATTCGCCCGAGGATGAGCTGCCTGCCGAGCTGCTGAGCCAGATCACGGCGGAGGCGCACCTGATGATCAAGCTGACGGCCATCTCCGCCGAGGAGGAACCGCACAGCACGATCGCCGGCTTCGTCATCACCAGCGACCGCTGCGTGCACTGGATCCATTCCGGCGACTCGCGCATCTACTGGTTCCGCGGCGCGCGCCTGGTCAAGCGCTCCATGGACCACTCCTATGTGCAGCGCCTCGTCGACGAGGGCCAGCTCACCGAGGTCGAGGCCAGCTCGCATCCGCAGAGCAATCTGCTGACGGCCTGCCTGGGAACGGTGCAGGACCCGACGTCGACATCGGAGCGCTTCGAGAACCTCGAAGTGGGCGACACGCTGATGTGCTGCAGCGACGGGCTCTGGCACTACTTCACCGCCCAGGAGCTGGGCAGCGTGCTCTACAGCCTGCCGCCGCGCGAAGCGGCCGAGTTGCTGGTGAGCAAGGCGCGCCAGCGCGCCCGGGGCGGCGGCGACAACCTGTCCGTCGCCATCGTCAAGCTCGAGAACCTCGATTAGCGGCCGCTACCGCGACGCGGCTGATGCGCCCGGCAAAGGCAGGGGCGCAGCCAGCGGCTTGGCCCTGGCCTTCTGTCTGGCCTCGTGCTCGGCAATGCGCTGCTGTTGACGCTTCTCGCGCACCTCAGCCTGCTCGCGGCGCTTGGCCGCCTCGCCCTGCGCCTTGTTCTCTGCCTGCTGGCGCTGGCGTGCGGCATCTTCCGGGCTCCGCGCGCGGGGCGTGCGGGAGGCGGCCACCGCAGGTGGAGCCGGCGGCGGCGCCGTGAGGATGCGCTCGCGCTTCTGGCCCTCGTCCTGAGACGCGGCGAGCTCGCGTTCGCGCACGCGCTGGGTCTGGGCTGCCGCGCGGGCACGACGCTCCTCGGCCGCGAGTTCATTTTCCCGTCGCACCAGGGGTGCCAACGCCTCGTGGCGGCGCCGACGCAGCTCATCCAGGCAGGCAGCGACGGAAAAGCGCTGCTCGCAGTCCAGCTTTTCCTGCGCGAAGCGCTGCTCGATGGCGGCGCGCTGGACAGCGACCTCGGCACGCGTGGCCGGCTGAGGTGTTTCCGCACAAGCCACCACGGTCGCGAGCCAGAGCCCCACCAGCAGGCCGCCGCGACAGCCGGCGGCCACATCAAGCGGCCGCCGTGGAACCGGCCTTGCCGGGCCACTGGCGGCGCCCCCTCGAAGGGGGCTGAGGCCGGACACAAACGGCACGCCGTTTGCGCCTGCCGAAGGGTCGGCCCCTCCGGGGTCGGCGCGGCCTGCAAGGTGCGCGAAGCGAGTAGGGGATGGCCTCATGTGAGCGAAGTATCAACCTCGCGACGGGCCAAGGCGAGGTATTCGGCCGAGCGCATTTCCTGCAAGCGCGACACCGTGCGCGGGAATTCGTGAGCCAGCGGCCCTTCGGTGTAAAGCTGCTCCGCTGGCACCGCGGCCGAAATGATGAGTTTGACGCGGCGGTCGTAGAGCACGTCCACCAGCCAGGTGAAGCGGCGCGCCTCGCTGGCCAGGCGCACCGGCATCTCGGGCACGTCGGACAGGATGACGGTATGGAACTGACTGGCCAGCTCGAGGTAGTCGTTCTGCGAGCGTGGACCACCACAAAGCGTTGCGAAATCGAACCAGACGACACCGCCGGCACGCCGACGCGCGTAGAGGGCGCGGTGCTCGATCATCAGCTTGCGGTCTTCGTCCTGCGCTTCTGCGAGGGACTCGAAGGCCTGGGTAAGCGCCGCTTCCGTCGACTCGTTCAGCGGCGTCAGGTAGAGATTCATGTCCTCCAGCGTGCGGCGCCGGTAGTCGGTGCCGGCATCGACATTGATGACCTCGAGGTTGGCCTTCAGCAGCTCGATGGCTGGCAGGATGCGGTCGCGGTGCAAGCCGTTGGGATAGAGGCCGTCCGGGTGGAAGTTGGACGTCGTGATGATGGACACGCGGTTGCGGAACAGCGCGTCCAGCAGGCGGTGCAGGATCATCGCGTCGGTCACGTCGGCGACGTGGAACTCGTCGAAGCAGATCAGGCGGAAACGCCGCGCGATGCGCTTGCCGAGTTCGTCCAGCGGGTCGGCAATGCCCTTGAGCTCCTGCAGCTCGCGGTGCACCTCGCGCATGAACTCGTGAAAGTGCAGCCGCGTCTTGCGCTGCAGTGGCACGGCCTGGAAGAAGCAGTCCATCAGGAAGCTCTTGCCCCGCCCCACGCCGCCGTACATGTAGACGCCGCGCGGGATCGGCGGCCGCACCAGCAGCTTGGTGACCGCATTGGCGCGGCGAGCCTTGTAGCTGGCCCATTCGTCCTGGCAGCGCTGCAGGGCCTCGATGGCACGCAGCTGCGCAGCGTCGGCCGTGAAGCCGCGCTCGGTGAGGGTCTGCTGGTAAAGCTCAGTGACTGAGGTCATCGCAAAAAAAGGGGCGACTGTCTGGCCGCCCCTTTCGATTCGCTACGTGCGATCAGAAGTTCAGCGTGCGCTTGTCGACGGCCAGGGCCGCTTCCTTCGTCGCTTCGCTCAAGGACGGATGCGCGTGGCAGATGCGTGCGATGTCCTCGGCCGAGGCCTTGAACTCCATCGCCACCACCGCCTCGGAGATCAGCTCCGACGCGAACGGGCCAATGATGTGCACGCCCAGGATCTCGTCGGTCTTGGCGTCGGCCAGGAACTTGACGAAGCCGGTCGTGTCACCCAGCGCACGGGCGCGGCCGTTGGCCAGGAAGGGGAACTGGCCGGCCTTGTAGGCGACGCCTTCGGCCTTGAGCTGCTGCTCGGTCTTGCCGACCCAGGCGATCTCGGGGCTGGTGTAGATGACCCAGGGCACGGTGTTGAAGTTCACGTGCCCATGCTGGCCAGCCATGCGTTCGGCCACGGCAACGCCCTCTTCCTCGGCCTTGTGCGCGAGCATCGGGCCGCGCACGACGTCGCCGATGGCCCAGACGCCCGGCAGGCTGGTCTTGCAGTCGTCATCCACGACGATGGCGCCGCGCTCGTCCAGCTTGAGGCCGACCACATCAGCACCCAAGCCGATGGTGTTGGGCACACGTCCGATGGAGACGATGAGCTTGTCGACCTCCAGCGTCTTGGCTTCGCCCTTGGCGTCGGTGTAGGCGACGCTGACGCCCTTCTTGCCCGACTTGACCTCGCCGACCTTGACGCCGAGCTGGATGTCCAGGCCCTGCTTCTTGAAGACCTTGGCGGCCTCCTTGGCGACGCTCTCATCCACCGCCCCCAGGAAGGCCGGCAGGCCTTCCAGTACGGTCACTTCAGCGCCCAGGCGGCGCCAGACCGAACCCATCTCCAGGCCGATGACGCCGGCGCCGATCAGGCCCAGCTTCTTGGGCGTGGAGCCGACGCGCAGGGCACCGTCGTTGGACAGGATGTTCTCTTCGTCGAACGGCACGCCGGGCAGCGCGCGGGCGTTGGAACCCGTGGCGACGATGACCTGCTTGGCCGCGATGGTTTCCTCACCAGCCTTGAGTTCATAACCGCCATCCTTGGCGGCAACGAAGGAGCCACGACCGTGGAAGAACGTGACCTTGTTCTTCTTGAACAGGTAGACGATGCCGTCGTTGTTCTGCTTCACGACCTGGTCCTTGCGGGCCAGCATCTTGGCGACGTCCATCTTGACGTTGTCCGCCGTGATGCCGTGGTCGGCAAAGTGGTGGTTCAGCTGCTCGTAGTGCTCGCTGGACTGCAGCAGCGCCTTGGACGGGATGCAGCCGACGTTGGTGCAGGTGCCGCCGAGGGCGGGGCCGCCCTTGTCGTTCTTCCACTCGTCGATGCAGGCCACGTTCATGCCCAGCTGGGCCGCGCGGATGGCCGCGATGTAACCGCCGGGGCCGCCGCCGATGACGACGACGTCGAATTGCTTGGTGCTCATGCTGATCGTTCCTTGGCTTTCTTAGATGTCGAACAGCAAGCGGGCGGGGTCTTCCAGCGCTTCTTTCATCGTCACCAGGCCCAGCACGGCCTCGCGGCCGTCGATGATGCGGTGGTCATAGGACATGGCGAGGTAGTTGATCGGCCGCACCACGACCTGGCCGTTCTCGACGACAGCACGGTCCTTGGTGGCGTGCACGCCCAGGATGGCCGACTGCGGCGGGTTGATGATGGGCGTGGACAGCATGGAGCCGAAGGTGCCGCCGTTCGAGATGGAGAAGGTGCCGCCGGTCAGGTCGTCGATGGACAGCTTGCCGTCCTTGGCCTTCTGGCCAAACTCGGCGATCTTCTTCTCGATGTCGGCGAAGCTCATCTGGTCGACATTGCGCAGCACCGGCACGACGAGGCCGCGCGGCGAGCCCACCGCAATGCCGATGTCGAAGTAGCCGTGGTAGACGATGTCGTTGCCATCGACCGAGGCATTGATGATCGGGTACTTCTTCAGCGCCGCGACGGCTGCCTTGACGAAGAAGCTCATGAAGCCGAGCTTGACGCCATGTTCCTTCTCGAACTTCTCCTGGAACTTCTTGCGCATCTCCATGACCGGGGCCATGTTGACTTCGTTGAAGGTGGTCAGGATGGCGTTGGTCGACTGCGACTGCACCAGGCGCTCGGCGATGCGGGCGCGCAGGCGGGTCATGGGCACGCGCTGCTCGGGGCGGTCGCCCAGGTTCTGCTGGGCCGGCGCGGCCACGGCGGGCAGCGGCTTGGCGACCGCGGGCGACGCAGGCACGACCAGCGGCGCGGCGACGGCAGCAGGCTTGGGCTGGGCGCCAAGGGCGTCGCCCTTGGTCACGCGGCCGTCCTTGCCGGAGCCGGCCACGTCGGTGGCAGCCAGGCCCTTCTCGGCCAGGATCTTGGCGGCGGCGGGCATGGCCACATCGCCCTTGTTGGCGGCAGCAGGTGCAGCGGCGGCCACAGGTGCGGCAGCAGCAGCGGCAGGTGCGGCTGCAGCAGCGCCGGCCTTGCCTTCGGTGTCGATCTTGGCGAGCAGTTGCTGGCTGACGACGGTGCTGCCGTCAGCCACCAGGACTTCGGCCAGCACGCCGGAGGCAGGTGCGGGCACTTCGAGCACGACCTTGTCGGTCTCGATCTCGACGAGGGTTTCGTCGATGGTGACGGCTTCGCCGGGCTTCTTCTTCCAGGTCAGCAGCGTGCCCTCGGAAACGGATTCGGAAAACTGGGGAACTTGGACGTCAACGATGGCCATGGTGGGAGGCTCCGTGTTCTTTATTCGGTGTGATGCGGTACAGGCGCAAGTGAGCGCAGCGCCTGACAAGTGGCGCTGCGCGGTGCGGTCTTATTTGGTGAGGATGAAGCCCTTGAGCTTGGCAAACGCCTGATCCAGCAGCGCCTTCTGCTGCTCCTGGTGCAGGTGGGCATAGCCGCAGGCCGGGCTGGCGCTGGCCGGGCGGCCGGCGTAGCCGAGCTTCTGGCCTTCGCTCATGTTCTCGTGCACATAGTGCTGCACGAAGAACCAGGCGCCTTGGTTCTGCGGCTCGTCCTGGCACCAGACGATGTCGGTGGCGTTCGGGTACTTCTTCAACTCGGCCGCGAAGGCCTTGTGCGGGAAGGGGTAGAGCTGCTCGACGCGCACGATGGCCACGTCCGCAGACTTCTTCTCGGCCCGCGCCTTGACCAGGTCGTAATAGACCTTGCCCGAGCAGACGATGACACGCTTGACCTTCTCGGCATTCAGCGCGGCGTCCTGTTCACCGATGATGGTCTTGAAATCGCCCTTGGTGAAATCGGCCAGCGGCGAGGTGGCATCCTTCGCGCGCAGCAGGCTCTTGGGCGTCATGATGACCAGGGGCTTGCGGAACATGCGCAGCATCTGGCGGCGCAGCACGTGGAAGATCTGCGCGGCGTTGGTGGGCTGCACGACCTGCATGTTGTTGTCCGCGGCCAGCTGCATGAAGCGCTCCAGGCGCGCCGAGCTGTGCTCCGGGCCCTGGCCTTCGTAGCCGTGCGGCAGCATCATCGTCAGGCCGTTGGAGCGGCCCCACTTCACTTCGCCGGAGGCGATGAACTGGTCGATGACGACCTGGGCGCCGTTGACGAAGTCGCCGAACTGCGCCTCCCAGATCGTCAGCGTGTTGGGCTCGGCCGCGGCATAGCCGTACTCGAAGCCCAGCACCGCTTCTTCAGACAGGATGGAGTCGATGACGGTGAACGGTGCCTGGCCTTCGGCCACGTTCTGCAGCGGGATGTAGGTGCCGGCGTCCCAGTTGGCGCGGTTCTGGTCGTGCAGCACGGCGTGGCGGTGCGTGAACGTGCCGCGGCCGCTGTCCTCGCCGGACAGGCGCACTGGGTAGCCCGAAGCCACCAGCGACGCGAAAGCCATGGACTCGCCCATGCCCCAGTCGATGTTGACTTCGCCGCGGCCCATCGTGGCGCGGTCGGCGTAGAGCTTGGCAACGAGGTTGTGGGCCGCGAAGTCCTTGGGCAGCGTCGTCAGCTTCTCGGCCAGGCGCTTCCACTCGGCCACCGGAATGGCGGTGTCACAGCTGTCGGTCCACTTCTTGCCCAGGAAGGGCGACCAGTCGGTGGCGAACTTGCTCTTGAAATTGGTCAGCACCGGGTCGACGGTGTGGCGGCCTTCGTCCATGGCGGCGCGGTAGGCCTTGACCATGTCGTCCGGGCCTTCGGCCGGCAGCACGTTCTGCGCCACCAGCTTGTCGCCATAGACCTTGCGCGTACCGGGGTGGGCGGCGATTTTCTTGTACATCAGCGGCTGGGTCAGCGCCGGCGTGTCCTGCTCGTTGTGGCCCAGCTTGCGGAAGCAGACGATGTCCAGGACGACGTCCTTCTTGAACTCGGCGCGGTAGTCCATGCACAGCTGCGTGGCCCAGACGACGGCCTCGGGGTCGTCGCCGTTCACGTGCAGCACCGGCGCTTCGATCATCTTGACGACGTCGGAGCAGTACCAGGTGGAGCGCAGGTCGCGCGGGTCGCTGGTGGTGAAGCCGATCTGGTTGTTGATGATGATGTGGACCGTGCCGCCGGTGCGGTAGCCGCGCGTCTGCGCCATCGCCAGCGTTTCCTGCACGACGCCCTGGCCACCGAAGGCCGCGTCACCGTGCACCAGCACCGGCAGCACCTGGGCGCCTTCGCTGTCGCCGCGGCGGTCCTGGCGGGCGCGCACGCTGCCTTCAACGACCGGGTTGACGATTTCCAGGTGGGACGGATTGAAGGCCAGGCTCAGGTGCACCGGGCCGCCAGGCGTGGACACGTCGGAGCTGAAGCCCTGGTGGTACTTCACGTCGCCGGCCGGCAGGTCTTCGGCAGCCTTGTGCTCGAACTCGGCGAACAGGTCGGCAGGCATCTTGCCCAGCGTGTTGACCAGCACGTTCAGGCGGCCGCGGTGGGCCATGCCGATGACGATTTCCTGCACGCCGCGCTCGCCGCCACGCTGGATCACTTCGTCCATCGCCGCGATGAAGCTCTCGCCGCCTTCCAGCGAGAAACGCTTCTGGCCGACGTACTTGGTGTGGAGATAGCGCTCCAGGCCTTCGGCCGCGGTCAGGCGGTCGAGGATGTGCTTCTTCTCTTCGGCCGAGAAGGTCGGCTTGCCGCGCGCCTTCTCCAGGCGCTCCTGCCACCAGCGCTTCTCGCCGGGGTCGGAGCCGTGCATGAATTCGGAGCCGATCGAGCCGCAATAGGTCTCGCGCAGGGCCTGCACGATCTGGCGCAGCGTCATCGTCTCGCCGCCGAAATAGCTGTTCACGGCGCTGAACGAGATGTCCATGTCGGACTCGGTCAGGTCGTAGAACGCCGGGTCCAGCTCGGGAATCTTGGGGCGCTCGGCGCGCTTGAGGGGGTCCAGCTCGGCCCAGCGGTTGCCGAGGAAACGGTAGGCCGCGATCAGCGACTGCACGTGCACCTGCTTGCGGGCGACGGCCAGATCGGCGCTGGAAGCCTTGTTGGCGAAGGCGTTGGCCTTGGCGCGCTGGGCGAATGATTCGACGACCGGCGCATGGGCCACGTCGCGCGCCTCGCTGCCATCCACCGCGGGGACATGCTGCAACGCGTCGAAATAGGCGCGCCAGTTGTCCGGGACGGAACCCGGGTTGTCGAGGTAGGCCTCGTACATCTCCTCCACATACGGCGCGTTTCCGCCGAACAGGTAGGAGTTGGACCTGTATTGCTGCATCATCTTTCGCTCACCTCATGCCCCGGTTTCCAGGGAGTTGGCTGGTTGAAGAACCTTCCGCGACACGGCTCGACCGGTTGGCGGATTGCGACCCACCTCTGCTGTTGCCAGGGGCAACTGCAAAAGGGACGGGAAGGAATAAAAGTATCAGGGGCGGACTCTAGCACTCCGGGTTTGCCCGACAAGGTGGACGGGGTGCGACAAAGTTCACGCACCGGGATGCAGCAAAGTTGACTGGCCCGTAAACTTGGTGGTCGCGCCAGCCCCGAGATTGAATGGTTGAACGCGAGGGACATTCAGGAGATCCCAGATGCAAGTCCAGGTCGTTGACTACCGCGCGCCCGACGCCGCGGAGAAGTTCACCCGCTCCCTGCACGAGACCGGTTTCGGCGTGCTGACCAACCACCCGATCCGCCAAACCCTGGTCGAGAAGATCTATGCCGACTGGCTGGCCTTCTTCAACAGCGAGGCCAAGCATGGCTACGCGTTTTCCAAGGAAACCCAGGATGGGTATTTCTCGACCGCCATCTCGGAAACCGCGAAGGGTTCCAAGCAGAAGGACATCAAGGAGTATTTCCACGTCTACCCCTGGGGCCGCATCCCCGAGCAGTTGAAGGAAGACGCCCTCACCTACTACCGCGAAGCCAATGCGCTGGCGGAGGAACTGCTGGGCTGGGTGGAGCGTTACACGCCGCCAGAGATCGCGGCCAAGTACCGCGAGCCGCTGTCGAACATGATCCAGGGCAGCAGCAAGACCCTGCTGCGCGTGCTGCGCTACCCGCCGTTGACGGGCGAAGAGCCGGTGGGCTCCATCCGCGCCGCAGCGCATGGCGACATCAATCTGCTGACCATCCTGCCCGCCGCCAACGAGCCGGGCCTGCAGGTACTGGGCACCGACGGCGCCTGGCACGACGTGCCCTGCGATTTCGGCACGTTGACCATCAACATCGGCGACATGCTGCAGGAGGCCTCCGAGGGCTATTACCCATCGACCCAGCACCGCGTGGTGAACCCGACCGGCGAAGGCGCGAAGAAGAGCCGCGTGTCGCTGCCGTTGTTCCTGCATCCGCGCGACAACGTCGTGCTGAGCGATCGCTATACGGCCGACAGCTATCTGAACGAGCGGCTGCGCGAGTTGGGCGTGAAGACCTGAAGGCCTGCCTTCAGTGCAAAGGGCGCCACGGGCGCTTGCCCGCCGCTACTTTCCGCTGGGTCGCGCTGCAAGCGCTCGGGCTGTCGGCCGGTCAACATAGCGCGCAAAGATCGTCTCAAGCGTGCCGTCGGTGCGCATCAGCTCGATCGCGTTGCGCATCTTGTCGACGTCGACGGCCGCAACCCGCTGGCGCGACAGCACGAGCCCCAGGACTGCGTTGTCCTGCGGCGCGAAGTCGAGGATTTGGACCTTTCCGTCCAGCTGGTTGCGCGTGAGTAGTGGGGCCCAGACCACCGGTTGGCTGAGGAAGGCATCGACGCGCCCGACAGCAAAGACTCTGGCGAGAACTTCCAGATCTGCCACTTCATCGATGCGGCCTTCGCGACGGAGCGCTTCGATCCAGGGGTCCAGCGTTGCGCCATGGACAAAACCCTTGACTACACCCAGGCGCAGAAACTTTCGCGCCCGGAACTCGTCCATGGTCTTCGTCGTGGCAGCCAGTTCGTTGCGCACGATCAGGTAGTTGCGATTGTTCAGGACATAAGGAACGAAGTGCGCAAACCTCTGCCGCTCAGGCGTTTCTATGCCCGAGACCGTCATGTCAAGCGTACCCCCGGCCAGCGCCGTCCAGGTTCGCACGCGGGACTCCATGACTCGCACCAAGGAGCAGCCCGTGCGCCTGCTGACTTCCTCGACGACGTCGCGGTCGATGCCGACGTAGTCGCCTGCGGCATTCTTGAAATACAGCAAGCCCGTTTCGTAAAAGGCCACTTGATACGGCCCGCAGGGAGTCTCATGGGCCTGCAGTCCAGCACTGGCGAACAGGGTCGCCACCAGACAAGTCAGGACCGGCTTCATCTCTTGAGTTTAGAACTCGGACGGCTGGAGGGTGGCCGTTGGCAGGGCCACTCATGGAGATGAAGCTCTCGCAAGCTCCATTGGCATCGCCTGGAGCGCCTGATACACCAGCAGCGACGCATGCGCGTCGTTGGCCGCGTATTGCAGCTGCTGGGGGCTGAGCTTGCGGGTGGCCCAGTTGGAGGTGGTGACTTTCTTGGACTTGGGCATGCGCTGGCCCAGCACGATGGCGACGGCGGCCCTGAGGCCGACGGCCTGCTGGAAACCCAGTCGCCGCACCATGTGCGAAACATCGACCCCACCGCTGAGCTGCACGCCCAGCTTCCTGTGCAAGGGCACGCGGTCGGACACGATGCCGAACCCCACCTTGACGATGACCTCAGACTCAAGGATGGCGCGCAGGAAGCCTGCAGTCTCCGGCGCTTCCGTATGTACGATGAAGGCATGCCCCGCAGTCGCGAACTGCACGATGTGCGGTCCTGTCTGCTCACCGCCAGCGACAAACATGGGCTTGCTCTCGGTGTCGAAGCCGACCTGGCCGGCCAAGCGCAGTTCTGCTTCAGCGAAGTCGCATTGGTCCGCGTCGCGAAGCACGTGGATCCGGTCGAGCGGCAACGCGGGGTAAGGCGGCAACGCTGCTATCTGTTCGCTCGTGGGTCTCTCCATCGCTTCAGTATGACCTCCTCGTATCCACCGCAATCCAATTGATCTCCCACGTGACGCCGCCATCAGCCGAAAACGCCTGCTCGAAGCGGCAGCGGTCGACGCTCAGGGACTCGATGATGAAGCGCACCAGGATAGGCCGGCCATTGAAGCCCTCGGCGCTGTAGAACAGGCCACGCGGGCTGCCGCCGAAGCCGCCCACCATCGGCACGGCGAGCGTGCCCGATGCTGCGTTGGAGAAGTTGAGCGTCCACCGCTGCCTCTGCTGCTCGAAGAGCCGCAGCGACAGACCCTGGATGCGACCCTCGGGGCCCGAGACATCCAGCTCGACGAGATTCGCGCGGCCGCTCAGCAACGGGTGCACGAGGGTGGTGCCGACGTACTCCGCCCACACGTCCGAGCCGCTCAGTGGCCGCAGCCGGCGGCGCAGCGACGTGTCCCAGTTGCCGTGCTCGAATTCGAAGTCCTGCGGCGCGCCCACCGGCGTTGGAGGCAACAGGGGCGCGGAGGCGGCGGAAGCGGGCGCGGCGATGGCGCTGACACCGGTGGCCATGAGCGCGGCGGCGGCGGTGCGGCGAGTGTGTTGGGAAGGCATGGGCTCGGATGGGTGACTAGACTGACCCGGTTCACTCTATGCAGCACCATGTCCACTGCCAAGAAGGCACCTGCAGGTAACCGTCCTCGCCCGGCGCGTGGCAACGCCATCCCCGGCTGCGCGCTGACGGCGGCGCTGGCGGCCATCGGTGGGCGCTGGAAGTTGTTTGTCGTGTATCGGTTGGCCGATGGCCCGCTGCACTTCGCCGCGCTGCGGCGCAGCCTGCCAGACGTGTCGGCCAAGGTGCTGGCCGAGCAGCTGCGCGAGCTGCAGGCCGACGGGCTGGTGAGCCGCGAGCGCACGGGGCCTGTGCCGGCTGTCGTGCAATACGGGCTCACGCCGCACGGGCTGTCGGTGCTGCCGGTGGCCGAAGAGATCCGTCGCTGGGGCGCGGCGCATCAAGCCGCTTGCGCAACCACGCCACTCGACGTCGACGCTCGCTCGACCTGCGACGTCGCCGCCGCGCCTTGAAGGCACGTCACCTCGCCATCACCACATGCATCGCCTGCCCCGAGCTTTCGTGCTCGGTGACGCGCCAGCCAATGGCCGGCATGTCCAGGCCACCCAGCAGCGACTCGCCGCTGCCCAGCAGCACCGGCGAGATGGCCAGGTGCATCTCGTCGATCAGACCAGCCTGCAGGTACTGGCGGATCGTCTGAGCACCGCCGCCGATGCGCACGTCCTTGCCCGCGGCGGCGTGCTTCGCCTGCCGCAGCGCGGCTTCGATCCCGTCCGTCACGAAGTGGAAGGTCGTGCCGCCTTCCATCTGCAGTGGCGGCCGGGCGTGGTGGGTCAGCACGAACACGGGCACGTGATAGGGCGGATTGGCACCCCACCAGCCCTTCCAGGTCTCGTCGGGCCAGGGGCCGCGCACGGGGCCGAACATGTTGCGGCCCAGGATCCAGGCGCCGACACCCTCGAAGCTGCGCACCGCGAAGCGGTCGTCGACGCCGGTGCTGCCGCCTTCGCTGCCGACCATCTGCTTGAAGGTGCGGGTCGGGAACATCCACTCGTGCAGTTGCTCACCGCCTGCGCCCAGCGGCGCCTCCAGGCTCTGGCACGGCCCTGCCGCGAAACCGTCGATGGAAATGCTGAATGCCGCGACTCTGACCTTGGACATCTTGAACTCTCTTGTCGTGCGGTGTGGTGGGAGGGACGGTGCCTGCGTGGAGCCTAGCGTCTCGCAGCGTGGACTCAAGCGCCGGGCAACCGCAGGCCGCACAAGCCGGCCACGATGAGTGTCGATACCGCGACCGCGGCGATCAAACCCGCCAGCCAGCCGCGGTTGACGCTCGCCGCCCGCCAGCCATGCGCCAGCAGCACGCTGCGCAGGCCGCAGCACAGGTGGGCGAGCACGCAGAACACGCCCAGCGCATAGTGCGGCAGCAGGCGGATATTCCAGGCGTCCAGCAGCAAGCCTTGCGGCGCGCCCGAGGCCCAGGCCCAGTCGGTCTCGATGCCTCGCAAGGTGCGCGCCGACACCAGGGCCGAGTTCATGTGCGTGAGCAGGAAGAAGCCGAGATAGACACCTGTCATCACTTGCACGGCGCGGTAGACATCCATGCGCAACCGGCTCCAGCGCCAGGCCAGCCACGCGCCAAGGCAGAGCTGCAGCAACAGCAGCGCCACCTGCATGGCTTCGACCGCGGGCATGCGGTAGACGCCGCGCCCAGCCTTCATGACGGCCGCATGCGCCTGCGGGCCCAGCAGCCCGAACAGGTGGTTGACGAGGTGAAAGCCGATGAAGGCCAGCACCATCGCCGCCACCACGCCATGGGCAGCGCGCGCGGTCATGTCCGCCGGCGGGGCGGCCACGGGCTCGGCCCTGCGGGGGGCCGCCCACGCCCACAGGCCAGCGGCCAACCATGCGGCCACCCAAGCCAGCGGCTCGGAGATCGGGCGGCCCAGCACGCCCAACAGGAAGGCGCAGAACACGAACAGCGGCGGCGCCGCGACGCCCAGCAGGGCCAGTCGGCGCGCCCGGAGTTCGAAGACCGAGCGGGGCGCCGCGCGGGCCGCGCGCAGCCACAGCAGCGCGGCGACCAGTGGCATCGCGAAGGCGGCCAGCAGCGGCAGCGCCGCGAGAGGCCATTGCGGGCCGACGGCATGGAAGGCCCGCAGCCAGAACGGGTAGCTCATCGCCGCAAGGGCCGGCGCGAGTGCGAGGGCCTGCCGGGCCGCGGAGAGCGGTGCCCTGGCGCTGATGTCGGCGGCGGAGGATCGAAGCTGCGTGTCCATGGCCCAGACTCTCCCGGAGAATGGCCCGATCCAACAGAGCCAAATCCACGCGAATTGACTGGGCCATGAGCGCACCGCCATCACTCTCCCCGCTGGATGCGCTATGCCTGGAAACCGCGTCGGCCCAACCGTTGCAGGACCAGGTCTACCAGCGCATCCGTGAGGCCATCGCCGACGGGCGGCTGGCGCCGGGCGAGCGCCTGCCGTCCACGCGCAGCCTGGCCGCCCAGTTGAATGTGGCCCGCGGCACCGTTGACGCAGCCTATGGGCGGCTGGCCGGCGAGGGTTGCATCCTTGGGCGCGGTGCTGCCGGCACCGTGGTGGCGCCTGACCTGAAGCCGGGCAGCCTGGTGGCGGGCGCGACGCCCGCGATCGCGCAGGTAGCGGCCTTCATGCTGCCCGACGACTACCTCTGGCCCTTTCGCGGCGGCCTGCCGGCGCTGGACCTGTTCCCACGTACGCTCTGGGCCAGCCTGACAGCCGGTGCGGCACGGCGTCTGGACGCACAGCGCTTCTGCTACCCCGACCCGCGCGGCCTACCGGAGCTGCGCGCCGCCATCGCGGCCTACCTGCTGGTGTCGCGCGGCATCGCCTGCGACCCCGCCCAGGTCTTCGTCACGGCCGGCTACCAGGCCGCGCAGCAACTGGTCGTCGGCCTGGTGGCGCCGCCTGGCGCGGAAGTCTGGTTCGAAGATCCCGGCTACCGCTTCGCCCGGCGCGCGCTGGAAGCGGCGCAGCTGCGGCTGGCCTTCATCCCGGTCGATGCGGCCGGCCTGGACGTGGCCTATGCGCGGCAACATCACCCGGCCGCCCGGCTCGCCGTCGTCACGCCTGGCCACCAGAGCCCGCTGGGCGTGGCGCTGTCACTCCAACGCCGCCAGGCGCTGCTCGACTGGGCCCAGGCCGCCGACGCCTGGGTGCTGGAAGATGACTACGACAGCGAATTCCACTACGTCGGCCGCAAACCGGCAGCACTGAAAAGCGTCGACCGGCGCGACCGTGTGTTCTATGCCGGCAGCTTCAGCAAGACGCTGTTCCCCGGGCTGAGGTTGGGCTATCTCGTCGCACCCGCTGCCTGGGTCGAGGCCACGACCGCTGCCTGCGAACTGTCCCACCGCGGCCATGCCCAGCAGGAACAGGCCGCCCTGGCCGCCTTCATGGCCGGTGGCCACTACGCCCGGCACCTGCGCCGCATGCGGCTTCGCTATGCCGAACGCAGCGTGGCGCTGACCCGCGCTCTCCAAGCTGAGTTCGGCAACGGCATCGAGCTGGCGGCTCCCGAGGGCGGCCTCACGCTGCTGGCCCGCTTCCCCGGACACGAGCCGGACACCGGCCTGGTCCTGCGCGCCCGCGCTCAGGGCCTGGCGCCGTCCGCGCTGTCTGCCCATGCCGTCCAGCACGAAGCCGGCCAGGGCCTGTTGATCGGCTTCACCAATGTCAGGACCGAACAGGCGAGCGAGGTGGCAAGCCGATTGCGGCAGGCGCTGCGGTCCGGGCCATCTTCTGGCCCATGATTCAACCCATGGGCCAGACACGGATCATCCAAATCCACCCCGACGCGCCGCCCAAGCCCGCGTTCGGCCAGGCTTGCAACGGCTGCGGCGTCTGCTGCCTGGCCGAGCCCTGCCCGCTCGGCGTCGTGCTGAGCCGGCGCCTCAAAGGTGCATGCGTCGCACTGCGCTGGGACGGCGCACGCTATGTGTGCGGCGCACTAGCGGCGCAACCGAGCGGCTTCATCGGGAAGTTGGGCGGCTGGCTGGTGAAGCGCTGGATCGCCGCGGGTGCCGGTTGCGATTGCTCACTAGAACCCGAGGGAAAACCGTAGCCGGCACCCCCGGGGTCGCGGCTAGTATTTTTGGCTTCTGCCGTCCTGCCATTCTCAAGGAAAGCCGCATGAAATCTCTGCTCCGACTCCTGCCCCTGCTGGCCGCACTGACGCTGGGAGTGGCCACTGCCGCCCCACTGCGCTGGGCCGCACAAAACGACATCCTGACGCTGGACCCGCACTCGCAGGACCACAACACCTCCAACGCCATCGGCACGCACATCTACGAGGGGCTGACGCGGTTGGGCAAGGAGTACCGCCCCGAGCCGTCGCTGGCGACCAAGTGGACCTACCTCTCCCAGACCCAGGTGCGCTTCGACCTGCGCAAGGGCGTCAAGTTCCATGACGGCTCGCCCTTCACGGCCGACGACGTCGTCTTCAGCTTCGGCCGCATCACCCAGCCCCAGGGCACCAAGCAGACCTATGTCTCGGGCATCAAGGAGGTCAAGAAGATCGACGACCACACCGTCGACTTCATCCTCGAGGCGCCGACGCCGATGCTGCTGCAGAACATCATCAGCTTCCCCATCATGAGCAAGGTCTGGTCGACCAAGAACAACACGACCAACACGCAGGACTACAAGGCCAAGGAAGAGAACTTCGCGAGCCGCAATGCCAATGGCACCGGGCCCTACAAGCTGGTGAGCTGGCAGCCCGACCAGGCCGTCAAGATGGTGGCCAACAAGGACTGGTGGGACAAGAACCCGGGCAATGTCACCGAGCTGAGCTATCTGCCGATCAAGTCTCCGCCGACGCGCGTGGCGGCCCTGCTGTCGGGCGACGTCGACATCGTCACCGACCTGCCGCCGCAGGACTTCTTCAAGCTGAAGGAAGAAGGCAAGGTCAGGCTGCTGGAAGGCTCGGAGATCCGCACCGTCTTCTTTGTCATGGATGAGGGCAGCGAGGAGTTGCGCGAGTCCAATGTGAAGGGCAAGAACCCCTTCAAGGACAGAAAAGTGCGCGAGGCCATGAACCTGGCCCTGGACCGCGAGGCCATCAAGCGCAGCATCATGCGTGGCCTGTCGGTGCCGGCAGCGCTGATGATCGCGCCGGGCGTGAATGGTTACGACGCGGCCCTGGACACACCGCTGAAGCCCGACCTCGACAAGGCCCGCAAGCTGCTCGCCGAGGCCGGCTACCCGCAGGGCTTCGAGGTGCCGCTGCACTGCCCCAACAACCGCTACGTCAATGACGAGCAGGTCTGCCAGGCGGCGGTGTCGATGTGGGCCAAGATCGGCGTCAAGGTGCGCCTCATCGCCCAGCCCTTCTCCACCCACAGCCAGACCTTCCAGCGCGGCGAGTCGCCGTTCTACATGCTGGGCTGGGGCGTCTCCACGTATGACGCCCTCTACGGCATGCAGGCCTGGGGCCACACGCGCACCAACGGCGCGGACGGCAACTTCAACTTCGGCAAGGTCAGCGACGCGACGCTCGACGGCCTGATCCAGAAGATCAAGTTCGAGCCCGACGTGCCCAAGCGCAACGCCCTCATCAAGGAAGCCCTGCTGCGCATCCGCGACGAATACCTCTTCGTGCCCATCCACCACCAGATCCGGCCCTGGGCGATGAAGCCGAGCGTCGAGACCATCCACCGCTCGAACGACTATTTCGAGGCTCGCTACACCACCATCAAGTGAGGGCGCGACATGGCGTTCTCACGGCCCTGGCCTGCGGGCTGTTTGCCGCCCTGCCCGCCAGCGCGGCCCCGCTGCGCTGGGCCGCGCAGAACGACATCCTGACGCTGGATCCGCATTCGCAGAACCACACCACCTCGCTGACCATTGCCGCCCAGGTCTACGAGGGCCTGACGCGGCGGGGCGAGAACTACCAGCCCGAGCCCGCGCTGGCGACGCGCTGGAGCTATGTGTCGCCCACCCAGGTGCGCTTCGAGCTGCGCCGCGGCGTGAAGTTCCACGATGGCAGCCCCTTCACAGCGGATGACGTCGTCTTCAGCTTCGCCCGCATCCGCGAGCCGCAGGGCGCGATGCAGGCCTATGTGTCGGGCATCCGCGAGATCCGCAAGCTGGGCGACTACACGGTCGACCTGATGCTGGAGGCACCGGCACCGCTGCTGCTGCAGAACCTCGTCAACTTCGCCATCCTGAGCCGCGCCTGGGCGGTGCGCAACCACGCCAGTCATGTCGAGGACTTCAAGGCCAAGGAGGAGAACTACGCCTCGCGCAACGCCAACGGCACCGGCCCCTACCGACTCGTCAGCTGGCAGCCCGACCAGGCCGTGCAGATGGTCATCAACAAGGACTGGTGGGACAGCAACAAGGGCAACATCACCGAACTGACCTATCTGCCGATCAAGTCGGCGCCCACGCGCGTGGCGGCACTGCTGTCGGGCGATGTCGACCTCGTCACCGACGTGCCGCCGCAGGACTACCAGCGGCTCAAGACAGACAAGCGCCTCAAGCTGATGGAGGGCGCCGAGGTGCGCACCGTCTTCTTCGCCATGGACCAAAGCAGCGAGGAACTGCGCGATTCCAGCGTCAAGGGCCGCAACCCCTTCAAGGACAAGCGCGTGCGCGAGGCGCTGAACCTTGCTCTGGACCGCGAGGCCATCAAGCGCAGCATCATGCGCGGCCTGTCGGTGCCCGCAGCGCTGATGGTGCCGCCTGGCGTCACCGGCTACGACGCAGCGCTGGATACGCCGCTGAAGCTCGACGCCGACAAGGCCCGCAAGCTGCTGGCCGAGGCTGGCTACCCGCAGGGTTTCGAGTTGCCGCTGCGCTGCCCCAACAACCGCTACGTCAACGACGAGCAGATCTGCCAGGCCGCGGTGGCGATGTGGGCTCGCATCGGCGTGCGGGTGCGGCTCAACGCCCAGCCGATGAGCCTGCACATCCAGGCGCTGGAACGCTATGAGTCGCCGTTCTACCTGATCGGCATTTCCATGCCGACCTACGACGCCCATCAGGGCCTGCAGGCCTGGGGCCACAGCCGCGATGCGCGCGGCAACGGCGGCCAGAACTTCAACCACCTCGCCGACGCGGCACTGGACACGCTCGTCGAGCGCATCCAGTTCGAGCCCGACGCGAGCGCCCGCAACGCGCTGATCCGCGAGGCCTTGCTGCGTGTGCGCGACGAGTTCCTCTTCATTCCGGTGCATCATCAGATCCGGCCCTGGGCCATGAAACCCGGCGTCCAGACCCTGCACCGCTCGAATGACACCTTCGAGGCCCGCTTCACCACCCTTCCATGAAGCTCATGAAAATCTCCACCCTTTGGGCCGCCGCCTGGCTGGCCACCGCGCTGACCGCCACGGCCGACCCACTGCGCTGGGCGGCCCAGAACGACATCCAGACGCTGGATCCGCATTCGCAGAACCACTCGGCCACGTCCACCATCACCGGCTACGCCTATGAAGGCCTGACCCGCTACACGGAGAAGTTCGACGTCGAGCCGGCACTGGCCGCCAAGTGGACCTTTGTGACGCCCACGCAGGTGCGCTTCGACCTGCGCCGCGGCGTCAAGTTCCATGACGGCACGCCCTTCACGGCGGATGATGTCGTCTTCAGCCTGCAGCGCATCAAGCACCCGGCCAGCAACATGATCATCTATGCCTCCGGCATCAAGGAGGTGAAGAAGATCGACGACCACACGGTGGACTTCGTGCTCGAAGGCCCCAACCCCGTGCTGACGCGCAACCTGACCTATGTGCGCATCGTCAGCAAGGCCTGGGCGACCAAGAACCGCTCCGAGAACCCGCAGGACTTCAAGGCCAAGGAGGACACCTATGCGTCCCGCAACGCGATGGGCACGGGGCCGTTCAAGATCACGGCCTGGCAGCCGGACCAGCGCATCAGCATGGTGGCCAACAAGGACTGGTGGGACAAGCCCAAGGGCAATATCTCAGAGCTGACCTATCTGCCCATCAAGTCCGACGCAACCCGCGTGGCCGCCCTGCTGTCTGGCGACCTCGATCTGCTGACCGACCTGCCACCCCAGGACGTCGCCAAGCTCAAGGCCGACCCGCGGCTCAAGGTCATCGACGGGCCCGAGAACCGCACCATCTTCTTCGCGCTGGACCTGGGCAGCGAAGAGATCAAGGGCAGCAACGTGAAGGGCAAGAACCCCTTCAAGGACAAGCGCGTGCGCGAGGCGATGTCACTGGCCATCGACCGCGAGGCCATCAAGCGCAGCCTGATGCGCGGCCTGTCGGTGCCGGCGGCCATCATGGTGGCGCCCGTCGCCTACGGCCACTCGGCCGAGCTGGACACGGTGCAAAAGCCCGACGTGGCGCGCGCCAAGCAGTTGATGACGGAGGCCGGCTACCCGGACGGCTTCGAGGTGCCGCTTGCCTGCCCCAACGACCGCTACGTCAATGACGAGGAGATCTGCCAGGCGGTGGTGTCGATGTGGACGCGCATCGGCGTGAAGGCCAAGCTGTCGACGCAGCCGATGACCCAGCATTCGGCCGCCATGCAACGCTACGAGTTGCCGCTGTACATGTACGGCTGGGGCGTGACGACGTTCGATGCGCAGTACACGCTGCAGGACATCGTCCACACCAAGACCGGCGGCGCCGACGGCAAGGGCAATTTCTCCAAGGTCAGTGACGCCAAGATCGACGCACTGGTGCAGCAGATGAAGGTCGAGACCGACGTGCCCAAGCGCCTGGCGCTGATGCAAGAAGCCTTGAAGCGCACGCGCGACGAGTTCCTCTTCATCCCCATCCACCACCAGGTGCGCCCCTGGGCCATGAAGGCCGGTCTGACCATCCCGCACTCGGCCAACGATGCCCCGCAAGCCAAATGGGCCACAGTGAAGTGAAGCCCCTCGTCCAAGGAATACCTTGGCCGGTCCCCCGAGGGGACGGCGATGCTTGCCGGTTCGACCGGCAAGCACATCGCCTGGGCGGGCCGGCTAGGGAGCGGCCCGGCGCTCGGCCCGCAAGCAACCCCGGTGGAAGATGACGCTGGGGTGATCAAGCCGCCCATCATCAACTTCTCGACGATCCAGTCCGTCGTCGAGATCACGGCCACCCTGGCCTTCGCGTTGTCCGGCCTGCTGGCCGGCGCGCGCAAGCATCTCGACGTCGTTGGCCTGTGCATCGTCGCAGGCCTGTCGGCCTTTGGCGGCGGCACGCTGCGCGATGTGCTGCTGGACCGCCGGCCCTTCTTCTGGGTCGAGCATGCGGACTGGCTGTGGGCGCTGATGGCACTGTCCTTCGCCGCCATGCTCTTCCTGCGCCGGCGCCACCTGGCGCTGACGGAGAAGGCCATCCAGTGGCCCGATGCACTGGGGCTGGGCCTGTTCACGGCCAACGGCGCCTTGATCGCGCTGGACATGGGCCAGCCGCCCATCGTCGCGGTGCTGATGGGCGTCATCACGGCCACCTTTGGCGGCGTGCTGCGCGATATCGTCTGCAACGAGATCCCCGCCGCCTTCCACGACCACCGGCCCTATGCGCTGTGCAGCTTCGTCGGCGGCTGGGTGCTCGTCGCGGCCGTGCGGCTGGACGCGCCGCAGTGGGCCGTCATCAGCGCAGCGGCCGCGACAGCGGTGCTGCTGCGCGGCCTGGCCCTGTGGACGGGCTGGACGCTGCCGGCCTGGCGCATCAACGCGAAGCGCTGATAACGACGAGCACTTCACGATGAATGCGCACGCCCTTCAACTCGAAGCCTGCCCTCGCTGCAACTTGGCCACTCGCGTCAGTCACAAACTCTTGCTGATCAACCCAGCCGACGACCACCCCCACGCGTCGCCATCGATCTGGCGGCACGGTTGCGCCTGCGAGGGCTTTTCCGTCGACGACCTGAAGCCCGAATTTGCCCACCAGGGGCCCTTCATCCAAGGCATGTATTGCGAGACCTGTTCGGTCGGCTACGTTCCCGAGTTCATGGCCAAGCCGGCACCGCCCATGTACAAGGCGGATCCTGAAGGCTGGCGGCGCGTCTTCCCGGACGGTACGCTGGGTCCACTGCTGAATCGCATCGCCGACGACCCTGAGTCGCAGCGCTGATGCTTGCGACTTGAAGCCGCTGCTCCAGCTCCCCAATGCAAGGCGGACACCCTGCGCAGTTGCGCGAGGCGTCCGCCGGATCGGGCTTGAAGCCCGACTCGACCGGTTTACCAGCCGATCGTGTACGTCACCGTCGTCGGCGCCGTCGTGTGCAACGACGGGCTGAAGTCGCCCACGTCGTCATACGCAAAGCCGTAGGCCTTCTTGTTGATGCTGTGGTCATGCCAGAACTTGGCGTACCAGTTGCCCAGCTGGCCGGCCGGGTAGTGCGCGGTCTGCACATACCAGTTGGCCGGCTGCTCCATCACGTGGCGGTTCAGCGCAGCGCAGATCTGGGCCTGGATCTGCAGCTGCGTCCCCGTGTTGGTCGGGTTGCCGCTCGCGTCCGCCAGCAGGCCGGCGCCCAGCAGCACCATGGCCGTGTCGGGCTTGCCGTTGATGTAGAAGGTGCCCGCCGGAGAGCCACCGGTGAAGGTGAAGCGGTCACCGCTGACACGGCCGCGGAAGGTGCCCAGGTTCTGCAGCGTGAAGACCAGGTCTTCGTTGCGGTAGCGGGCCCAGACGGCGTCGATATAGGGCTGCAGATAGTTGGCGTTGGCCTGGCCGGGTTTGAAGGTGCCGTGGGCCGGGGCCATGATGCGGTAGGGCGAGTACGGCGCCTGCGCCAGGGGCTTGAACTGCGCCGGCACTTCGGCGATGAACTTGCTGAAGAGCTGGTCACGCGTTTCGGCCAAGGCCTCGCCCACGGTCTGGTCGTAGCCACCCAGGCCCTGGACGCGCAGCTTCAGCGGGAAGCCGAAGTGATCGACACGCGTCGTGTTGATGAAGATGCCCTGATCCGGCTGGCCCAGCGGGATGATGGCCATCTCGCCGAAATCGAAGTAGACGTCGATGTTGGGGTCGGTGGGGTTCTCGATGTTGGCGCCGGCATAGCCGATGTTGCCATTGCCGTCGACGACGACCTTGATGTACATCGGCGAGCCCACCGACATCAGGATGCGGGCCGAGTTCAGCGCCGGGATGGTGATGGAGCGGGTGTTGCTGAGCTTGTGGAAGTAGTTGGTGTAGGTCACGCCGCCCTTGGTCAGCGCGCCGTTGTCGGCGGTGGACATGGGGATGAAGTTTCCCGCGGCGTCCACGCGCACGAACTTGCCGGTGGCCCAGTCCTTGCCAATGATGGCCCAGTAGACCTGGTCATCGGGCCAGCGGCCGCCGGTCTGGTTGACGATGTTGAAGGTCGTGCGGCCGTTCCAGGCACCCGTGTTGGTGCTGGTACCGACGCGGTAGGACGAGGTCAGGTCGTTGAAGCCGCGGTTGACGAGATTGGGCTCGTTGGCCGTCAGCACCAACGAAGCGCCGCCGTAGCTGATGTCGTTGAACAGCGTGGCCTGGTAGCCGGCCTGCACCTTGACGGACGACACGCGGTCGTTCCAGGCGGCGCCGATCCAGCTCGAATCCGCGCTCGCGCAGAAGCTGTCGCCGGTGTAGTTGATGTCGGCGTAGAAGCAGACCGGCCCGCTCGCCACCGGGGGCGTGCCGACGGTGTAGCTGAACTTGGGCGTGTCGTAGGCCGGCGTGCCGTTGTTGTAGGTGAACCAGTAGCCGATCACGTTGCCGGTGGCGACGGTGACCTTCTGCTCATGGCGGCCATTGGCGGCCGTCATGCGGATGTTCTGCTGCGGGCCGTTGTTGACCGTGTAGTGGGCGTCGACCCAGGTGGTCGACACATTGGATTTGAACCAGATCGTGGCCGTGGTGCCGCTGACTTCGACACCCTGTGTGTAGTCCTGGGCCAGGGCCGAGGTGGTGCCGAGCAGGCCAAGGCCCAGCAACCAGCAAACGCCGAGCAGGCGCAAGCAACGCAAAACAAGATTCACCTTTGTCTCCTTGCCCGCTCGTCGTGGGGATCGGCGGGTCGTTCGGGGTCCCAACGCTGGGAGGGGCGGCATGGCCCTTCCCTGGCCGGTGTCTCGACTGCGAAGACCTACTGCGCGCCCCGGCATGCAGCCGCTCCCGGAGTCAGGTCGCTATTCAAAAGCGCATTGAAAGCGCTTTCAAATTTGCGTCGCATCCTCCTGGGAGAGGCGAGAAAGCGGTTTCATGGAAAACCCGTGCGAGACGTTTTCATGAGTCGCCCGCTTCAGGGACAGGAAACCCACCAAAGGAAACGGCCGCCCGAGGGCGGCCGTCGCATCAGGTGGCAGACCACGTGGTCAGTGGGACTCGCTCATTCCTTGATCGCTGACAGCACCTGCGCCAGCGCCTGTTTCGCCACGGATTCGCACAGGCTGTTCATGCCCTGGAAGGCATTGGCCGAATAGTCGCTGGCGACGTATTCCTTGCCGCGAAAGCTCAGCCTGGTGGCCAGCTTGTCCTTGCCCGCAAAGATGCCCAGCATGACGCGTGCAGCCGGGGGGCGCTGGCGGTATTCCTTGATGACGACCTCGGCACTCTCGACGGGAGCGACGCTGTACCCCTTGGACGTCGCTTGCGCTTCGTAGGTCTGCTCGATCAGCGGGCCGACCTTGGGGTTCTGCTCGCAGTCGCCGCAGTCCCAACGCACGGCCAAGCGGGGCAGCACCTTGGCGTCACTCGCCGAAGCGGGCCTTGCCGCTGGCTCGGCCGCAGCCGCCACCGGGGCCTCCGTAGGCTGGGGCGGCTGGGCCTCCTGGGCGGTGGCCTGGAGGCTGAGCAGGAGGGTGGCGCTGTAGACGAGGATGGCGCTGGGCTTCAAGGGCATCTGCAGATCGATGAAAACGGTTGGGGGCCGCGATGGTAGCGACGAACCTCTGCGCCTGGGCCTAGGGTTGGTGGGCTCCATCCCACCAAGAAGAACGGCCGCCCACAGGCGGCCGTCGTGGCAAACCAGGCGCCGCGTCAGTTCAGCGTCAGGCGCGCCCGCGCTGCCGCGTACTCGCGCTTGAGCCGCGCCACCAGCTCCGCAGCCGGCAGCACCTCGCGCACCGCGCCGATGCCCTGGCCGCTGCCCCAGATTTCCTTCCAGGCCTTGGCCGCGCTGCCGCCGAAGTTCATGGCGCTCGGGTCGCTCTCGGGCAGCTTGTCCGGATCCATGCCGGCAGCAATGATGGAGCCGCGCAGGTAGTTGCCATGCACGCCGGTGAAGAGATTGCTGTAGACGATGTCGTCGCTGTTGCTGGCCACGATCATCTGTTTGTAGGCGTCGGTCGCGCGGGCCTCGTCGGTGGCGATGAAGGCCGAGCCGATATAGGCCAGGTCGGCGCCCATGGCCTGGGCGGCCAGGATGGCGTCGCCGGTGGCCATCGAGCCCGACAGCGCCAGCGGGCCGTCGAACCATTCGCGGATCTCGTGGATCAGCGCAAACGGGCTCTTCACGCCAGCATGGCCACCCGCCCCCGCCGCCACCGCGATAAGGCCGTCGGCGCCCTTCTCGATGGCCTTCCTGGCGAACTTGTTGTTGATGATGTCGTGCAGCACGATGCCGCCCCAGGCATGCACGGCGTTGTTCACGTCTTCACGAGCACCCAGGCTCGTGATGATGATGGGCACCTTGTACTTGGCGCAGACCTGCATGTCGTGCTCCAGGCGCTCATTGCTCTTGTGCACGATCTGGTTGATGGCAAACGGCGCGGCTGGCTGGTCCGGATTGGTGCGGTTGTAGGCCGCCAGCGTCTCGGTGATCTCGGCCAGCCACTCGTCGAGCAACTCGGCCGGCCGCGCGTTGAGCGCCGGCATGGAGCCGACGATGCCGGCCTTGCACTGCTCGATGACGAGTTTGGGGTTGCTGATGATGAACAGCGGCGAGCCGATGGCGGGCAGCGGCAGGTTCTTCAGGATGGGAGGCAGGGCCAAGTTGGACTCCGTCAGAAAGCTTCGAGGCTGAGTTCCGTCACGCTGTCGGCGCCATCAATGATGGCGGCACGCAGTGAGCTGGTACGCGGCAGGATGTGTTCGGCATAGAAGCGCGCGGTCACGATCTTGGCGGCCATGAATTCCTTGTCAGTCGCCAAGGCGTCTTCCGCCACCATCAAAGCGCGGGCCAGTTGCCAGCCAGCGACGAGGTTGCCCGCCAGCATCAGATAGGGCACCGAGCCGGCATAGGCCGCATTCGGATTGCTCTTGGCCGAGCCGGCGATGAAGTCGACCACGGCGAGGAAATCCTCACGCGAGGCGCGCAGGGCCTTCAGCACAGCGCGAGCGGCGACGCTGTCGCGCTTGGCCAGTTCGCCTTCCGTCACTTCAATCTGGCCGGCCACGGCGCGGGCCAGTTGGCCACCATCGCGCGCCGTCTTGCGGCCCACGAGGTCATTGGCCTGGATGGCCGTCGTGCCTTCGTAGATGGTCAGGATCTTGGCGTCGCGGTAGTACTGCGCCGCACCGGTCTCTTCGATGAAGCCCATGCCGCCATGCACCTGCACGCCCAGCGAAGTGACCTCCAGGCTCATCTCGGTGCTGTAGCCCTTCACCAGCGGCACCATGAAGTCGTAGAAGGCCTGGTTCTGCTTGCAGGCCTCCGGGTCGGGATGGTGATGGGCCGCATCGAAGGCCGCTGCGGCCGTGCTCGCCATCGCGCGGCAGCCCTCGGTCAGCGCGCGCATCGTCATCAGCATGCGGCGCACGTCGGGGTGGTGAATGATGGCAGCGCTGCCAGCCACCGAACCGTCCACCGGGCGCGACTGCACGCGGTCCTTCGCATAGCCCACGGCCTTCTGATACGCGCGGTCGGCGATCGCAATGCCCTGCAGGCCCACGCCGTAACGGGCCGCGTTCATCATGATGAACATGTACTCCAGGCCGCGGTTCTCCTGGCCGATCAGCGTGCCCACGGCGCCGCCGTGATCGCCGAACTGCAGCACCGCCGTCGGGCTGGCCTTGATGCCCATCTTGTGCTCGATGGACACGCAGTGCGCATCGTTGCGGGCGCCCAGCGCGCCGTCGGCATTGACGAGGAACTTCGGCACGAGGAACAGGCTGATGCCCTTCACGCCCTCGGGCGCGCCGACGACGCGGGCCAGCACGAGGTGGACGATGTTCTCGGCCATGTCGTGCTCACCGTAGGTGATGAAGATCTTGGTGCCGAAGATCTTGTAGGTGCCATCGCCCACTGGCTCGGCGCGCGTGCGCACCAGCGCCAGGTCGGAGCCCGCCTGCGGCTCGGTCAGGTTCATCGTGCCGGTCCACGAGCCGTCCAGCAGCTTGGGGATGTAGACGGCGCGCTGCTCGTCGCTGCCCGCGGTCAGCAGCGCCTCGACGGCGCCATCGGTCAGCAGCGGGCACAGCGCAAAGCTCATGTTGGCCGACTGCAGCATCTCGTTGCAGGCCGCCGCAATCGTCTTGGGTGCGCCCTGGCCGCCGAATTCGGTCGGATGGACCAAACCCTGCCAGCCGCCCTCCGCGTAGGCACGGAAGGCCTGCTTGAAGCCGGGTGTCGTCGTGACCACGCCGTCCTTCCAGCTCGACGGGTTCTTGTCACCCTCGAAGTTCAGCGGCGCGATGACGTCCTGCGTCAGCTTGGCGCATTCCTCCAGCACGGCGGCGGCCGTGTCCAGGCCGAAGTCCTCAAAGGCAGGGACTTGTTTCGTTAGGGTCTCCAGACCGGCGAGGTGCTGGATGTTGAAGAGCATGTCCTTGATGGGGGCGCGGTAACTCATTGGTTACTCCTGAAAGAGGCAAAAAGGGCGCCGCGACAGACGAAGTCGGGGCGCCCGGAGTGCGGTGGCGCGTGGATTTACAGCGCGGCGACGAGTTCCGGCACGGCCGTGAACAGGTCAGCTTCCAGGCCGTAGTCGGCCACCGAGAAGATCGGTGCTTCCGGGTCCTTGTTGATCGCGACGATGACCTTGGAGTCCTTCATGCCGGCCAGATGCTGGATGGCGCCCGAGATGCCGCAAGCCACGTAGAGCTGGGGGGCGACGATCTTTCCGGTCTGGCCCACCTGCCAGTCGTTGGGCGCGTAGCCCGCGTCAACGGCGGCGCGCGAAGCGCCGAGGGCCGCGCCGAGCTTGTCAGCCAGCGGGGTCAGCACTTCCATGAACTTGTCGTTCGAGCCCAGCGCGCGGCCACCTGACACGATGATCTTGGCGGCGGTCAGCTCGGGGCGGTCGCTCTTGGTCACCTCACGGCCGACAAAGCTGCTCTTGCCGCTGTCGGCGGCGGCGGCCACGGTTTCGACGGCAGCCGAACCACCGGATGCAGCGGCCGGGTCGAAGCCCGTCGTGCGAACGGTCAGCACCTTGGTCGCATCGCTGCTCTGCACGGTGGCGATGGCGTTACCGGCGTAGATCGGGCGCTCGAAGGTGTCGGCACTGATGACCTTGGTCACGTCGCTCAGCTGAGCCACGTCCAGCAGCGCGGCAACGCGGGGTGCGACGTTCTTGCCCGCAGCGGTGGCGGGGAACAGCAGGTGGCTGTAGCCAGACGCCAGCGCGATGACTTGCGCGGCGACGTTCTCGGCCAGGCCTTCGGACAGCGCGGCCGAGTCGGCGTGCAGCACCTTGGTGACGCCGGCGATCTGGGCGGCAGCGGCGGCGGCGGCGGCGGCGTTGTGGCCGGCCACCAGCACATGCACTTCGCCGCCCGTGGCAGCGGCAGCAGTGACGGTGTTCAGCGTGGCGCCCTTGATGTGGGCGTTGTCGTGTTCGGCAATAACCAGGGCAGTCATCAGATCACCTTCGCTTCGTTCTTCAGTTTGTTCACCAGGGCAGCCACGTCAGCCACCTTCACGCCAGCGCCACGCTTTGGCGGCTCGCTGACCTTGAGCGTCTTGATGCGCGGCGTCACGTCCACACCCAGGTCGGCCGGCTTGACGATGTCAAGCTGCTTCTTCTTGGCCTTCATGATGTTGGGCAGCGTCACGTAACGCGGCTCGTTCAGGCGCAGGTCGGTCGTGATGACGGCCGGCAGGGTCAGTGATACGGTCTCGAGGCCGCCGTCGACTTCGCGCGTGACGGAGACCTTGTCGCCCGCCACCTCCACCTTGGACGCGAAAGTGCCTTGCGGCATGCCGGTCAGCGCGGCCAGCATCTGGCCGGTCTGGTTGCAATCATCATCGATGGCCTGCTTGCCCAGGATGACCAGGCTCGGGCCCTCCTTGTCGACCAGCGCCTTCAGCAGCTTGGCGACGGCCAGCGGCTGCAGTTCGAGGTCGGCGGGCACTTCCACCAGGATGGCGCGGTCGGCGCCGATGGCCATGGCCGTGCGCAGCGTCTCCTGGCACTGCGTGACGCCGCAGGACACGGCGATCACCTCGGTGATGACGCCCTTCTCCTTCAGGCGCACGGCCTCTTCGACGGCGATCTCGTCGAAGGGATTCATCGACATCTTCACATTGGCAATGTCGACGCCCGTGCCGTCGCTCTTGACGCGCACCTTGACGTTGTAGTCGACGACGCGTTTGACAGGAACCAAGACCTTCATCGAAAACTCCAGCTCGAATTGACGTAAACGTTAACCAGATTCTACGGGCGCTCTTCGGGAGAGCTGCGCTTAAAAAAGCACGATCGTTCGATTCTAGCCAGACGCCGGACAGCGCTGGGGGAACTCTTTTTGGGGAGGCCTCTCGAATCGCGAAGCTAGACTGCTCGCGCCCATGCAGATCGATCCCTCCCCGAGCCGAGAAATCGGCATCTTCGACTCCGGTGTCGGCGGCTTCACGGTGCTGCGCGAACTGCGCACGCTGCTGCCCACCGCGCGCCTGCGCTACCTGGCCGACACCGCCTACGCGCCCTATGGCGGGCGTAGCGCCGAAGACATCCGCGCGCGCAGCATCGCAATCACGGAGCACCTGATCGAGCGAGGCGCCGAGATGATCGTCGTGGCCTGCAACACCGCCACAGCGCACGCCATCGAGGCCTTGCGGGCGCGCTGGCCCGCTCTGCCCTTTGTCGGCACCGAGCCTGGCATCAAGCCAGCCGTCGCGGCGACGCGCAATGGCCGAATCGGCCTGCTTGCCACGCCAGCCACGGCAGCCAGCGCACGGTTGCGCGCGCTGATCGAGCGCCACGCTGGCGACCGCGAAGTGGTCGTGCAAGGCTGTGCCGGTGTCGTGGACCGGATTGAAGCCGGCGACCTCGACAGCGCCGAACTGCGCGCACTCGTGGCACGCTATTGCGAGCCGCTGCGTGCTGCCAGCGTCGACACGGCCTTGCTGGGTTGCACCCACTACCCGCTGATCGAGCCGCTGTGGCAGGCGGCCCTGGGTCCGAACGTCGAACTGCTGCGGATCGAGACCGCCGTCGCGCGCCGCACAGCAGCGCTGTGGGCACCCATGCCGGCGGATCAACCCGCACTGGACATCGAGACCAGCGGCGACCCGATCGCCTTGGGCAGTTGGATCGAGCGCGTGCTGGGCTGGCGCGGATTGAGCATCCGGGCGTGGCAGCCCGAAAACAGAAACGGCCAGCAGGCGCTGACCGTTTAGGAGAAAGGTTGGTGCGCGGGACGGGACTTGAACCCGTACGTCCCTTTCGAGACGGCGGATTTTAAGTCCGCTGCGTTTACCGATTTCGCCACCCGCGCGGCGAGCGGATTATCCAGGCCGCAGAAAAGAAAACGGGAGATCCGACTGATCGAATCTCCCGTGAATTGGAGCGGGTAACGAGGCTCGAACTCGTGACCTCAACCTTGGCAAGGTTGCGCTCTACCAACTGAGCTACACCCGCGCATTTCATTCAGCCTTGCAGCTGAACATCGGTGCGACCGATTTTTTGGAGCGGGTAACGAGGCTCGAACTCGTGACCTCAACCTTGGCAAGGTTGCGCTCTACCAACTGAGCTACACCCGCATGGTGCTTTTTTGGAGGCGCGATCCGGAGTCGAACCGGACTAACCGGATTTGCAATCCGGGGCATAACCGCTTTGCTATCGCGCCGCCGTAAACCCAAGCCAGAGTCGTTTGGTGCGACCCTGACGGAAAAGGGAAGCCTGGGCTTCCCTTTCGGAAAATCTTGGAGCGGGATAAGAGGCTCGAACTCTCGACCTATACCTTGGCAAGGTATCGCTCTACCAACTGAGCTAATCCCGCTTTGTTTCCTTCATTTCTCTAGTCAGTCAGCTATGCAGCTGCCTATCTAGCGAAGCTGGCATTGTAATCCAATTTTTGGTCGGATGACAAGCCAGTCGCACTCAGTGCGGCACCACCGTGCTCTTGGCCGCGGCCTCTTCCGGCTTGGCGGCCGCAACGGCCACCTCTTCGTCGGGCAACGGCGTTGGCATGGCTTCCAGGGCGACTTCGAGTACGCGTTCGATCCATCGGACCGGCACGATCTCGAGCTGGTTCTTCACGTTTTCGGGGATGTCCTGCAGGTCCTTGACGTTGTCTTCCGGAATCATCACGGTCTTGATACCACCACGGTGAGCGGCGAGCAGCTTTTCTTTCAGGCCACCGATGGCGGTGACTTCGCCGCGCAATGTGATTTCGCCAGTCATCGCGACATCGGCACGCACCGGGATGCCGGTCAGTGCAGACACGAAGGCAGTGGTCATCGCGGCACCCGCGCTCGGGCCGTCCTTGGGCGTTGCGCCGTCGGGCACGTGGACGTGCACGTCGCGCTTCTCGAAGACCTCGTCCTTGATGCCCAGGCGACGGGCGCGCGAACGCACCACCGTGCGAGCAGCCTCGACGGACTCCTTCATCACGTCACCCAGCGAACCGGTGCGGATGATGTTGCCCTTGCCGGGCATCGCGGTGGCTTCGATGGTCAGCAGATCGCCGCCCACTTCGGTCCACGCGAGACCGACCACCTGGCCGACCTGGTTCTTCTTCTCGGCACGACCGAAGTCGTACTTGCGCACACCGAGGAAGTCGTTGAGGTTGTCCTCGGTGACGGTGACCTTGCCTTCGTAGGTCTTGAGCTGGATGCCCTTGACCACCTTGCGGCAGATCTTGGACATCTCGCGTTCAAGCGAACGCACACCGGCTTCACGCGTGTAGTAGCGGATGATCCCGCGCACGGCGGACTCGGTGACATCCAGCTCCTCGTCCAGCACGCCGTTGTTCTTGCGTTGCTTGGGCAGCAGGTAGGTCTGCGCGATGTTGACCTTCTCGTCCTCGGTGTAACCCGACAGGCGGATGACTTCCATGCGGTCCAGCAGGGCCGGCGGGATGTTCATCGAGTTGGACGTGGCCACGAACATCACATCCGACAGGTCGAAATCGACCTCGATGTAGTGGTCGCCGAAGGTGTGGTTCTGCTCCGGGTCCAGGACTTCCAGCAGCGCCGAGGACGGATCGCCGCGGAAGTCCATGCCCAGCTTGTCGATCTCGTCGAGCAGGAACAGCGGATTGCGCGTGCCAACCTTGGTCAGCGACTGCAGCACCTTGCCCGGCATGGAGCCGATGTAGGTGCGACGGTGGCCGCGGATCTCGGCTTCATCGCGCACGCCGCCCAGCGCCATGCGGATGAACTTGCGGCCGGTGGCGCGTGCCACGCTCTGGCCGAGCGAGGTCTTGCCGACGCCCGGAGGGCCGACCAGGCACAAGATGGGCGCCTTGACCTTCTCGACGCGCTGCTGCACCGCGAGATATTCAAGGATGCGGTCCTTGACCTTCTCGAGGCCGTAGTGGTCTTCGTTGAGCACGTCCTCGGCGTTCTTGAGGTCGTGCTTGATCTTGGTCTTCTTGCTCCAGGGCAGGTTGACCAGCGTGTCGATGTAGTTGCGCACCACCGTCGCTTCGGCGGACATGGGCGACATCAGCTTGAGCTTCTTCAGCTCGGCGTCGGCCTTCTTGCGCGCTTCCTTGGGCATGCGGGCCGCGAGGATCTTCTTCTCGAGCTCCTCCATGTCGGCGCCTTCTTCGCCGTCGCCGAGCTCCTTCTGGATGGCCTTGACCTGCTCGTTCAGGTAGTACTCGCGCTGGCTCTTCTCCATCTGGCGCTTGACGCGGCCGCGGATGCGCTTTTCGACCTGCAGGATGTCGACCTCGTGCTCGAGCAGGTCGAGCAGCTTTTCCAGGCGCTTGGCCACTTCGGCCAGGTCCAGCACGGCCTGTTTGGCGTCGAGCTTGAGCGGCAGGTGGGCGGCGATGGTGTCGGCCAGACGACCCGGATCATCGATGCCGCCGATGGACGTGAGGATCTCGGGCGGGATCTTCTTGTTGAGCTTGACGTACTGGTCGAACTGCTGAGTGACGGCGCGGCGCAGGGCCTCGACTTCAGGCGCATGCTCGGTCTCGGGCGGAATGGGCGTGACTTCAGCAACGAAGTGCTCACCCGGCTCGGTGATGGACAGGGTCGTAGCGCGCTGCAGGCCTTCGACCAGCACCTTCACGGTGCCATCGGGCAGCTTGAGCATCTGCAGGATGCTGGAGACGCAGCCGACCTCGAACATGTCTTCGGGCTTGGGCTCGTCCTTGCCGGCGGCCTTCTGGGCCACGAGCATGATCTGGCGGCCCGCTTCCATCGCGGCTTCCAGCGCCTTGATGGACTTGGGCCGGCCCACGAACAGCGGGATGACCATGTGCGGGAAGACGACGACATCGCGCAGCGGCAGCAGCGGCAGCGTGATGGGGTCGGCGGGGAGGATGGGATGTCCGGACATGAAGACCTCTCTTTCTCAGGTCGATGTGCGGCCTGAGGGGGCGATTGCAAGTTGAGGGCTTAGTAGGGGCTCAGGCGCTGGCCTTTTGCTCGCGGTAGACCAGCAAGGGACGTGCCGACGTGTCCTCGATGTTGTGCTCGTCGAGCACAACCTTTTCGACGCCATCGAGCGCGGGCAGGTCAAACATGGTGTCGATCAGCGACTGCTCCATGATGGAACGCAGGCCGCGGGCGCCGGTCTTGCGCGCAAGGGCCTTGCGAGCAATGGCAACAAGCGCCGGCTTGCGGATTTCGAGTTCGACACCGTCCATCTGGAACAGCTGCTGGTATTGCTTGAGCAGCGCGTTCTTGGGCTCGGTCAGGATCTGCACCAGGGCGTCTTCGGTCAGCTCGCCAAGTGTGGCGACCACGGGTAGGCGGCCGACCAGTTCGGGGATGAGGCCGAACTTGATGATGTCCTCGGGCTCGCACTCGCGGAACACCTCAGAAACACGGCGTTCGCTCTTGCTCTTCACCGTCGCGCCGAAGCCGATGCCGGACTTCTCGCTGCGGTTCTGGATGACCTTCTCCAGGCCGTCGAAAGCACCGCCGCAGATGAACAGGATGTTGGTCGTGTCGATCTGCAGGAAGTCCTGGTTCGGGTGCTTGCGGCCACCTTGCGGCGGCACAGAAGCCATCGTGCCTTCGACGAGCTTGAGCAGCGCCTGCTGCACGCCTTCGCCGGAGACGTCCCGCGTGATGGAAGGGTTATCGGCCTTGCGCGAGATCTTGTCGATCTCGTCGATGTAGACGATGCCGCGCTGCGCCCGCTCGACGTCGTAATTGCAGTTCTGCAACAGCTTCTGGATGATGTTCTCGACGTCCTCGCCGACGTAACCGGCCTCGGTCAGCGTCGTCGCATCGGCGATCACGAAGGGCACGTTCAGGAGGCGCGCCAACGTCTGCGCCAACAGCGTCTTGCCGGAGCCCGTGGGGCCGATCAGCAGGATGTTGCTCTTGGACAGCTCGACCGAATCCTTGGTCGACGCCATGTGGCGCAGGCGCTTGTAATGGTTGTAGACGGCCACAGCGAGGGTGCGCTTGGCGACGTCCTGGCCGATGACGTACTGGTCGAGGCTGGACTTGATCTCGCTCGGCACGGGCAGGTCGGACTTGCCAGCACGGGCAGCGGGGGCCGGCGCCGGGATCTCGTCACGGACGATGTCGTTGCACAGCTCGATGCATTCGTCGCAGATGAAGACCGACGGACCGGCGATCAGCTTCTTGACTTCATGCTGGCTCTTGCCACAGAACGAGCAGTACAAAACTTTTTCGCTGGAGGTGCCTTTTTTGTCGGCCATGGGTCTGCTCGGGGATGCCAGTGGACAGGCGGGTGCCTGAAATGATGATAGTCCAAACGATCTCGGGGCCCTCGTAGGGATAAGGGCCCCGATTTCACCGCGAATCCGGGGGCCAGTTACGGCCCCTCACAACTCAGGGCCGGTGTTCCAGCACCTGGTCGATCAGGCCGTAGTTCTGAGCCTCGGCAGCGGACATGAAATAGTCGCGCTCGGTGTCCGACTGGATTTTCTCCAGGGTCTGGCCGGTGCGCTCGGCCAGGATGCGATTCAAGGTGTCGCGAGTCTTCAAGATTTCACGCGCATGGATTTCAATATCCGTAGCCTGGCCCTGAGCGCCGCCCAGCGGCTGGTGAATCATCACTTTGGCATTGGGCAGGGAGAAGCGCTTGCCCTTGGCGCCGGCCGCAAGCAGGAAGGCGCCCATGCTGGCCGCCATGCCCATGCACAGCGTCGACACCTCCGGCTTGATGAAGTTCATCGTGTCGTAGATGGACATGCCGGCCGACACGCTACCGCCCGGGCTGTTGATGTAGAGCGAGATCTCCTTGTCGGGGTTTTCGCTTTCCAGGAACAGCAATTGGGCCACGACGATGTTGGCGACCGCGTCGTTGACGGGCCCTACCAGGAAGACGATGCGCTCGCGCAGCAGGCGCGAGTAGATGTCGTAGGCGCGCTCGCCGCGACCCGACGTTTCGATGACCATGGGCACGAGGCCCAGATTGCTGGTTTCGAGAGCGCTCATTCAGATCCTTGAAAACTAAACCGGTAACAGCCGTTATGGGGGCAGATTATGGCGATGCAAGTAAAAAGGCGCCGGCCTTGCGGCACGGCGCCTTCGTGAGGCCAGGACTCTTCAGTTGCCGGTGGCCATCAGCTCGTCAAAAGGCAGAGCCTTGTCGGTCACCTTGGCGGTGGAAAGGACGAAGTCGGTGACATTGTTCTCGACGACGACGGCCTCGACCTCGGCCATGCGCTCGCGGTCGCCCAGGTACCAGCGCATGACTTCGGCGGGCTTCTCGTAGCTTTGCGACAGCTCTTCGATGTGGGCTTGCAGTTGGGCAGGCTTGGCATGCAGGTTGTTGGCGCGCACCAACTCGGAAACCACCAGGCCCAGGCGCACGCGGCGCTCGGCCTGCGGCTTGAAGATGTCGGTGGGGATCTCGGCCTTGTCGGCATCCTTGACGCCGCGCTTCTTCAGGTCTTCACGGGCCTGCTCGACCATGCGCGCCGCTTCGCCCTGCACCAGGGCATTCGGCACTTCCAGCTCGGAGGCCGCGACCAAGGCGTCCATGACGGCACCCTTGTTGCGCGCCAGCACGCGGAACTTCACTTCGCGCTCGAGGTTCTTCTTGATGTCGGCACGCAGGCCTTCAACCGTCGCGTCCTTGATGCCCAGGGACTTGGCGAATGCCTCGTTCACTTCAGGCAGGTGCTGGGCTTCGATCTTCTTGACCGTGACGAGGAAGTCAGCTTCCTTGCCCGCCACGTCCTTGCCGTGATAGTCCTCGGGGAACTGCAGCGGGAAGGTCTTGCTCTCGCCCGACTTCATGCCGCGCACGGCGGCGTCGAACTGCTCCAGCATCTGGCCTTCGCCGATCAGGAACTGAAAACCCTCGGCCTTGCCGCCGGCGAAGGGCTCGCCGTCGATCTTGCCTTCGAAGTCGATAGTGACGCGGTCCCCAACCTGGGCCACGTCGGCCGCCGGGCGCTGGGCGAAGCTGCGGCGCTGCTTGCGCAGGATCTCGATGGTCTTGTCGATGGCTTCATCGGTCACGTCGCTGGTGACGCGTTCGACTTCCGCAGCCGCCAGATCACCGATCTTGACTTCAGGGTAGATCTCGAAGGTCGCGTCAAAGGCCATCTGGCCTTCAGGCGCTTCGTTCTTCTGCTCGATGCGCGGCGCGCCAGCGACGCGCAGCTGGGCCTCGTTGGCGGCGTTGTTGAAGGCGGCACCGAGCTTGTCGTTGACGACTTCGTACTGCACCGAGTAGCCATAGCGCTGGGCGACGACGTTCATCGGCACCTTGCCGGGACGGAAGCCGTCGGCCTTGACGGTGCGGGCCAGCTTTTTCAGGCGGGCTTCGACTTCGCTGTTGATCTCAGCGGCCGCGACGTGCAAGGTGATGCGACGTTCCAGCTTTTCCAGGGTTTCGACGGTGACGGCCATGATGGACTCGGGAGAACGGTTGTTGACAGTGGTGCGCGGGGCCGGACTCGAACCGGCACGCCCGTGAAGGCGTCAGGACCTAAACCTGGTGCGTCTACCAATTTCGCCACCCGCGCAACGGGTTGGTTCTGATTGGGTTGCTCAAGAGCAACCCCGTAGGCGATTCGGCAAACCGGCAATTGTAGCGATCCTGCGTGGCTTGCCCGCCGCCCCGGTCCACGGGGCGGCAAAACCCTGACGAAAAGGCTTGCGCCTCGTCAGGCCTGGCCAGGAATTTCGCTGTCAACGAAGCGGCTGTGCAGCCGGCTGTGCTCCTCAGGGCGCATGACGCGAAAGACCACGGAATACATCGCCGGCAGCGCGAGCAGTGTCAACGCAGTTGCGACGATGAGCCCGCCCATGATGGCCACGGCCATCGGCCCCCAGAAGACGCTGCGCGACAACGGAATCATGGCCAGCACCGCCGCGGCGGCCGTCAGCACGATAGGACGGAAACGCCGCACAGCCGACTCCACGACGGCCGACCAATCCGGCACACCTCGGGCACGGTCCTGCTCGATCTGGTCGATGAGGATCACGGAATTTCTGATGATCATCCCGAACAGTGCGATCACGCCCAGCAAGGCGACAAAGCCAAACGGTCGGTTCAGCACCAACAGCGCGAACGCAACGCCGGCGATACCGAAGAAGCCCGTCAGGAATGCCAGTGCCGCGCGGACGAAGCTGTGCAGCTGGAGCATCAGCAGCGTCAGCATGATGAAGAGCGCGATCGGCACGCCCGCGCCGATTGAGCCTGTGCCCTTGCTGCTTTCCTCCACGGCACCCGCGATCTGGATGCCGTAGCCGACCGGCATCTTCTTCTGCAGTTCGTCGAGCTGGGGCCAGACCTCCTTGGTCACCGTTGCGCCCTGCAGGCCCTCGGCGACGTCGCCCTGCACCGTGACGGCGTAGAGACGGCCCTCGCGCCACATGACGCCAGGCTCCCAGTCGAACTCGACCTTGGCGATCTGCGTCAGCGGAATGGAGCGGCCGGTGCTGGTCGGCACATAGGCGTTGGCGATGTCGGTGATGACGGCGCGCTCGTCCAGCGGTTGGCGCAGCACGATGTCGACCAGCTTGTCCGCTTCACGGTACTGGCCGATGACGCTGCCCGACAGCAGGGTGCGCGCCGACTGCGCCAGGCTCTGGCTCGTGACGCCCAGCGCCCTCGCTTTGTCCTGGTCGACCTTGAGGCGCAGCATCTTGACGTTTTCGTTCCAGTTGTCATTGACGCCGCGCATATTGGGGCTGGTGCGCAGGATGTCCTTGGCCTTGTCGGCCCAGTCGCGCACGATCTTGGGGTCGGCACCGGTGACGCGGAACTGCACCGGGTAGGGCACCGGCGGGCCATTGGGCAGCAGCTTGACGCGGCCGCGCGCCTCCGGGAACTCCTCGGCCAGCACGGCCGGCAGGCGCTTGCGCAACTCCTCGCGGGCCGTCAGGTCCTTGGGCAGCAATATGGACTGCGTGACGTTGGCCTGCGGGAAGATCTGGTCCAGCGGCAGGTAGAAACGCGGCACACCGGAGCCGATCCAGCTCGTCACGCTGGCGATGCCCGGCTCCTTGAGCATGCGCGCCTCGAAGCGCTTCGCGAGAAGCTCCGTCTCCTGGATGGTCGAACCCTCGGGCAGCCAGAGGTCGACGAGCACCTCGGGGCGGCTCGAATCGGGGAAGAACTGCTGCTGCACCTTGCCCATGCCGAAGATCCCGAGCGCGAACACGAGCAGCGTGATGGCGATGGTCTTCCAGCGGTTCTCCACGCACCAGCGCACCACACCGCGGAAGCGGTTGTAGAAGGGCGTGTCGAAGAGCTCGTGCACTTCGCCGTCCGCCGCCGGCTTGCTCTTCAGCAGCAAGGCGCCGAGATAGGGCACGAAATAGACCGAGACGACCCAGGAGATGATCAGCGACGCGGCCGTCACCGCAAAGATCGCGAAGGTGTATTCACCCACCGTCGACTTGGCCAAACCGATGGGCAGGAAGCCCACCGCCGTGATCAGCGTGCCGGTCAGCATGGGCATGGCCGTCACGTCGTAGGCGAAAGTGGCGGCGTGCATCTTGTCGTAGCCCTCTTCGAGCTTGCGCACCATCATCTCGACGGCAATGATGGCGTCGTCCACCAGCAGCCCTAACGCGATGATCAGCGACCCGAGCGAGATCTTGTGCAGGCCGACACCCCAATAGAACATCGTCGTGAAGGTGATGGCCAGCACCAGCGGGATGGTGATGCCGACGACAAGGCCGGGCCAGATGTCGATGCGCAGCGGCTTGGTGTGCAGGCCCAGCGAGATGAAGCTGACCGCCAGCACGATGACGACAGCCTCGATGAGCACATGCACGAACTCGCCCACCGAGGTCGTGACGGCCTTGGGCTGGTCCTGCACCTGCTCGAGCTGGATGCCGGCCGGCAGTTCGCGCTCGATGCCCTTGAGCGCGATGTTCAGCGCCTTGCCCATCGCGATGATGTCGCCTCCCTTGGCCATGGACACGCCCAGGGCCAACACTTCCTTGCCCTGGTGGCGCACCTTGGTGGCTGGCGGGTCGACGTACTCGCGCTTGATGGTGGCGATGTCGCCCAGGCGCATCTGGCTGGCCACGCCCGTCTGCGGGTTGATGGCACGGATGGGCACCTCGGCCAGGGCCTGGGCCGTCGTGAACTGACCCTGCACCCGCACCTGGAAGTTGGCGCTGCCGGCGTTCAGCACCCCTGCACCCTCGACGGCGTTCTGCGTGCCGATCTGGTTGATGACCTGGCTGAAATCCAGGCCCAGCTGGGCCAGGCGCTTTTGCGAAATCTCGATGAAGACCTTCTCGGGCTGCACGCCAAAGATCTCGACTTTGGCCACGTCCTTGACCTGCAGCAGGGCCTGGCGCACGCGGTCGGCGTGCTCACGCAGCTCCTCGCGGCTGAAGCCGTCGGCCGACAGCGCATAGATGGAGCCGTAAACGTCGCCGAACTCGTCATTGAACACGGGGCCCAACACACCCGCGGGCAGCGAGCTGCGCATGTCGCCGATCTTCTTGCGCGTCTGGTACCAGAGGTCGGCGACTTCCTTGGGCGGCGTGTTGTCCTTGACCTGGAAGACCGTCAGCGACTCGCCGGGCTTGGTGTACGAGCGGATCTTGTCCGCGTGGTTCACCTCCTGCAGCGTCTTCTCGATCTTGTCGGTGACCTGGTCGGCCATCTGCTGGGCCGTGGCGCCCGGCCAGAAGGCCTGGATGACCATGGCGCGGAAGGTGAACGGCGGGTCCTCGTCCTGGCCTAGCTGGAAATAGGCCACGAAGCCCATCAGCATCAGCACCACCATCAAGTAGCGCGTCAGGGCCGGATGCTCCAGCGCCCAGCGCGAGACATTGAAGCCGCCGACGCGGAGTTCCTTGGTGATCGGGGAATTCATGTGCGCCCCGGCTCAGCGTGAGGCCGCAGGGGCTGCCGGCGCATTCACGGTGCGCGGCGGCACATAGCGCTTGACCTTCTGGCCCGGGTTCAGCACATGCACACCCGCGACGACGACCTCCTGGCCAGCCGTCAACCCGCCGGCGATGACAACATCGTTGCCTTCGGCGCCCCCGATCTGCACCGCCACCGGTTTGACCGTCATCGACGCGCCATCCAGCACCCACACCGAGCTTTTGCCGCTTTGCTGCAGCACGGCCGCGAGGGGCAGCTTGATGACGCCGGCCATCTGCGGCAGCTCCAGCACGACGGTGGCGGACTGGCCCAGCCTGACGTCCAGCTTGCCGGCGTCGGCCTTGATGAGGAAGGTGCGCGTGACCGGATCGGCCGCGGCAGACACCTCGCGCAGCGTCAGCGGGTAGGTCTTGTCGGCGCCCCAGAGGCGTACCTTCAGCGCACCGGCCACACCGGCGGCGGCTTTCACGCGGGCGACCTGATCCTCGGGCACTGAAAAGACGAGGTCACGCGGGCCATCCAGCGCCACGCTCACGACCGGCGTGCCGGCCGCAAGCACCTGGCCGGGCTCGGCGTTGACGCCGGTCACGACGCCGGCGCCATCGGCCGTCAGCTGGGCGTAGCCGGACTGGTTGCCCTGCACATCGGACTGCGCCTTGGCCTGCTCCAGCTGCGCCTGCGCCGCCTTGAAAGCCGAATCGCGTCGCTCCAGTTCGGCCGCGCTGATGAAGCCCTGGCGCTGCAGGTCGACGAAGCGCTTGTAGTCCGCGCCGGCCTGGTCGCGGTTGGTGCGCGCGGCCATGACGGCAGCACTCGCGGCAGCCTCAGCCAGCCTGAGGTCCTGGGCGTCGATGCGGGCCAGCACCTGGCCCGGCTTGACCGTGTCGCCCAGATTCACCGCCCGGCTCAGCAGCTTGCCGCTGACACGGAAAGACAGGCGTGATTCGACTCGCGCCTTCACCTCGGCCGCATACTCATGACTGGCACTGGCCGCGCCCGCGCTGACGAGTTGTGTACGCACCGCGCGTTCCGGCTCGGGAGCGGCGGGCTGCTTGCCACAACCTGACAACAGTGCAAAAAGCAGCGCTGCCGACAGCAGGGGCGGAGCGAGACGCAGAAGATGGGGCATGCAGACCTCGGCAGATGGAACGGCCGGCCTAAAATTTAATGACCGGCGGGTCAGTAATGTATTCAGACCCTGTGACAACTGTCAAACCTCGTTGACATATCCGGGCTTTGCAAGCGGAACTTGAGAAAAAGCTTGAGCAGCGTCGACCACTACGAGAACTTTCCTGTTGCCTCCGTGCTGTGCCCGCCCGCGCTGCGGCCGGCAGTCGTCGCGATCTATCACTTTGCACGCACGGCGGACGATCTGGCCGACGAGGGCGACGCTTCCACGGCTGAGCGCGCTCAGGCGTTGCGCGACTATCGGGCCGACCTGGACGCCGTGGTGGCCGGCCAGGCACCGTCGTCGCGCTGGCCCCACGTCTACGCACCGCTGGCGCGAGAAATGCACCGGCTGCAGCCGCCCCTGCTGCATGACCTACTCGACGCCTTCGAGCAGGACCTGACACCGCCGCGTTACGCCGACCGCGAGCAGTTGCTCGACTACTGCCGCCGCTCAGCCAACCCGGTGGGGCGGCTGCTGCTGGGCCTGTATGGCGTGAACAACGCCGTGTCGCTGCGCCGCTCTGACGCGATCTGTTCCGCCCTGCAATTGATCAACTTCTGGCAGGACTTCAGTCGTGATGGACCCAATGGCCGGCTCTATGTGCCGCAGGCCGACCTCAGCCGCCATGGCATCAGCGCCGAGGATGTGCTCGCCTGCCGTGACAGCCCTGCCGCTCGCGCCTTGATCGCCGACCTCTGCGCCTGGGCCCGCGCGCTGATGCTCGAGGGTGCACCGCTGGCCCTTGCGCTGCCCGGCCGCGCGGGCTGGGAACTGCGCCTGGTCGTCCAGGGCGGCCTGCGCATCCTCGACAAGATTGAGGCGCGTCATCACGACAGCCTCGTGCACCGCGCTGCCCTGGGGGTTCTGGACTTGCCGCGGCTGCTGTGGCGCGCCCTGACAATGCGGGCCGCACCATGAGCCCCGAACAATACGTCCAAGAGAAAGCCGCCGCGAGCGGCTCGAGCTTCTATTACGCCTTCCTGTTCCTGCCGCCACCGCGGCGGGCGGCGATCACGGCCTTCTATGCGTTCTGCCGCGAGGTGGACGATGTCGTCGATGAGACGCAGGACGCCGGTGTCGCGGCGACCAAGCTGGCCTGGTGGCGCAAGGAGGTGGCCAGCGCCTTTGCCGGGCAGCCCAGCCACCCGGTCATGAAGGCGCTGATGCCGCACACGGCCAGCCATGACATCCGGTTGGAGCATCTCAACGCCGTCATCGAAGGCTGCGAAATGGACCTGCAGCAAACGCGCTATCTCGACTTTCCGGGACTGCAGCGCTACTGCCATCTGGTGGCCGGCGTCGTCGGCGAAGTCGCCAGCGGCATCTTCGGCCGGACGCAGCCGCAGACCGTCGACTACGCCCACAAGCTGGGCCTGGCGATGCAGCTGACCAACATCATCCGCGACGTCGGCGACGATGCCCGGCGCGGCCGCATCTACCTGCCGGTGAACGAGCTGCAGCAGTTCGGCGTCAAGGCCAGCGAGATCCTGCTGCGCAGCAAGCCCTGGGGCTATTCGGACCGCTTCACGGCGCTGATGAAGTTCCAAGCCGAGCGCGCCCATCAGCTCTACGACGAGGCGCTGGCGCTGCTGCCCGAGGTCGACCGGGCCGCGCAGAAGCCTGGGCTGATGATGGCCAACATCTACCGTGCCCTGCTCGTGGAGATCGAGCGAGAGAACTTCCAGGTGCTGCACCAGCGCATCGCGCTGACGCCGCTGCGCAAGCTCTGGATTGCGATGAAAACGAATTGGCGCGGGCGGTGAGCCACGTCGCCATCGTCGGTGGCGGCTGGGCCGGCATTGCGGCGGCTGTGGCGCTGGCCGATGCCGGCCACGACATCACCGTCTTCGAGATGGCGCCGCAGCTCGGCGGCCGCGCGCGCAGCGTGGCGGGCGAGCCACCGTACGACAACGGCCAGCACATCCTTATCGGCGCCTACCGCGACAGCCTGGCGCTGATGCGCCGCCTGGGCATCGACCCGAACGCCGTGCTGAAGCGCCTGCCGCTGGCCCTGCCTTACCCGGGCGAGCCTGGCCTGCAACTGCCGCCGGGCCCGCCACTGATCGCCTTCGCGCGCGGCGTGCTGGCGCAGCATGGCTGGCCGCTGTCGGCGCGGCTGGGCCTGCTCACCGCGGCGGGCGGCTGGCTGGCGCGAGGCTTCCGTTGCGATACGCGACTGAGCGTCGCCGAGCTGTGCGCCCGCCTCCCGGCCGCAGTCAAACGCGATCTCATCGAGCCGCTGTGCGTGGCCGCGCTGAACACGCCGGCGCCCCAGGCCAGCGCCCAGGTCTTCTTGCGTGTGCTGAAGGACGCCCTCTTCAGTGGCGCCGGCAGTGCGGACTTGCTCCTGCCACGGCGACCGTTGTCCGAACTGCTTGCCGGGCCGGCGACGGCTTGGCTGGGCGAGCGGCTGCGTCTGGCCTCACGGGTGCAGAAGATCGAGCCCTGCTGGCGTGTCGATGGCGAAGCCTTCGACGGAGTCGTGCTGGCCTGCACCAGCGTCGAGGCAGCTCGGCTGACCGCTGACATCGCACCCGCCTGGTCGGCGACTGCTGGCGCACTGGGCTTTGAGCCCATCATCACCGTCTACCTGAGCAGCCCCGGCAGCGCCCTGCCGGCACCCATGCTGGCGCTGCGTGAGGGGCCAGACGCGCCAGCCCAGTTTGTCTTCGACCATGGCGCCCTTGGCGGCGCGCCCGGGCGCTTTGCCTTTGTCGTCAGCGGCGCTGCAGCCTGGGTTGAACGAGGTGGCTGCGCAGAGGCCGTGCTCGCGCAGGCGCAGCGGGAATTGAGCTGGGCCACGCCACCCGTCATCGACAAGGTGCTGACAGAGAAGCGGGCGACCTTTGCCTGCACGCCAGGTCTGGTGCGCGCATCGGCCCGCATCGCACCGGGCTTGTGGGCCGCCGGCGACTACATCGCCGGCCCCTACCCCGCCACGCTCGAAGGCGCCGTGCGCGCAGGCCTGGCGGCCGCTCAGGGCGCCGGCGCGGAGGCTGGAATGGCGGCGAAAGGCGCCGCCAGCGGCTCGCCGACAAACACGCCCTGAGCCGTCCACGCCACGCTGTGCCAATAGGCTTCCAGCGCGCTCACCCCTTGGGCATAGGCCTGGATCAGCATCTGCGGGTGCGGGAACTTCTGCAGATGGTTGCAGGGCTCGCTGACCGTGCCGTAGCTGGCCGTCGCGCCGGCGTCGATCCAGTCGAGGATGTTCATTTGCCCCTCATCAGCCGGCGGTTTGTCGAGCAGGCCGCCCGCAGACGTCAGATGGTCGGCCAGTGCGCCCGGCAGCCATTCCCCGCCCAGTGGCTTGGGCACGCGGATCAGGCCCGTTTCATAGACCAGGATGCGGCGCATCGCTGGCAAGGCATCGCTCTTCACACGAGCCACCTCAAGGCCGGCCACACCAGGCACGGCACCGGCCGGCGGAAACAGGCGCTCACGCACATTTCGCGCCGCATCCGGTGTCGCCGCGAGATAGGCCATGGCCGACTCCGGCGCGCCGCCGGCCAATATGTGGTCCGCCGCGATGCCGCGCTCGATCATGGCCATGGCCGCCGGCACTGAGCGGGCCGCCAGCTGCATCGTCGGCCGCACGCCGATGACCAGCCACGGCTTGGCGCCGAAGTAACCCGTATAGGGGCTGATGCGCGTGGCGGCGCAGGACTGAGCGCAGACATTGGGCTGCAACCCGACGCCAAGAGCGCTTGTCAGTGAATTGCAGTCCACGGCATAGGGCTGCACCCAGGCCAGGGCCAGGCCGTTGACATGCTCGGGCATCTGGCTGCGGATGGCCTGGTCGAGCGCCGTGAACTCCTCGCGCGTCAGGCTGTTGCGCAGCGGCAGTTGCACCCGCAGGATCTGCTCGGCCGGGATGCCGCGGCGCCTGGCGTAGTACTCACCCACGGTGACGGAATAGGGGTCGGCCGTGTTGATGACGAGGCCCAACTCATTGGCCGTGATGCGGCCGTACAACCGCGGCGCGCGGGCCCAACGTGACTCGCCAGGGGCCGGCGCAGCAGAAGCCGGCTCCGCGGCCTGGGCTGCGCCCATGCTGGCTATCGCCAGGGCAAGGCCCACTTGCCACCTCCTGAAGCCCGCTTTCGCCATACAAAACACTGGCAATCTCCCCCACAATGAAGCCATGAAATCCAAAGAGGCCCAGCAGACCCCGGCGATCCAGGTGCTGGAGCGCATGTTCTCTCTGCTGGACGTGCTGGCGAGCCACCAGGACCCGGTGTCGCTGAAGGCCTTGTCCGAGGCTACCGGGCTGCACCCCTCCACGGCGCACCGGATTCTCAATGACCTGACCCTCGGTCGATACGTGGATCGCCCCGAAGCCGGTAGTTATCGACTCGGCATGCGCATGCTGGAAATGGGCAACCTCGTGAAGGCGCGGCTGGATGTGCGCGACGCCGCCCTGCCGGCCATGCGCGAGCTGCACAAGTTCACCCACCAGCCGGTCAACCTGTCGGTGCGCCAGGGCGACGAGATTGTCTACATCGAACGCACCTACTCCGAACGCTCGGGCATGCAGGTCGTGCGCGCCGTGGGCGGCCGCGCGCCCTTGCACCTCACCTCAGTGGGCAAGCTCTTCTTGGCCAGCGACGACAGCCCGCGCGTGCGCGCCTACGCAACGCGCACCGGCCTGTCGGGTCACACGCGCAACAGCTTGACCGACATCAGCTCACTCGAGCGCGAGCTGGCCATGGTGCGCCAGCGCGGTATTGCCCGCGACGATGAGGAACTGGAGCTGGGCGTGCGGTGCATGGCGGCCGGCATCTATGACGACCAAGCCAAGCTGGTGGCCGGCTTGTCGATCTCAGCACCGGCCGACCGGCTGGAGGAGAGTTGGGTCGTCCGGCTGAAGGAAACGGCCTCTCAGATCTCGTCGGCGCTGGGCCACCGCGTCTGAAGCCAAAGCAAAACACGGCGCCGAGGCGCCGTGTTTTCATTGGATTCAACCGCTCAGAGCTTGGCAGAGGCGGTCGCCGTCTCGCCCTGGCTGGCCAGCCACTTGCGCATGCGCTCGGCATCGGCGATCCGCGACGCCTTGCCGCTGGAATCCAGGAACACCATGATCAGCTTGCGGCCGGCCATGCTGGCCTGCATGACCAGGCATTTGCCGGCCTCGTTGATGAAACCGGTCTTCTGCAGGCCGATGTCCCACAGCGGGTTGGACAGCAGGCCGTTGGTGCTGTGGAACTGCACCAGGCGCTTGCCCAGGGCCACGCGCGCTTCGCGGGAGGTGGACAGGTCGCGCAGCAGCGGCACTTGGCTGGTCACATTGACGAGCTTGGCCAGGTCAGCGGCGCTGCTCTGGTTGCGGCTCGACAGGCCGGTGGGCTCGACATAGTGGGTGTCGGCCATGCCCAGGCTCTCGGCCTTGGCGTTCATCGCGGCGACGAAGGCGTCCAGGCCACCGGGGTAGTTGCGGCCCAGCGCATGGGCGGCGCGGTTCTCGCTGGCCATCAGGGCCAGGTGCAGCATGTCGCCGCGCGTCAGCGTCGTGCCGACGGCCAGGCGGGAGCGGGTGAACTTCTCGGTGTCGATGTCGTCATCGGTGACCGAAATCTTCTCGTCCAGCGACAGCCCGGCCTCGACCACCACCAACGCCGTCATCAGCTTGGTGATGGAGGCGATGGGCAGCACGGCCTGGGGATTCTTGGAGAACAGCACCTCGTTGGTGTCCTGGTCCAGCACATAGGCCACGCTGGACTTCAGGGCCAGCGGGTCATCCACCTGGTGCAGGCCGGCAACCTGCCCGAAGGTGGGCACAGCCGAGATAACGGGCGCGACCGCCCTGCGCAGCACGACCGAGCGCACCTTGCGCGTGGGCACGGCGGCGGTTTTGACGGGAGTGCGGATGGCCCTGGATTGGGTCGTGTCGGCGGCTGCCGTGGCGGCGCCAGGCAGCGCGGCCAGGAAGGTGAGGCTCAGGAAAGCGGCGGCAAATGTCTTCAACGGAGGTCCCCAACGCAGGCGGCAGTGTACGTGACGCCAAAAGTACCGACAAGATAAGAACTTAAGTGAAATACCTCAAGTGAACTCTTGTCCCGTATTGACGGGCCGTCACCTCAGGGCTTGCCACCGGCTCTTTCGCTTCGCAACGGGCTCCAAACGCATGCAAGTAGGCCTTGGCTGACAGCGTCTGGGAATCGGGTCGGCCCCGAATACCAAGGATTGCCGCTCAGTCGATCGACCCGCTCGTTGCCTGCGAGTGCCTCTGGGCGTCATTCTCGGGCGGTAGGCTGCCTTTTGAAGCAGGAGCAGCGGCTGCTTTGCGCGCCAAATTCCACGGGGACATGGAAACGGTTGCAACCGCCGTGACAGGGATCACGGCGGTTACAGCAGCAATGGGGGTGCGGGATGTTGGCGCGGCGTGGCGCCATCCTTAGCCGATCAGGAAGCGCGGCGGCGCGCGACGCCGAGACCCGCGATTGCCAAGCCAACAAGGGCCAGCGAGCCCGGTTCAGGCACGGTGTTCGGGGTGAACACGGCAAAGGCCCAATTGTTCTCGGTGCGGTTGGCCGTCTTCGAGTCCACGAACGACCCAAAACGCTGCCAGGTGGCGCCGGTGCCATCCTGATAGCCCGTCTGCGTTGCCTGGTATTGGCCAATATTGCCTTGGAACTGGTCAGCGAACGCCACCCAAAGAACCCCGCAGCAGCTCGACGGGTCGCCGATGACGACGGTGGGAGGCGCTCCCAGAACCGCCAGAAGGGCGTCCGCCGCCTCATTCGCAGCCGCCTCGTCGCCGAGGAAGGTCGGGGCGTCAGAGGCAAAGACCGTGTTGTAGGGCCCGAAGACAAAGGAAACGTCATAGGTCAGGCCATCGACCTCCAGGTCCTGGATGCCGACTGCAACGCCGCCCGAATAGCTGATCGTGGGCGCTGCACCAGCCAAACTACCAGCCAAGATACCGACGGAGAGGGTGAAGGCTTTCAGAAGGCGGGCGATCGACGACATGGGTACTCCAGGGTTTCGGATGCGGACGCCGACGTCACGCAATTTCCGGACCATCCACAAGATTGATGGAAAAACTCAGAGCGATCAACGGTTTAGCAAAGGACGCTGCCAATGCCGCGCTGCGACTGTCAAAAAACTCGACGCTTCTGGGCGCGACGGCGGGCTAGCCTTGGGCTGCCACGCGCTCGGCCTTGCTCTGCAGCTTGTTCAGTGCGCTCAAGTAGGCCTTGGCCGACGCCACGATGATGTCGGGGTCGGCGCCGACCCCGTTCACCACCCGACCGGCATGCTGCAGCCGCACCGTCACCTCACCCTGTGACTCCGTGCTGCCACCCGTGATCGCGTTGACGGAATACAGCAGCATCTCTGCCCCCGACTGCACGACCGACTCGATGGCGCGCAGCGTCGCGTCGACCGGACCGTTGCCGTCGCTTTCCGCGCGATGCTCCTGGAGCCCCACGGCGAAGACGATGGCTGCGTGCGGGCGCTCCCCGGTCTCGCTGCGTTGGGCGAGCGACAGCAGGCGGTAGTGCTCGGCGTCGTTGATGACCGACTCGTCCATCACGAGGGCAACGATGTCCTCATCGAAGATCTCGTTCTTGCGGTCGGCCAGATCCTTGAAACGCTGGAAGGCCGCATTGACCTCGGCTTCACTCTCCAACTGGATGCCAAGCTCCTGCAGCCGCGCCTTGAAGGCATTGCGGCCAGACAGCTTGCCCAGCACGATCTTGTTGGCCGCCCAGCCCACATCCTCGGCGCGCATGATTTCATAGGTGTCGCGCGCCTTCAGCACGCCGTCCTGGTGGATGCCTGAGGCGTGCGCGAAGGCGTTGGCGCCGACGACGGCCTTGTTGGGCTGCACGACGAAGCCGGTCGTCTGCGATACCAGCCTGGAGGCCGGCACGATCTGCGACGTGTCGAGGCCGACATCCAGGCCGAAATAGTCGCGCCGCGTCTTGACGGCCATGACGACCTCTTCGAGCGAACAGTTGCCGGCGCGCTCGCCCAGGCCGTTGATGGTGCATTCCACCTGGCGAGCGCCGCCAATCTTCACGCCGGCCAGGGAATTGGCGACCGCCATGCCCAGGTCGTTGTGGCAGTGCACGCTCCAGATGGCCTGGTCGGAGTTGGGCACCTTCTCGCGCAGGCGGCGCAGAAAGTCGCCATACAGCTCGGGAATGGCATAGCCCACCGTGTCGGGGATGTTGATGGTGCCGGCGCCTTCCTTGATGACGGCCTCGCAGACTCGGGCGAGAAAGTCGATGTCGGAGCGGTAGCCGTCCTCGGGCGAGAACTCGATGTCGCCGCACAGGTTGCGCGCGAAGCGCACCGCCAGCATGGCCTGCTCCAGCACCTGCTCGCGGGTCATGCGCAGCTTCTTCTCCATGTGGAGTTCGCTGGTGGCGATGAAGGTGTGGATGCGAGCCCGGTGAGCAGGTGCCAGCGCTTCGGCCGCTCGTGAGATGTCACGGTCGTTGGCGCGGGCCAGTGAACAGACCGTGCTGTCCTTGACCGCCGCGGCAATGGCCTTGACCGCCTCGAAGTCACCATTGCTCGATGCCGCGAAACCGGCCTCGATGATGTCGACCTTCATGCGCTCCAGTTGGCGGGCGATGCGCAGCTTCTCCTCGCGCGTCATGGACGCGCCGGGCGATTGCTCACCATCGCGCAGCGTGGTGTCGAAGATGATCAGTTTGTCGGTCATCGCACGTTTTCCTCTCGAATCTGGGGCACGGCCACCGGTGCGCGAGACAGGCCGGACAGGATGGCCTGCATGGACGCACGCACGATGCTGCCATCAATGCCGACGCCATGGCGAGTCACGTCGCCCACGCGAAGCTCCAGATAGGCCACCGCGCGCGCATCGGCGCCGCTGCCGATCGAATGCTCGTGGTAGTCCAGCACACGCACCTCTTGGCCCAGGCGTGTCGACAGCGCGTTGACGAAGGCATCGATGGGACCGTTGCCCTCTCCCTGCACATGGCCCATCCAGCCACCCAACACGATTTCGGCCGACAGGCGCATCGCGCCGCCCGCTACTTCGGTCATCTGCGGCTGCACGACGGCCGCGCCAGCGTCACCGATGCCGTACTCGCGTTCAAAGATGGCATAGATGTCTGCGGCCGTCAGTTCCTTGCCGGCGTCGTCCATGACGCGTTGTACGACCTGGCTGAACTCGATCTGCAGGCGCCGCGGCAGCTCCAGGCCGTATTCCGCTTCCAGCAGATAGGCGATGCCGCCCTTGCCTGACTGGCTGTTCACGCGGATGACGGCGTCATAGCTGCGGCCCAGGTCCTTGGGGTCGACGGGGAGATAGGGCATGTCCCAAATCTCCCCCTCCCGGCGGGCTGCGAAGGCTTTCTTGATGGCGTCCTGGTGGGAGCCCGAGAAGGAGGTGTAGACGAGGTCGCCCACGTAAGGGTGGCGCGGATGCACAGGGATCTGCGTGCAATGCTCGACGCAGCGGCGTACCTCGTCGATGTCGGAGAAATCGAGCTGCGGGTCCACGCCCTGGGTGTAAAGGTTGAGCGCGATGTTGACGAGGTCGACGTTGCCGGTGCGCTCGCCGTTGCCGAACAGGCAGCCCTCGACGCGGTCAGCGCCCGCCATCAGCGCGAACTCACCAGCCGCCGTGCCGGTACCGCGGTCGTTGTGCGGGTGCACGGACAGCACGATGGATTCGCGGCGCGCCAGGTTGCGGTGCATCCACTCGATCATGTCCGCGAAGATATTGGGCGTGCTGTGCTCGACGGTGGACGGCAGGTTGATGATGCACTTGCGCTCGGGCGTCGGCTGCCAGACCGCCGTCACCGCATCGACGACACGCTTGCTGAAGGCCAGCTCGGTGCCAGAAAACATTTCGGGCGAATACTCGAAGCGCCAGTCCACGCCTGGCCGTGCGGCGGCCAGCTCCTTGATCTGGCGGGCGTGCGAGGCCGCGAGCTCGACGATGCCGTCCTCGTCCGTGCCGAGCACGACACGGCGCATGATGGGTGCGACCGCGTTGTAGACGTGGACGATGACGCGCCTTACGCCATCCAGCGACTCAAAAGTGCGCTCGATCAGGTGGGCACGCGCCTGCGTCAGCACCTGGATGGTCACGTCGTCGGGGATGTGTCCGCCGTCGATGAGCAGGCGGATGAAGTCGAACTCGGTCTGCGACGCCGACGGGAAGCCGACCTCGATCTCCTTGAAGCCGATCTTCACGAGCTGCTGGAACATGCGCAGCTTGCGGGCAATGTCCATCGGCTCGATCAGCGCCTGGTTGCCGTCACGCAGGTCGGTGCTCAGCCAGATCGGCGCGCGGGTCAGCACGGCATCGGGCCAGCGGCGGTCCGGCAATGCGATCGGGGCGAAGGAGCGGTACTTTTGCTGCGGTTGCTTCAACATGGGTGTTCCATCCGAGGGTGGGTGGCGCAACCAGCAGCCTTTGAAAACACGAACGGCCCGCTGCGGTTGCATACGGGCCGTTGGGGTCAGGTGTGAGCGTACGTGCGCGACTGACTAGCGAACCCGTGGTTCCTCTAGGGCTAGTAGCAGGCTAATTCGCGTGGCGCGGCTCATGGGTCGGGAATCTAGCATGAATGGCTATTGATGCAAGCCACGTTCATCCGGCTCGTCGGTGCTGGTGGAGATGACGCTGACGGGCTTGCCCTTGGACTTGCGCCAGCCATAGATGACATACCCCGACAGGCCATAGACGCAGAAGACACCGAAGAGAACGCGCGATGGATCGAGTGCGGCAAGGCCGATGCCAAGCATGATCACAACCAACACGATGAAGGGCACGCTGCGCCGCCGGTCGAAGACTTTGAAGCTGTAGAACGGAGCGTTCGTCACCATCGAAAGCCCGGCGAACAAGGTGATGCCGTAAGCCACCCAGGCGACCCAACCCCCGGGCTGGACACCGGTGTACTCCTTCCGATCCACGACGGCCCAGATCAGGCCCATCACGATCGCCGCTGCCGCGGGGCTTGGCAGCCCCTGGAAATAGCGCTTGTCCACCACGCCGATGTTGACGTTGAAGCGTGCCAGCCGCAGTGCAGCGCCGGCGATATAGACGAAGGCCGGAATCCAGCCCGGCTTGCCCATGTCCTTGAGCGCCCACATGTAGACGATCAACGCCGGCGCGGCACCGAAGGCCACCATGTCGGACAGGCTGTCCATCTGCTCGCCGAAGGCTGACTGGGTATTGGTCATGCGTGCGACGCGGCCATCAAGACTATCGAGGATGGCAGCGGCAAAGATGGCAACACAGGCCACCTCGAAGCGGCCGTTCATGGCCATGACGATGGCATAGAAGGCGCTGAACAGCGCGCCCAGCGTGATCGCGTTGGGCAGAGCGTAGATGCCTTTGCGGCGGGGGCGGACGGCGAGGCTGGGCTCGTCGTCCTCGGTGGGCTCGGGAATCATGGGCGGCAGGATAGCTCAGGGGGCCCTGCTTCGGCATTCGCGAAGGCCTAGCATGCAGTGCGCATCCACTCCAACTCATGACCATGAAACTGATCGAGGTCCGCACCTACAAGCTCAACCCCGGCTGCGCCGAGCGCTTCGTCCCTGCGGTACAGGCTGCGCTGCCGCTGGTGCGAGCCAGCGGCATGGACGTCGTGGCCTTTGGGCGCTCGGACCATGAGCACGAGAGCTTCTTCCTGATCCGCGCGTTCGACAGCCGGGAACAACTGGTTGCGCAGCAGGATGCCTTTTATGGCTCGGCTGCCTGGCGAGAGGGGCCGCGTGCGGCACTGGTGGACTGCCTGGACGACTATCTGAACACGCTGCTTTGGCTGCCCGATGAAGCCGTCGAGGCGCTGCGAGCCCACAACGGCATGCCATGAGCACACTCGACCGCTTCGTTCAGGCTCAGCAGGGGCGGTACGAGCAGGCGCTGGCCGAGCTCAAGGCCGGCCGCAAGACCGGTCACTGGATCTGGTTCGTGCTGCCGCAGTTGCGCGGGCTGGGGCGCAGCGCCATGGCGCATGAATACGGCATCGCAGGCCGCGCGGAAGCCGAGGCCTATCTCGCCCATCCGGTGCTGGGCGCGCGGCTGCGTGATTGTGTGCAAGCCATGCAGGCTCACGAGGGCAAGTCGGCCGAGCGCATCCTGGGCGACCTGGACGCGATGAAGTTCAAGTCCTGCCTGACCTTGTTCGAGTCGGTGGCAGGCGAGCCGGACCACCTGTTTGGACGGACGCTGGAGAAGCTCTACAACGGGGAGCGGGATGGGGCGACGTTGAGACTGCTGGCCGGCGGCACGCGGATGTGATTCACGAGCCGTGATCCTCACATCGTGAGCTGCGGCCAGTCCCTGTTGCCGGCCCAGGCCTGGCTGGCGTCGAACGACTCCGGGCAGATGGCAAGGAAATAGCCCTGCGTGAAAACGCCTGACTGCTCCTGAGCGACCGGATGGTGCGGCACGTCGTCACCCGTGTAGCCCGTCGGTCCGCTGGCTGAGGCCTTGATGCCGACCGGTGGTTTGGACTTTTGGTAGTCCTCCATCACCACCTTTCCATTGTATTTTTCCGCGAACAGCCAGTGATGCATCGACCCATAGACGAACACCTGGAACTGGGTGCCGTCGGGATACTTGCCCATCTGCGCCTGCATCTCGCCATCCAGCGCATAGGTCTTGCTCTTCAACGGGTCGGTGTCAGCCACCCCGTCCTGGACGACCTTGTAGCGGATGCCATCGGTGCCAGCCTCCGCGTTGCGGCGCCTGGCCTCAGAAACCATCAGACCGCGCGTACCGCGCAGTTGCGCGTCCCCCGAGACGTCCTCGCCCGGCACCTCGTCCGAGGCCTTGGTCATGAAGTTCTTCAGGCTCTCCAGCCGCCACCAGATCTTTTCGTCCTGCATGGTCCCGTAATCGGCGATCAACGTTTCAAGTCGCCGCTGCACTTCGGCGTCCACAAGCTCCTTGTCCTGGGTCTTCCACGATTCATCCAGCCCCGCCCGGATGTCGGGGCCGAGCTTGTCGCGGATCATTGCGTGCACCAGCGCCGTCGTCGTCTGCCCCGTGATCGCACCCATCGTGCAGCACAGGCAGTTCGTTCCCGCATCGCCAGACCGCCCTGCCCCGAGTTCGTCCTCTGCCTTTTTCGAGTTGGGGCCAGCCGAATTCAGGCCAGCGATCGGCCGCTTGGCGCGCAGCATGGCCAGCGCCTCGGACCCCGGGTTGCGCGGCGGCTCAAGCAGCACGGCGCGCGCCTTCCTGGTCTTGCCCTGAATCTCGTTTCTGTTCGCCACCAAAGGCCCGCGGCCTGTGAAGGGCACCAGCGCGGGCAGCACGACAAACCGGGCAGTGACAGCCATCAGGTCGCCACTTCGAGCGGTGAGCGTGACGCCCTGGGCCGCCTCGGTGAACTGCACCTGCGCATCGGCGACGCCGCGAGCAAAGGCACTGGCCGGCAGCGTCACGTCGCCGGACAGCTTGCCGTCAGAGGACAGGACGACATCGGTGGCGACCGCGTCCATCGGCCCGCTTGCTCCCATCACCGTGACCGTGAGCCGCAGTGGCACGTTGGCTTCCGCGGCCACGACCCGGCCGCCACCACGTGCCTCGATCTTCAAGGACACGGCACCGGGCGCAACTATTTCATCGACGACGACCTCGGTGCTCTTGATCGACTCCAGCACCTCGCGCACAGCGGTCGTTTCAGGGAGCGACTTGTCCAAGATCAGGCACCTCCACAGTTGAACGTCGGCGCAGGCGCGCCTGCCATCACCAGCCTTCGTGACGGAAAGCAGCGGATCGGTTCCCCAACAAAAAAGGCCGGCGCCCCTCGGCACCGGCCTTTCAATCTGTAGCGAGCGGGCTGGCGATCAGTTCTTCGCCTTGTCCACCAGCTTGTTGGCCTTGATCCAGGGCATCATTTCGCGCAGCTTCTCACCGACCTGCTCGATGGGGTGCTCGGCCGTCAGGCGGCGGCGGCTGATCAGCGTCGGAGCGCCGGCCTTGTTCTCGAGGATGAAGCTCTTGGCGTATTCGCCCGTCTGGATGTCCTTCAGGCACTGGCGCATCGCGTTCTTGGTGTCTTCGGTGACGACGCGCGGGCCGGTCACGTACTCACCGTACTCGGCGTTGTTCGAGATCGAGTAGTTCATGTTGGCGATGCCGCCTTCGTAGATCAGGTCCACGATGAGCTTGAGCTCGTGCAGGCATTCGAAGTAGGCCATCTCGGGGGCGTAGCCGGCTTCCGTCAGCGTCTCGAAGCCCGCCTTGATCAGTTCCACGGCGCCGCCGCACAGCACGGCCTGCTCGCCGAAGAGGTCGGTCTCGGTCTCTTCGCGGAAACTGGTCTGGATGATGCCGGCCTTGCCGCCACCGTTGGCTGCGGCATAGCTCAGGGCCAGGTCACGGGCCTTGCCGGTCTTGTCCTGGTAGATGGCGATCAGGTGAGGCACGCCGCCACCCTGGCGATACGTGTTGCGCACCGTATGGCCGGGGGCCTTGGGAGCGACCATCCAGACATCCAGGTCAGCGCGCGGCTGCACCTGGCCGTAGTGGACGTTGAAGCCGTGTGCGAAGGCCAGCGACGCGCCCTGCTTGATGTTGGGCTCGACCTCGTTCTTGTAGACGTCGGCGATCTGCTCGTCGGGCAGCAGGATCATGACCACGTCGGCCGATTTCACGGCGTCGGCGATCTCGGCGACCTTGAGGCCCGCGCCTTCGGCCTTGGACCAGGACGCGCCGCTGCGGCGCAGCGCGACGGTGACCTTGCAGCCGCTGTCGTTCAGGTTCTGCGCGTGGGCATGGCCTTGTGAGCCGTAGCCGATGATGGTGACGTTCTTGCCCTTGATGAGGCTGAGATCGGCGTCCTTGTCGTAGTAGACGTTCATGATGGGTCGCTCCAGGAAAAAACTGTGGTGTGTTGGGGTGAAGGCGGATCAGACGCGCAGGATGCGCTCGCCGCGGCCGATGCCGCTGGCGCCGGTGCGTACGGTTTCGAGGATGGACGCACGGTCGATCGCATCGATGAAGGCGTCGAGCTTGCCGGCGTCGCCGGTCAGCTCGATCGTGTAGGTCTTCTCGGTCACGTCGATGACGCGGCCACGGAAGATGTCGGCGGTGCGCTTGATTTCCTCGCGCTCCTTGCCGACGGCGCGCACCTTGATGAGCATCAGCTCACGCTCGGTGTAGTTGCCCTCGGTCAGGTCGACCACCTTGACGACCTCGATGAGGCGGTTCAGGTGCTTGGTGATCTGCTCGATGACCTCGTCGCTGCCCGTCGTCACGATGGTCATGCGCGAGAGGGACGGGTCTTCCGTCGGCGCGACGGTCAGGCTCTCGATGTTGTAGCCGCGGGCCGAGAACAGGCCGACGACGCGCGACAGCGCACCCGGCTCGTTCTCGATGAGCAAAGCAATGATGTGTTTCATGGGTTCTTCGTCCTTCGCGCTCTTCAGTGCCGCTGGCGGTAACCAGCGGACCTTGGCTGCGGGTTCGAGTGGAGTGGATCGCTGCGGGTGTCGGACTGCTTGCGCTTTTCAGCGGCAACCCCGACTGGCGCGGTAACGCCAGCCAGAGCTGCCGATTTCAGGCGCTCACAGGTCTTCCGATCCCAGCAGCATCTCGGAAATGCCCTTGCCCGCCTTGACCATGGGCCAGACGTTCTCGGTCGGATCGGTGCGGATGTCCAGGAAGACGGTACGGTCGGTCAGGCGCATCGCTTCCTTCAGCGCGGGCTCGACGTCGCTGGGCTTCTCGACCAGGATGCCGACGTGGCCATAGGCCTCGGCCAGCTTCACGAAGTCGGGCAGCGCGTCCATGTAGCTGTGCGAGTAGCGGCCGCCGTAGTCCAGCTGCTGCCACTGGCGCACCATGCCCAGGTAGCGGTTGTTCAGCGAGACGATCTTGACCGGCGTCTTGTACTGGAAGCAGGTCGACAGCTCCTGGATGCACATCTGGATGCTGCCTTCGCCGGTGATGCAGAACACATCCGACTCCGGCTTGGCCAGCTTGATGCCCATCGCATAGGGCAGGCCCACGCCCATGGTGCCCAGGCCGCCGGAGTTGATCCAGCGGCGCGGCTGGTCGAACTTGTAGTACTGCGCGGCCCACATCTGGTGCTGGCCGACGTCGCTGGTGATGTAGGTGTCGCGGTCGCGGGTCAGCTTCCACAGCGTGTCGACGACCATCTGCGGCTTGATGACCTCGTCCGAGCCCTTGTAGACCAGGCAGTCACGGCCGCGCCATTCATTGATCTGATTCCACCATGCGTTGACGGCGTCCGCATCCGGCTTGGCCTGCGCTTCCTTCAGCTGGGCGATCAGCTCCTGCAGCACGTCCTTCACGTCGCCGACAATGGGAATGTCGACGCGCACGCGCTTGGAGATTGACGAGGGGTCGATGTCCACGTGGATGATCTTGCGCTCGACCGAACCGAAGTGCTTGGGGTTGCCGATGACGCGGTCATCGAAGCGCGCGCCCACGGCCAGCAGCACGTCGCAGTGCTGCATGGTCATGTTGGCCTCGTACGTGCCGTGCATGCCCAGCATGCCCAGGAAGCGCGGGTCGGTGCCGGGCATGGCACCCAGGCCCATCAGCGTGTTCGTGCAGGGGAAGCCCAGCATGTCGACCAGCTGGCGCAGCTCCGCCGTGGCTTCACCTAGGATGACGCCGCCGCCCGTGTAGATGTAAGGGCGCTTGGCCTGCAGCAGCAGTTGGACCGCCTTGCGGATCTGGCCGCTATGGCCCTTCTTGACCGGGTTGTAGGAGCGCATTTCGATGCGGTCCGGATAGCTGAACGTCGTCTTCGCGAGCGACACGTCCTTCGGAATGTCCACGACGACCGGGCCGGGGCGGCCGGTACGGGCGATGTGGAAGGCCTTCTTCAGCGTCAGCGCCAGGTCGCGCACGTCCTTCACCAGGAAGTTGTGCTTGACGATGGGGCGCGTGATGCCGACCGTGTCGCACTCCTGAAAGGCATCCAGGCCGATCGCGGGCGTTGGCACTTGACCCGTGATGATGACCATCGGGATCGAGTCCATGTAGGCCGTCGCGATGCCGGTCACGGCATTCGTGACTCCTGGGCCCGAGGTGACCAGCGCCACACCGACTTCGCCGGTCGCCCGGGCAAAGCCGTCGGCGGCGTGTACGGCCGCCTGCTCGTGGCGCACCAGCACGTGCTGGATGCTTTCCTGCTTGTAGAGGGCGTCGTAGATGTAGAGCACCGCGCCGCCGGGGTAACCCCAGAGATGGCGCACCCCTTCGGCCTGCAGGCAGCGAACGAGGATCTCGGAGCCATTGAGCTCCGCGGTGGAATTGGGGGATTGGGAATTCGGCTGCGCCAGGGCGGCGCGCTTGATATCCGCGGCAGACATGTCCATTTTTAGAACCTTTGTGAATTTCTCTAACGAAAAACCATTGGTGTCCCTCTTCTCGCCCTCGTGAAGCGGATTTGGAACCTGCGCGATCAACAGATGGAGCCCCAGTCGGGCGGCCACTGAGAGACCATTGACTCTTTGTGCGAAGCAACATTATGCCGAGCAAAATCGTGTGAGCCTTCGTATCAGACGAATGCCATAATCCGAGCTGCCGCCCGGACCTGCCTCCCCGCCTTGGCCACCGACAAAGAACTCAACGATTTCCTGCGTACCGTCGACCGCCGCGCCTTCAAGCGCACGGCCTACGTGGTTCGAGACGACGATGCCGCCCTGGACATCGTCCAGGACGCCATGATCAAGCTGGCCGAGAACTATTTCGACCGCCCCGCGGCCGAGTTGCCGCTGCTGTTCCAGCGCATCCTGTCGAACGCGACGATGGACTACTTCCGTCGCCAGAAGACGCGCCGGGCCGTCATGACAAATATGTCGGAGTTCGAGGGCGGCGGCGATGGCGACGGTGATTTCGACCTGCTGGAGATCCTTGAAACCCAGGAAGGCGCCATGGGCGCCTTGAGCGCCGCGGATGAGGTCAGCCGGGCGCAGATCTTGCAGCGCATCGAGACGGAAGTCGAACAGCTGCCGACGCGTCAACGCGAAGCCTTCCTGCTGCGTTACTGGGAGGAACTGGATGTTGCAGAGACCGCGTCTGTGATGGGTTGCTCGGAAGGCAGTGTCAAAACTCACTGTTCCCGCGCCGTCCATTCGCTGGCGAAGTCGCTCAAGGCCAAGGGGATCACGCTATGAAGTCGCCGTCGAAATTTTCCACCTTCCCTGCCGACCTGGATGCTCGCGTCACGCGTTTTGGCCTGCGTGTCGCTGCTGGCCTGACCGAGCGCAACGCCACACTGCCGCATGACGTGTCCGAACGTCTGCGCTTCGCACGTGAGCAAGCCTTGGCCCGCGCCGCCCAGGCCCGCGCTGCGCGCACCTCGGTAAGCACGGCCAGCCCTGGGGTGGTGCAGATGGGTTCGACGCTGGCCCTGAGCGGCGGCCCGCGCGGTGCCGGCGGCAACAACGGCCTATGGTCCAAGCTTGCGTCCGCCCTCCCGCTGCTGGCGCTGCTGGCCGGGCTGCTGTTGATGCAACAAGGCCAGATCCATGAACAGATCGTCGCCGCCGCTGAGGTGGACACGGCGCTGCTCAGCGACAACCTGCCGCCCTCCGCCTTCAGCGATCCGGGCTTCGCCGAATTCCTGAGAGACGGTCAAGAATGACCGGATGCCCATGAGCCGAGCCGCGCGGAGGCCTCCCGCCCCTCTCCGCCCGTTGATTGCCCTGCTGCTCACCGCAGCGGGGTTTTCTGCTTTTGCGCAGACACAAGACGCGGCTTCGGCGCCAGATGCCATTGCAGCAAGCGCGGCCATCTCCCCTCCCGCAGTTCGACCGGCAGCACCTGTCATGTCGCCGGTCTCCGCGCTGGCCGCCGCACCGACCTGGCAGGCACTGACGCCAGCGCAGCGCGACCTCCTCGCACCGCTGGCGAAGGACTGGGACAAGCTCGGCCCCAACCAGCGCAGCAAGTGGCTGAATGCGACGCCGCGTCTGGCCGTGCTGCCGCCTGCCGAACTCAACCGCCTGCATGAACGCATGCGTGACTGGGCCAATCTGACGCCGGGCGAGCGAGTCGATGCCCGCATCGGCTTCCAGGTGGCCAAACAGGTGGATTCCGAGCAGCGTCAGGCCAAGTGGGAGGCCTACCAGGCGCTGCCCCAGGAAAAACGCCAGGAGCTTGCCGACAAGGCCGTTGCGCGCCGTCAGGCCCAGACCAAGGCCGCCAGCCCGGTGGCCAAGCCGCTGACTGCGGTGCCCAAGTCCAATATCGTGCCCGCGGCGCCCAAGCTCGTCACGCCGACACCCGTGACAGGCAGTCTCATCCAGGCCAAGCCGGGTGCTACGACGGTCCTGATCACGCGCGGCCTCGTCCTGCCGGCCCACCACGCAGCGGGTGAGACCAAGGTGGTGGCCGATCCGGCCCTGGTGGACCCCAAGACGCTGCTGCCAAAATCGCTGAAGGCGCCACCCGCGTCCGTACCGCGCACATGACGGCGTTGGTCGACACGAACGCCGCGCCTGCGGGCCTGGCGAGACGTTTCGCGGCCTTTCTCTACGAAGGCGTACTGCTGTTCGGCGTGGTCTTCTTCGCCGGCTTCCTCTACTCGGTGCTGACGCGCCAGCAGCATGCGCTGGAGGGTCGCACGGGCATGGCGGTGAGCCTTTTCATCGTGCTGGGCCTGTACTTCGTCGGCTTCTGGACGCGCACGGGTCAGACGCTGGCGATGAAGACCTGGCATCTGCGCGTCACCGACGCCGCCGGCCGGCCGCTGCGCTGGGGCCGTGCGTTGCTGCGCTACTGCTTGAGCTGGCTGTGGTTCCTGCCGGCGCTGATCAGCGTCTGGGCGCTGGGCCTGCACGGCGGCGGCGCCATCATCGGCAGCCTGCTGGCCGGCATCGCCGGCTACCTGCTGATTGCACGCCTGCACCCGCAGCGACAATTCCTGCACGACGCCCTCTGCGGTTCGCGCGTCATCACCCAACTTCCCGTGCGCTCATGAGCGCAGCGCCGGGCCGTCCCAAGCAAACTCGCTCCCGCCTGGCGGGACAAGGCCGCAGGCCTAAGGGTGCCCCATGACCAACCCGCACAAGGGCCGGACCGGCCTGGACCGCATCATCCACGCCGCCGGCTATTCCTGGGCCGGTCTCAAGGCCGCCTACACCGGCGAGAGCGCCTTCCGCCAGGAAACCTGGCTCTGCATCATTGCCGCGCCGCTGGCGTTCTGGTTGGCCAACACCTGGGAGCAAGCGGCGCTGCTGCTGGGCTCGCTGCTGCTGCTGCTCATCGTCGAGTTGCTGAACTCCGCCATTGAAGCGGTTGTTGACCGTGTGTCCTTCGAGCGGCATGAGCTGTCCAAGCGCGCCAAGGACATTGCCAGCGCCGCCGTGCTGATGGCGCTGGTGCTTGCTGGCGGCATCTGGGCCGCCGCCGTCTGGCAGCACCTGCGCTGAGGCAACGCAGCCCCCACGCGCATTTCATGAGCTGCCCCCGAGGGGGCGCGTCAGCGCCTTCGGACGGCCGGGCGGCACTGACATGCCACAGTCGGGCCATGCAGGCCCGCGGTTTCAAGCTGATCCCCAGCCACGTCGACGGCGTCGAGGTGGTCGTGGCCGACTCGGCACTGGCCTTCGGCCGCCACACCCATGACGAGTTCGGCATTGGCCTCATCGAGCGAGGCGCGCAGAAATCGGCCAGCGGGTGCGGTGTCGTCGAGGCTGGTGCGGGCGACCTGATCACGGTCAACCCCGGCGAGGTGCACGACGGCACGCCCTTTGATGCGAGCGGGCGGTGCTGGCGCATGCTCTATGTCGATCCGGCCCGGCTGCTGGATGCGGCAGCGGACATCGCGCCAGGTTCATCGTTTGAGTTCAAGGCGCCCGTCATTCGTGATGCCCTCATGACGGCACGCTTTCGCGCCCTGTTCGACGCGGTCACCACGGACGACGCGTTGCACTCCGACGCCGAACTGCTGACGCTGACCGCGCGGCTTCTCAAGCCCTCTTCGGTAGAGCGCCCCGCCGTGAGTGCCGGTGTCACCGCCGCGCGCGAGCGCATTGACGACGATCCCGCTGCCGTACTGACGCTATCAGGCTTGGCCACCGACGCGGCGATGAGCCGCTACCAGTTCCTGCGCGCGTTCACACGGCTGACCGGCCTGCCACCTCACGCCTATCTGCTGCAACGCCGCGTGCAGCGTGCCCGCCGGTTGGTGCGTGAGGGCCTGTCGCTGGCAGAGGCCGCCGCGGCCAGCGGATTCGCGGACCAGAGCCACATGACACGCTGCTTTGTGCGCAACTTCGGTCTGACGCCTGGGATGCTGGCGCGCAGCCGCTGAAATTTCGTTCAAGACCCACTGGCCGCATCCGCCGCAGCATGGCGCCTCCATCAAGGAGTGCCCCATGAACCTCGAATTCCTGACCGTGTCCCTGCTCGTTGTCGCCTCACCGGGCACGGGTGCGGCCGTCACCATCGCCACCGGCCTATCGCGCGGCGCGCGCATGGCCGTCATCGCGGCTTTCGGCTGCACGCTCGGCGTCGTGCCCCACATGCTGGCGGCCATCACGGGCCTGGCGGCGCTGTTGCATGCAAGCAGCCTGGCCTTCGAGGCCGTCAAGTTCGCCGGCGTGGCCTATCTGCTCTACATCGCCTGGATGACCTGGCGCGAACAGGGGGTGCTGAAGGTCGAAGCCGATGGCACCACTCGATCCGATGGGGAGGTCATTCGCCACGCTGTGCTCGTGAACCTGCTCAATCCCAAGCTGTCCATGTTCTTCCTGGCCTTCCTGCCGCAATTCATCGCCAAGGACGAAGCAGCGCCGACGCTGGCGATGTTGCAGCTCTCGGCCCTCTTCATGGCCATGACCTTCGGGGTGTTCGCCCTTTACGGCGCGTTCGCCGCACGCATGCGCGAGCATGTGCTCGGCAGCGAGACCGCGATGGCCTGGCTGCGCCGCAGCTTTGCAGCGACCTTCGTCGCCCTGGGCGCGAAGCTCGCGCTGACGCAGCGTTAGACGGCGGCTTCGTCCGTCTCGCCGGTACGGATGCGCACCACTTGCTCGACCGGCAGCACGAAGATCTTGCCGTCGCCGATCTTGCCGGTCTTGGCGGCCTTCAGGATGGCGTCGATGCAGCGGTCGACCTCGTCGTCCTTCACGACGACCTCGACCTTGACCTTGGGCAGGAAGTCGACGACGTATTCAGCGCCGCGATAGAGCTCGGTGTGCCCCTTCTGGCGGCCAAAACCCTTGACTTCGGTGACCGTCAGGCCCGACGCGCCTACTTCGGCCAGCGCCTCGCGCACTTCGTCGAGCTTGAAGGGTTTGATGATGGCGGTGATTTGCTTCATTGCGAGCGCTCCAGTTTGCGAGGTTCACCCAAGTTTACGCACGGAACCTGGAGGTGATGGGATATCTCCAGTCGCGACCAAAGCCGCGGTGGGTGATGCGGATGCCCACTGGCGCCTGGCGGCGCTTGTACTCGTTGATCTTGATCAACCGGGTGACGCGCTCGACGTCCTCCGGCTTGAAACCGGCGGCAACAATTTCGGCGATCGACTGATCCTGCTCCATGTAGCGGGCCAGGATGGCGTCCAGCACCGCGTAGGGCGGCAGGCTGTCCTCATCCTTCTGGTCGGGGCGCAGCTCGGCCGAGGGCGGACGGGTGATGATGCGGTCGGGGATGATCTCGGCGCCTTGCGCATTGCGCCAGCGGGCGAGGCGGAACACCAGGGTCTTGGCCACGTCCTTGATGACGGCAAAGCCGCCCGCCATGTCGCCATAGAGCGTGCAGTAGCCGGTGGCCATCTCGCTCTTGTTGCCGGTCGTCAGCACGATGCTGCCGAACTTGTTGGACAGCGCCATCAGCAGCGTGCCGCGGATGCGGGCCTGGATGTTCTCCTCGGTGGCATCCAGCGGCAGGCCCTTGAACTCCTCGGCCAGCGTGGTGTTGAAGGCATCGAACATCGGCACGATGGACTTCTCGTCGTAGCGCACCCCCAGGCGCTCGGCCATGTCGCGAGCGTCGATCCAGGAGATGTCGGCCGTGTAGGGCGAAGGCATCATCACGGTGCGCACCTTGTCGGCACCCAACGCATCCACAGCGATGGCCAGCACCAGGGCCGAGTCAATGCCCCCCGACAAGCCGATCAGCGCGCCCGGGAAGCCGTTCTTGCCGAGGTAGTCGCGCACGCCGGTCACCAGGGCCTGCCAGACCTGTGCCTCGTACTCGGGCAAAGGGGTGATGCCGCCCTTCAGCCGACCGGCGTCCAACTCCAGCATGGTCAGCGCCTCCTCGAACATCGGCGCGCGCATGGCCAGTTCGCCGTCGGCCTGCACGGCAAAGGACGCGCCGTCGAAGACCATCTCGTCCTGCCCGCCCACCAGGTGGGCGTAGAGCAGCGGCAGGCCCACGGCGCGGGCGCGCTCGGCCATGTGGGCCTCGCGCTCCTCGACCTTGCCGATGTGGAAGGGCGAGGCATTGATGACGCAGAGCAGCTCCGCACCTGCGGCCTTGGCGGCCGCGGCGGGTTCCTCGAACCAGGCGTCCTCGCATATCAGTAGGCCCACACGGTGGCCTCTGACGTCGACAACCACGGCACCGAGCCCTGCATCCCTGCCGGAGTAGAAATAGCGCCGCTCGTCGAAGACCTGGTAGTTGGGCAGCTCGCGCTTGGCATAGCTGGCGACGACCTGGCCGCCCGCGAGCACCGAGGCGACGTTCAGGCAGGGTGGCAGCGACCAGCTGCGCTCCCGCACCGCCCCTCCCTCGCGCTCGCGCGGGTGTCCAACCACGACATGTAGCCCTTCGCAGCCCGCCAGCTCAGCCGCGATGCGCTGCAACTGCTCGTCGCAGGCCTCAAGAAAGGCCGGGCGCAGCAGCAGGTCCTCGGGCGGATAGCCGCACAGCGCCAACTCGGGCGTGACGAGCAGATCAACCCCAGCCGTGTGCGCCGCGCGCGCTTGGGCAATGATGCGGTCCGCGTTGCCCACCAGATCGCCGACGACGACATTGATCTGGGCCAGGGCAATCTTCAAGGGCGAGGGCATGGGCGACAGCGATTCAGAACACGAGAGCAGCATTGTCATTCGGGTCGACGCTTCACCCGACGCCTTGCCGCAAGACCATTGGGACGCCCTGCTTTCTGCCCAGGCGCGGCCCACGCCCTTCATGCGCCTGGCCTATCTGCGCGCCCTGCATGCCAGCGGCAGCGCCGGGGCCGGCACGGGCTGGCAGCCGCAGTTCGTTTCGCTGTGGCGGGGCGAGGAGCTGCTGGCGGCCTGCCCGGCCTATCTGAAGACCCACAGCTATGGCGAATACGTCTTCGACTGGGCCTGGGCCGACGCCTACCAGCGCCATGGGCTGAGCTACTACCCCAAGCTGCTGGTGGCCGTGCCCTTCACGCCCGTGCCGGGCAGCCGGCTCTTGGCCGTGGACGATGAAGCACGGGCACTGCTGGCGCAGGCGCTGCGGGCCCTGGCCAGGGAGACTGAGGCGTCGTCCCTGCACGTGCTGTTCGGCGATGAGGCTGACCAGGCGGCGCTTTCAGCAGCCGGCTGCATGGCAAGGGCTGGCGTGCAGTTCCATTGGACGGCCGAGGGCGACGCCGACTTCACGGCCTTTCTCTCGCGCCTGCAGCGCGACAAGCGCAAGAAGATCCAGCAGGAGCAGCGCCGCGTGCGCGAAGCGGGTGTCCTGTTCGAGGCAAACGCCGGCAACGCTATCAGCGTCGAGGACTGGGACTTCTTCTACCGCTGCTACCAGCAGACCTACCGCGAACACCACAGCACGCCCTATCTGAGCCGCGACTTCTTCGCCCGCATGGCCAGCGACATGCCCGAGCATTGGCTGATGTTCACGGCGCTGCGGGCGGGCGAGCGCGTCGCCACCTCGCTGATCGCGCTGGACCCCGAACGCCGCGCCGCCTTCGGCCGTTACTGGGGCGCCGTCGAGCACATCCCCAACCTGCATTTCGACGCCTGCTATTACCAGCCGCTGGCCTGGTGCATAGACAACGGCTACCAGCGCTTCGAGGGCGGTGCCCAGGGCGAGCACAAGATGGCGCGCGGCCTGATGCCGACGCCGACCGCGTCCAGCCACTGGCTGGCCCACCCCTCCTTTGCCGATGCCGTCAATGACTTCCTGGCACGCGAGGGCGAAGCGATGGCGGGCTATATCGACGAGCTGGGCGAGCACCAACCGTTCAAGTCAGTGCCTTGAACCCGGCCATGGCCGATCTCAGGGTCGAGCCACTCCGCCCAGCCGACGCCTGGCCACCCGCCCCACCACCAGCAGGCCCGCCAGCAACATCGCGTAGCTCTCGGGCTCGGGCACGGCGGCGGTGAAGTTCAGGTTCAGCGCATTGCCGGTGGCCGCCACCGACCAGTGGCCGCCCATCAGCGAATTGGCGAAACCGCTGCCGTCGATGCTGAACTCTTTGGCCGAGAAGCCCAGGATGCCGCCGCTCGCGTAGGCCAGGGTGTAGCTGTGATTGTGCTGGGCGTCGAAACCGGCCAGCAGCCCCGCGCCGCCGTTCGCCAGCAGCGACTTCAACGTGACGGTGAACGGGTTGGCCGCGCTGGCGTCCAGGCTCAGCGTGCCGCCGACGCTCAGCAGGTCGTACCCCAGCCCGGCGGCGGCGCTGGCATTGGCGATCTCCCACAGATAGCTGGCGCCCTCGGCAAACGTCGCGTTGCCCGCCACGCTCAACTGGCCCGGCGAGTTGCCGGGCGCGAGCTTGCCGGCCAGCACCAGGCTGCCCAGTGCACCGCTGCCGCCCAGCGAGGCGCCCGCGTCGACGCTGAAGGCGCTGCTCAGCGACGAGCCGTTGAGCGTCAGTTCGCCAGCCTGCACCCGGGTCGTGCCGGTGTAGGTGTTGATGCCACTGAGCACCTGGGTGCCCGTGCCCTCCTTGACGAAGTTGCCGGTGGATTCGCTGTTCGCCAGCACGCCGGAAAAGTGGCCCGACCCATTGCCCACGCCAAAGGTGAAGGCGGAGTAGCCGGAGCCGCCATAGCCGGACTTGATGCGGCCGGCGCCGCTGAGCGCATCGACGCGCACGTTGGCCTCGTCGCCGTCGAAGACGGCACCGGCGGCCACGTTCAGCCCGCTCTTGTTGAGGGTCCAGTCCTCGTTGGCGTAGGAGCCGCCGACCAAGGTGCCGCCCTGCACGTCGATCAGCCCGCCCTGTTCCATCGCGAAGCGGGCCCGGGTCTGCGCCCAGCGAGCCGTGCCGGCGCCGCTCTTGCGCAGCACGCCGGCGCCGACGAACTGCACGTCCACCGCGCCGTTGCGGGAGCCCTGGTCCACCTGCAGATCCAGCACCGCGCCGCGGCTGATGCTGTAGCCGCTGGTGCGCAGCGCGCCCTCCTGCACCAGCCGGCCGGCCTCCACGCTGGTGGGGCCGGTGTAGCTGTGGTCGCCGATCAGGCGCAGCGTGCCCGCGCCCTGCTTGTAGAGGCTGCCGCTGCCGGCGATCACGCCCTCGTACAGCGTGTCATCGCTGCGCGCAAACACCAGGGCCGCGTTGTTGACGATGCTGCGGGTGGCCAGCGAGCCCTGCGTGCCACCATCGCCCACGCGCACGGTGCCGGCTTCGATGCTGAGGACGCCGGTGAAGCTGTTGGCGCCGGTGAGGGTCTGAGTGCCGCTGCCGACCTTGGTGAAGTTGCCGATGCGCTCGCCAGAGGTGTTGGTGCTGGTGTTGGCCAGCACCCCGGCAAAGCTGCCCGAGCGATCCGCCACGCCGAACACGAAGCTGCTGTAGCCGGCGCCCGGATAGCCCGATTCAATGCGCCCCTCGCCGCTCAGCGCGCCGACACGCACATTGGCCTCCACCCCGTAGAAGGCCCCGCCCTTGCCGACGCGCAGATCGGCCTGGTTGTCGACCCAGGATTCGTTGCCGAAGGAGCCCCCCACCAGCGAGCCCTCCACGACATCGATCAGGCCGCCGGCGCCCATGGCAAAGGTGGCAGCGCTGCGGCTCCAGACGATGTGGCCCAGGCCGATCTTGCGCAGCACACCAGTGCCGATGAAACGGGTGTCACGCTCGAAGTCACGCGGCGGGTCGTATTTGCCGGTCACCAAGAACTCGAGCGCACCGCTGCCGCCGATATTGAACTCGCCGGACTGGGTGGTGGAGTACACCTGCAGCCTGCCGCCGCTGATCTCGGTGGCGCCGGTGTAGAGCTGTGGCTCGCTCATAGCCAGGACGCCGGGGCCCATAAAGTGCACGCTGCCTTCGCCGCTGAGGGTGGCGTTGTATCCATTGGCGCCGCCGAGATTGAAGACGACCATGCCGCCCTTGGCCACCGTGGCGGCACCGTTGAGCCAGCCCCAGCTGCCGTCGGGGTTGCCCATGAAGTCGAAGACGTCGCCGCCGCGGCCGACCTGCAGCGTGCCGGCGATGTTCAGCGAGCCCCCCGTCCTCAGAGCCATCTCGCCGCCGAGAACCTGCGTGTAGCCGGCGGCAATGGAGAGTGGGCCAGACACCTCGACCTTGCCGGATAGCAGGTTGAAGCTGCCAGCGTTGGGGCTGCCCAGCACCAGGCCGCCCATCAGAGACAGCGTGCCGCGGTTGTTGATGCTGCCGCCGGCGGAGTCCATGGCAATGCTGGTGGTGTTGCCGCGCGTGTCGGGCATCAGCATCAGGCTGCCGTTGTTGTCGATCACGCCATGGTTGCTGAGCTTGCCGGAAATAATCAGCAGGCCGAAGTTGCTGATCAAGCTGTCGGGATGCGCCTGACTGCGCGGCTCGTTGACGCTGTAGCTGCAGGTCGCCTTGGTGGTGCCCAAATCGAAATCGCCGTGCTTATCGTCACAGCCCACCTGCACCGCCTTCTGCTCCTTGTGGTTCAGCTGATCCCAGATGTAGGTATCGCGCTTGCCCACCCTTTCGGTCCAGTGCTCGACAAAGGCCTTTTCGTTGTACAGCGTGCCATCGTTGCCCACCTGCAGCACGCCACCCGATGCGATCTCGATCTGGGCGCCGTGGGTGTTGTCGATGCGGCCGCCGCCCGCCACCGTGAGGCTGGCGCCCGCGACCAGCAGCGCGCGTGCGTAGTCGCCGTTGTCCATGCGGCTGCCGCTGCCGCTGATGTCAGTGCTGCTGCCAGACGCAAAAGTGGTCAGCACGCCGCGCCCGCGATTCTTCAGCACCGCGCCGGCGTGGTAGTTGGTCTGGCCGCCGGCCGAGAACTGGTCGATGGGGCCAGAGCCGCCCTGCAGCACGGTGGTGGTGCGCACGCCATTGATCTGGGTCGAGCCTGAGTACACGTCCAGCTTGGCCAGGCTGGCATTGCTCTCGGTCTGGTAGAGGCAGGACTCGGTCCCGCCCAGGCTGAAGCCCGGCACGCTGATTTCGACGCCGCAGACAAAGCTGTTGCGCAGGCTCAGGTTCAGGTCGGCGCTCACCGAGGTCTTGACGCTTGCGTCGCCCAGGTAATAATTGCGCCCCGTCAGCTTGCCGACATCGCCGTCAAACCGCAGCTTGATGTCGCTGCCCAGTGCAAAGCTGACCATGCCGTCGAAATGGTTGATAAAGGACTCGCTGCCGTTGGCGTTGGTGAGGATTTCCTGCACCGGCTTGTCGAACACCAGCTTGGTGAACACCGACACCGTGGGAGCGAAGTCGAAGGCCATGTCGACCGCGGGGCCGGCATTGACGCTCAGGAAGTCGGTCTTCACGGTGACGCCGTTCTTCGACGCCTGGTAGTGCAGCGGGTTTTCGGCGCCGTAAAAGGGCGGCAGCATGCTGACCAGCTCCCAGCCGCCGCGCAGCACGTCGTTGGCGCAATGCAGGCCACCGCCGCCGACGCCCGAGCAATCGCTGTTCTTGACGGTGTCGATCAGCACGGTGCCGGCGCCGATCGAGGTCTCCTTGCCGAGGATAGGCGTCGGCACCGGCACGCCGAACATCGTGAGCATGGATTTCGCGCCGCTGTCGTAGCTGAGCAGCGGGAACTTGCCGGGGTTCAGCCCGAAATCGAAGCTGGCGCCGGTGCAGGCGATCACGCAACCCAGCACCGAGATCCTGGCGTTGAAATCGAACGTACCGGATATCGAGGCCTGCACGCTGGGCAAATAGGGCGTCAGCTTGGCGGCGGCGCCGAGGGTGTCGCGCGCGCTGACGGTGAAGATCTGCTTGCTGATCAAGCTGTTGGTGTCGGGCAGCGTCAGCAAAGGCGTGAAGCTCTGGCTGAAATCCAGCGAACCGCCGCGCGCGCTGGACGAGACCTCCAACCCGATTCGCCCGGAGCTGCTCATACTGGCCTCGGCGCCGTAGTCGCCGAACCAGTTGCGGCTGATGCCGCCGATCTTGAACATTTCCGTTGGGTCGGCACCAGCGTAGCTACCCCATGCGGTTTGCATCAGATTGGTCGCGATCGCCGTGCCCCCGGCCGAGCCCCACAGGTTCACGCCCGTGGCGCTGAAGCTGACCGAGTCGGTGTAGCTGGCACCCTGGGCTGCCATGCCCGGTGCCAACCCCATCGCGACCAGCAGGCTGAGCCGCGACAGCGCCGGCATCACGCGGATAGGGTGCTGTTGGCGGGCAGGCTTGGTCTTGCCGGACTGACGTGTCTTCATGGTGGCTCTCCCCAAAGGTGATGCTGGCCGCCAGCGATCCCGCTGCGCAGCGCTCGTCTCCCCGAGCAGACGTGACTTTCTCCGCACTTCGGTCGCCGCACCTTTGCCAAACCGCAGCGAACCTGTGCTGGTTCGTCGCCTGGCGAAAATAACCAGATGTAAACAGTCTGCAAAGACAGTTGACAATCGCCGCAATGAGTGCGCCCTTCACCATGCAGGAAGACGCAACCCCGCCCGGGGCGGCCCGCCTGCTGTTGATCGACGATGCGCCCGAGCAGTTGCGCCAGCTCAACGATCTGCTGGCCCGCCACTACCGGCTGCTCCATGCCGCCGACGGGCTCAGCGGCTTTCACCGCGCCCAGGCGCAGCGGCCCGACCTGATCCTCCTGGACCTGCTGATGCCTGGCATGGACGGCCACGCCGTGTGCCGGCTACTGAAGGCCGATGCGGCCACCTGTGAGATCCCGGTGATCTTTCTCTCTGCCCAGGCGAGCGCGCAGCAACGGCTGGACGGCTTGCGCCTGGGGGCGGTGGACTACATCGCCAAGCCCTTTCTGGCCGACGAGGTGCTGGCGCGGGTCTACGTCCATCTGCCGCGCGCCAAGACCGCGCCGGGGCGCTGCGATGGCGCACACGACCCCGAACTGGCCTTCGTCAACGCAGCTACCCAGCTCATTGGCGAGCAGTTGGAGGACCTGCCCTCGGTGGGCGACCTGGCCGAGCGCCTGGGCTTGAGCGAGCGACGCCTGTCCACGCTGTTTCGCAGGCACCTCGGCCTGACGGTGTCGGGTTTCATCAGCGAGGAGCGCATCCGCGTCGGCTGCCACCTGCTGGCCGCCACGCCCATGAGCGTGCAGGACATTGCCTTCGACGTGGGTTTCACCACGGCGTCCAACTTCTCCACCGCCTTCCGCGAGCGACTGGGGCTGACGCCGCAGGCTTGGCGCCAGCTGCAGCGCGACGGCGGCGCCTCTTGATCCGGCGCTGGCTGTACCGATTCTTCTGTATCGCGCTGAGCCTGGCGGCCTGGGCGCCGCTGCACGCGCAGCCCGCACCTCAGCCGGCCTGGCAGCTGCTTGAAGACCCTGGTGGCACCCTGACGCTGGACGACGTACAGGCGCGAGCCGGCGAGTTCAAGCCCCACCAACCGACCGGCCATCTGCGCACCCCCGGCTACACGCGCACCGCGCTGTGGGCCCGGCTGGAGCTGCCCGCCAACGCCCAGCCGGAGACGCTCTGGCTGGTGATGACGCTGACGCGCATCGAGCACGCGCAGCTGTGGGTCCAGGCGCCCGACGGGCAATGGCGCTACACGCAAGCTGGCCTGCGGGTGCCTCACGAGCAATGGCCGCTGGACACCAGCGACGTGAGCTTCGAGCTGCGCCCGGAGCCCGGCCGGCCGCTGCGCCTGATGCTGCGCGAGTCGGGCCGCACCTACGCCTCCTTCGACGCGCTGCTGTGCCGGCCGCGCGACTGCTTCACTGAGAACCGCGACACCACCCTGGCCATCGCCGTGCTGGCCGGCAACCAGATGCTGGCCGCCGCCGGCTATCTGCTGCTGTTCTTCTTCTGGCGCCGGGCGGCATTCGCGCTGATGGCGGGCTCGGTGGCGGCCTACGGCCTTTACGAGCTGAGCCTGCACGGCCTGAGCTTTCAGTACCTCTGGCCCAACGCCACCGGCTGGGCGCCGCGCAGCTTGGTGGTGCTGATGGGCACGGCACAGCTGCTGAACTCGCTGGCCGTGGCAGCCATCCTGCCACTGCGCCGCGCCGCGGCGGCGCTGCGCTGGGCGCTGGCTGCCGCCTGGCTCGCCATCGGCGCCGCCCTGTTGACCGCGCTGTGGGGCGACTACCGGGCCGTGGCGCCGCTCGTCAACGCGCTGACGGGGCTGTGCGGCCTGCTGACCCTGGTGCTGGCCGGCTGGGCCTGGTGGCGTCGCCTGCCGTTGGCCGGCTGGGCCGCGCTGGTGATGGCGTCTGCGGTGGTGGGCGCGCTGCCGCGTTACGCCTATGTGCTGGGCTGGCTGGAGCTGGGGCCGGTGATGTGGCTGACCACGCCCGTCGTGCTGCTGCTGTCGCACCTGATCCTGCTGATGGCCCTGGTGCAGCAGGTGGTGCAGCAGCGCCGCACCGAGCTGGCCGCGCAGGCGCAGCTGCTGCAGGAGCGGGCCGCGCGCAGCCAGGAGCTGGAGCGGCAGGTGGCGCAGCGCACCGGCGAATTGCGCGATGCGCTGCAGGAGGCCCGCAGCCAGCACCAGCAGCGCAGCCGCCTGCTGGCCTTCATTGGCCACGACCTGCGCGCACCGCTGGCCGCGACGGTGAGCTATCTGCGCCTGCTCGGCGGCGGCGGCCGGCGCGACCAGCAACTGCGCGCCAGCGTGGAGCACAGCGTGGGCTACCAGTTGGCGCTGATCGATGAGCTCGTCGAGTTCTCGCGCGGCGAGCTGCATGAGCTGGACCTGGTGCCCGCTCCGCTCTACATCCACGGCCTGCTGCACGAGCTGGCAAAGCAAGGCGAGCTGCTGGCGCGCCAGCACCGCAACGCCTTTCGGGCAGGCATAGACCCGGAATTGCCGGCCGTGGTGCTGGCCGACGCCAAGCGCCTGCGCCAGGTGCTGCTCAACCTCTTGTCCAACGCCGCCAAGTTCACTACCGGCGGTCAGATCGAACTGAGCGTCATGCCAAGCAGTACGGCGCCGGGCGTCTGGTGCTTCGAAGTGGCTGACACCGGCAGCGGCATTGCGCCCGCGGACCAGGCCCGGCTGTTCGAACCCTTCTGGCAAGCTCCGCCGCAAGAGAATCAGCGCGCCGAGGCTGGCTCGGGCCTGGGCCTGGCGGTGGCCAAACACATCGTCGAGGCCATGGGCAGCCAGATCGAACTGCACAGCGCCGTGGGCCAGGGCAGCCGCTTCTCGTTCTTGCTGCCGCTGAGCGCAGGTCGCGCCGAGGAGGTCCTGATGCCCGCCGACGGCGTCACACCTGTCGAGACCGCCGAGACCGACCTGCTTGCGCTGCTGATCGACGCGCCGCAGGGCCATGCCGACCGCGTCGCCGAACTGCTATTCGCCGCCAACGTCGAGGTGCTGCGGCCCGCGCCCGGCGCGCTGCTTGCGCCGGCGGATCTGCTGCTGTGCGACCCCTGCCTGCTGGATGCAGACGGCCTTGCACAGGTGCAGCACTGGCGTGCCAGCGGTGCGTCACGCCGGTGCATCGCCCTCGTCGATCGCCCGCTCGCATCCGAACTGGCGGGCCTGTTCGACGCCACGCTCTACAAGCCGGTCAACGCCGCCGCCTTGCTGGCCGAGCACTTCAGCCCCGCGGCGACGCCATGAAAAAGAGCGCCTCAGACCCGCTCAGGCGCTCTTCAACGGCCGGACGGCCCGCTCTTACTTCGGCAGGTCTTTGGCGTAATTCGCCAGGCCTTCAGTAATCTCGGACTTGGCCTTCTCCGGGCCTTCCCAGCCCTTGACCTTGACCCACTTGCCCTTCTCCAGGTCCTTGTAGTGCTCGAAGAAGTGCTGGATCGCGGACAGGCGGGCCGGGTTCACGTCTTCGATCTTCTGCCAGTGGTCGTACATGGGCAGGATCTTGCTGGTGGGCACGGCCAGCAGCTTGGCGTCGCCACCGGCCTCGTCGTCCATCATCAGCACGCCCAGGGGGCGGCAGGTCACGACGACGCCGGGCGTCAGCGCGAAGGGAGTGATGACGAGCACGTCGACCGGGTCACCGTCGTCCGCCAGCGTCCTGGGGATGTACCCGTAGTTGCACGGGTAGTACATAGGCGTCGTCAGGAAGCGGTCGACGAACAGCGCACCGCTCTCCTTGTCCACCTCGTACTTGATCGGGTCGGCATTCATCGGGATTTCGATGATGACGTTGAACTCGTCAGGCACCTTGGCGCCGGGGGTCACGTTGTGCAGGCTCATGGTCGTCTTTTAGGGCTAAGGAAAACCCGCATTCTAGGTTTCCCCAACATCGCTGGTAAACGTGCAACCCGGCCGTCAAACCCGGCCCTTAAGCTCGGCCGCCGAGCCCCGGCATACCCTGCCGCGGGCCACAGATGACACGCTAAACAGGAGACTCATACATGTCGACAGAAGTGGCGCTGTATTTCGCGCTGGCTTGCGGCCTCGCGGCCGTTCTTTATGGCTTCATCCAACGAAGCTGGATCCTGAGTCAGGATGCGGGCAATGCCCGCATGCAGGAGATCGCCGCGGCGATCCAGCAAGGTGCCGCCGCCTACCTCGGCCGGCAGTACCGCACCATCGGCATCGTCGGCGTCGTGCTGGCCATCGCCATCGCGGTGTCGGGCCTGGGAACGACGACGGCCATCGGCTTCGTCATCGGCGCGGTGCTGTCGGGCATCTGCGGCTTCATCGGCATGAACATCTCGGTGCGCGCCAATGTGCGCACCGCGCAGGCCGCCTCCAAGGGCATTGGCCCGGCGCTGGATGTCGCCTTCAAGGGCGGCGCCATCACCGGCATGCTGGTGGTGGGCCTGGGCCTGCTGGGCGTGGGCGGCTTCTACATGGCCATCGGCGGCGGGCATGACAGCACGGCCCTCAAGCCCATGCTGGGCCTGGCCTTCGGCTCCTCGCTGATTTCCATCTTCGCGCGCCTGGGCGGCGGCATCTTCACCAAGGGCGCGGACGTCGGTGCCGACCTGGTGGGCAAGGTCGAAGCCGGCATCCCCGAGGACGACCCGCGCAACCCGGCAGTCATTGCCGACAACGTCGGTGACAACGTCGGCGACTGCGCCGGCATGGCGGCCGACCTGTTCGAGACCTACGCGGTCACGCTGATCGCCGCGATGGCGCTCAGCGCGTTGATGATCACCGGCAGCAGCGCGCTGGCCGGCGTCGTCTACCCGCTGGCACTCGGCGGCGTGTCCATCATCGCCTCCATCATCGGCTGCTACTTCGTCAAGGCCAGTCCCGGCATGAAGAACGTGATGCCGGCGCTGTACAAGGGCCTGATCGTGGCCGGCGTGCTGAGCCTGATCGCCTTCTTCTTCGTCACCAAGGCGATGTTCCCCGGCCCCATAGAGCTGAGCACGGGTGGCACGACGAGCGCGATGGCCCTGTTCGGCGCCTGCGCGGTCGGCCTCGCGCTGACGGCGGCCATGGTCTGGGTGACGGAGTACTACACCGGCACCCAGTACCACCCGGTGCAGCACGTGGCGCAGGCCTCCACCACCGGGCACGGCACCAACGTCATCGCCGGCCTGGGTGTGTCGATGAAGTCCACGGCCTGGCCGGTGCTCTTCGTCTGCGCGGCCATCTACGCGGCCTTTGCCTTGGCGGGCCTGTACGGCATCGCCGTCGCGGCCACCTCCATGCTCAGCATGGCCGGCATCATCGTCGCGCTGGACGCCTACGGCCCCATCACCGACAACGCCGGCGGCATTGCCGAGATGGCCGAGCTGCCGGCTTCCGTGCGTGACGTCACCGACCCGCTGGACGCCGTGGGCAACACGACCAAGGCCGTCACCAAGGGCTATGCCATCGGCTCCGCCGGCCTGGCTGCGCTGGTGCTGTTTGCCGACTACACGCACGCGCTGGAAGCGCGTGGCATGCACGAGGTGTTCTCGCTGTCCGACCACAAGGTGATCCTGGGCCTCTTCCTCGGCGGCCTGATCCCCTTCCTGTTCGCCGCGATGGCGATGGAAGCCGTCGGCCGGGCCGCCGGTGCCGTTGTCGTCGAGGTGCGCAAGCAGTTCGCCGATGGCGCCATCATGGCCGGCCAGCGCAAGCCCGACTACAGCGCCGCGGTCGACATGCTGACCACTGCCGCCATCAAGGAAATGATCGTTCCTTCACTGCTGCCCGTGGTGGCACCCATCCTGGTTGGGCTGATCCTCGGCCCGGCGGCACTGGGTGGCCTGCTGATGGGCACCATCGTGACCGGCCTCTTCGTCGGCATCTCGATGTGCACCGGCGGCGGCGCCTGGGACAACGCCAAGAAGCTGATCGAGGAAGGCTTCACCGACGACAAGGGCGTGCTGCACAAGAAGGGCTCGGAAGCGCACAAGGCCGCTGTCACCGGCGACACCGTGGGCGACCCCTACAAGGACACCGCCGGCCCGGCCGTGAACCCACTGATCAAGATCATCAACATCGTGGCCCTGTTGATCGTGCCGCTGTTGCCGCTGCCTGCGGGCAGCAAGGCCCCCGAGCCCGTCGCAGCCCCGGCTGTCGTGGCGGCACCGGCGGCCAGCACCGCGGAGATGCCCGCGTCGGCCGCATCTCAGTAACACCCAGGTAAATCCCTGGCATAACGGCCCGAGAAATCAGACTTCTCGGGCCGTTTCTCCGTCTGGCCCAGGCAAAATCGCGGCTCATGGCGAGCATGGCAATCACGAGGCACGAGCTGTCGCGGCGACGCGAACAACTGCAGGATCTGCAGCGCTACCTCGCCGTGCTGGAAGCCGACCATGATGGCTCTCGCGCCAAGCTGCTCGGCTTTCGCCAGCGCTATCTCGAGGCCCTGGGCCCGCTGATGCGCGAGCTCGACGAGATCGACGCCCAGCTGCACCAGGCCACGGCCCTGCTGTCCGAGGCCTTGAAGCGCCAGGGTGTCGACGCCCCGGTGTCGGCATCCCAGCGCGCCAAGATCTGGCCCGATGTTCCCGCCCTGCCCGACGCGACGCCGCTGCCGCCCGAACCCACGGGCCCCATGACCGACCTGCCGCCGCCCAGCCTGAAAACGCTGTACCGGCGCGCGGCGATGCGTTTTCACCCCGACCTGGCGCCCTCCGGCCCGGAGCGCGAGGTCTGCGAGCAGCGCATGATGATCGTCAACGAGGCTTACGCGAACAGCGACCGCCACCGGCTGGAAACGCTGCTGCTCGCTGCGGGCGAACTGCCCGAGAAGGTCATCGGCGGCCCGGCCGACGCGGTACGCGCCTGGCTCGGCCTGTGCGAGCACCTCGTGCAGGGCCGCATCCGCGTCGTGCAGGCGCAGACCGCCTTGCTGCACAACCTGCAGATGCACCAACTGCGCATCGCCATCGAACGTGCCGAGGGCGGCGGCATGCGGCCGCTGGACATCATGGCCGCGCGGCTGCGCACCCAGATCGCCGAGCGCCGCCAGGAGCTCTACATCGGCGAGCGTGTCGGCAGCGACGCCCGCATGGCGGCGGATTTCCTGCGCAAGCGCTACCAGCGGCTGACGGGGCTGGGCCTGGGCTGAGCCCGTCGTCCTGCGGGCTCAGTCGCAGCCTTGCGACTGGTCGTTCTGCGTCTGCGGGTCCGAGCTGGGAAAGAAGTTCACCATGTCACCCGTAGCGCTGATCTGAGCGAACAGCAACACAACGCCACGCCGGGTGTAGGTATCGGCAGACCAAGGAACGATGACGCCGTCCCACCAGGCGCCGTCCGACTCGGTTCTGCTGGCTGGCAGGTAGTTGTAGGGGTTCATGGTGGGGTCGTTGCCAACCGTCTTCACCGCGGCACCCACCAGGCGCAGGCTCGTGCCGCCGACCGTCGTTTCAACGAAGGAGAACGGCAGTTCACCATCCTGCCCCGCGGGGGTCGTCGTGGTGAGCACTGTGCCCGACGGCACGGGCTGGCCATTGCCATCGACATAAGCGCATTGCGCCAATCCACCGGCGGTACCGGTGACGGTGACGGTGTAGGGAGGAACGAAGGTCGACATAGGGACTTCTCTGGTTGTGGTGGGGAAAGAGGTGGCAGCTACATCTCACGCTGCCGATGCAGCCAGGCACGGCCTGCTTGCCAGTCAGGCTGGTCGACGACTCGCGGATCCAGGCATTTCTGTACTTCGAGCCAACGTTGAGTCAACTCGGCATGCGCCTGCAGCCATCCCGCGCGAAGCTGCAGCAGTTGCTGCGCCTGGCCGCAAGCCGCCTGCCTGGCGGACGCGTCAGTAGCATTCAGGTTCGCCTTGAACAATTGCAGTCGCACCGCTGCGTTCAAGGCTTCCAGGGATACGGGGCGCTTGGCCATCACGGCGGACAAGCGTTGTTCGACTCGCACCAGGGCCTGGTCGCGCGCCTCGCACGCCGGGCTTGCACAAGCAGGACTGGCCGCCAGTTCCAACAGCCGGACCGAACGAGGCAGCCAGCTGTCCAGGGGCGGCTTGCCCGGTCGCAGACCCTCCAGCTTCTGCAGCAGGGCCAAGGCCTGTACGGCGCGCGCGTCTGGCGGCAAGTCGGCCCGTTGCGCCAGCAGGTTGGCGTCAATCTCCAGGGCCAGGAAAGCCCAGCTCACATTGGCGGGGTCACCTCGCCGCAATTGATCCGCGGCTGACTTGGCTTGGCTCAGCACCGTCAAAGTGCTCAGGCCGGCCGCCATCTGGGTGTCGCTCAGATTCAGCAGCAGCCCGGTCTCGCGCTTCAACCATTCGAGGTCCGCAGGGTGCCGCTGGCGCAGCGACTGCACAGGCGGCAGCGCGCGGTTGAACGCCTGGGCAGCACCCGCATACCGCCCCGTCAACTGCAGCAGCCCGCCCAGCCAACTGACGGTATCTCCCCAATCACTCTGCAAGGCGGCGTCGTCGGGGCGTTTGGCGAGCAAGCTCTCCTTGAGCACCAGGGAATGCCTGAAAGCTTCTTCCGCCTGAGCGAATTGCCCCTGCCTCAACCACAGGCTGCCCAAGCTGTTCTCGGCATAGGACAGCTCCAGCTGCGCATCCGCGTCCTTTGCATCGGCCTGCAGCCATTTCGCGCTGACGTCGCGATAGCGGGCCCAGTGCTTCTCGGCGGGTTCGAGCTGGCGCTGGCGGAAGAACACCTCGCCTTGCCAGAATGCCGCGGCGCCCTGAGCCTTGCGCCAGGCCGCCGTCATGTCGGCCGCGGGAGGATCGCCTTGCAGCAGCTCGGTGGCCGTCTCCAGCGGCTCCTGCGCGCTCTCCAGGTCCCGCTTCGACACCCTGACCTCGCCGATCACGGTCAAGGCCTTGGCCCGTTGCAGCCGATCAGACGCACTGAGCGGCCCCGAGCTGTCCAGCACCTTCAATGCCTTGCCGCCCACGCTGTCCAGCAACTCCAGGCGGCCGATGGGGCGCAGCTTGTCGGCAAATTCACCCAGCATGAAGCTGAGCACGTCCTCTGCCTGCTGGCGCCGTGCCTGGGCCTGCTGCTCTGCCTGTTCCGCCCGGTGGGCCTGCAACAGGCTGGTGGTCGTCAGGGCCAGCAGGGCCCCCACGGCCACACCGCCAGCCGCCACGGGCACGCGGTGGCGGCGCACGAACCGACCCAGCACATAGAGCCGGCTGTCCGGGCGCGCACGGATGGGTTCATGGTCCAGCCAGCGCTGCAAGTCCTCGGACAACGCCTGCGCGTTCGCGTAGCGCTGGGCTGGCGCCTTCTTCAGCGCCTTGGCGACGATGGTGTCGAGATCGCCGCGCAGATGCCGCGCCTGCCCGGCGATGACGGTGTCGTCCTGGCTGGCCGCCACGTCCGACAACCGCCGCGGCACATGCTCGACGACGGCTTTGAGCCGGTCCAGCTGCGTCTGCGTGTCGTCGGCGGTCGGGTGATGGCCGCCCAGCAGCAGATAGAGCAGCACCCCCAAGGCGTAGACATCGGTGGCCGTCGTCACGTCTGACTGCTGCACCTGCTCGGGCGCGGCGAACTGCGGTGTGAAGGCGCTGCCGGCGCGCTGCGTCAGCTCGGTGGCGGCGGCCCCCTGCTCCGCCTGGGTCGCATCGGCCAGCAGCTTGGCGATGCCAAAGTCCAGCAGCTTCACGTCGCCCTCGCGCGTCACGAGGATGTTGCTGGGCTTGAGGTCACGGTGCAGGATCAGCCGCGCATGGGCATGTGCCACGGCGCCCAGCACGTCGAGGAACAGGCGCACCCGGCCCTCGACATCGAGCTGCTGCTGGCGGCAGTAGAGGTCGATGGGCTGGCCATCGACGTACTCCAGCACCAGATAGGGCTGCTGGCTCTGGTGCAGGCCGGCGTCCAGCAGGCGGGCGATGTGAGGGTGGGACAGGCGGGCCAGGATCTCGCCTTCGCGCGCGAAGCGACCCGCGTCACCACGCCCGAACAGGCCGGCCATCAGGAACTTGACCGCGACCTGGCCCTCGAAACGACCGTCGGCGCGCCGCGCCAGCCAGACTGTGCCCATGCCGCCCTGCCCCAGCTGGCGCTCCAGCAGATAGGGGCCGATGGCCTGGCCGGCCAGGTCGGGCGGCGGTGTGTCGTCGGGCACCGAGGCCAACGCCTCCTGCCATTGCGCCACGACGGGCTCGCTCAGGAAGCCCTGCTGCTGCAACTCCTCGGCGCGCGCCAGCATGCGCCGCAGTTGCTCGGCTGCGTCGGCGTCCTCTGTCTGCAGCCGCTCCAGGCGATGCTCGCGGGCAGCCGGGGGCAGGTCCAGCAGCTCATCCAGCAAAGGGCTCAGGGCGAGCCAGCGTTGCCTGTCCATGGACTAGCCCGCCAGGCTCATGGACAGGAACAGGCGGGCCTTCTGCCAGTCGCGCTGCACGGTGCGTTCGGTCACGCCCAGAGCCGCGGCGATCTCTGGTTCCTTCAGGCCAGCGAAATAGCGCATCTCGACGACCTGGGCCAGGCGGGGCTCCACCTGGGCCAGCTCGTCCAGGGCCTCGTGCACTCGCAGCACGTCGGCGTCGCCATGGGGCAACTGGTCGGCGACGGCGGTGTCCAGCGTCAGATGCAACTCGCCACCGCCACGGCGCTCGGCCCGCCGGGCGCGCACCAGGTCGACAACAACCGAACGCATGGCCTGGGCGGCATAGGCCAGGAAGTGGCGCCGGTCCGGGAAATCAGCCCCTTGGGCGCCGGCCACACGCATCCAGGCCTCGTGCACCAGGGCCGTCGTGTCGAGCAACGTCAGATGACCCGCGTCGCGCACATGCCGGCGCGCCAGGCGCTGCAGGTCGACGTAGAGCTGGGCCACCACCTGGTCGGCGGCGGCGCGGTCGCCTTGGCCGGCGGCCTGCAGCAATTGGGTGATGGCTTGCACCGGCCGCACTCTAACGGCTGGTAACGCCGGCGCAGGGGTTGGTTACGAGCCTGCTGCCGGCAAGCGGCAACTTTTTTGCATCCCGATGTCGGGTTTGGCGGATATCCCCCGTTTAAGAGGATGAGGAGCGATGTCCAAGCCAAGCCAGGGAGCCGGCAAAAGCCGCGGGCCGCCCATTCATTGCTCCTCACCCCGCTGTGAATCGGCCAGGTGGCCGCCAGCGCCGTCCAATCCAACGCGTGATGCCATGCTCCAATCCCAGCTCGCCGACGACCCTCCCCCGCCCGATCGCGCCGGCACGTTCACGCAGGTGCCCAAGGTGGACTCGCTCGGCGCATTCGGCCTGCGCGTGTCGCGCCAGTTCGCGCAGTGCCGCCGCAAGGGAGAGCAGCTCGCCTTGTTGTGGCTGCAGGTCGAGTTGCTGGCACGGCCTGACGACACCCTGAGCCCTGCCGAGCGCGACAACCTGATCCAGACCGTGAGCCTGCGCCTGCGCAACCGTGTACGCAGCGCGGACGAGGTCGTGCACATGGGAGAGCACTGCTTTGCCGTGCTGCTGGTAGCGGCCGGCGCGCCCGAGGCTGAGCTCGTCGAGGAGCGGCTGCGGCAGGCGCTCAGAGGCGCCTATGGCGTCGACGGCCGGCTGATGCAGGTGGGTGTGCGCCTGGGCACCGCCGTGTTCCCGCAGGCCGGGCGCAACGGCGCCGAGCTGGCGGAAGCGGCGCGGGCGAACCTGCCGGCGGCTGGGGGCGACTGAGCAGCGCTCCTCACACTTCCAGCCACTCCTTGCGGATGTAGGCATTGGCGCGCAGATCCGCCGGCGAGCCCTCGAAGACGATGCGGCCGTGGCCCATCACGTAGCAGCGCTCGGAGATCTCCATCGCGATGGCCAGCTTCTGCTCGACCAGCAGCACCGCGATGCCGCGGTTCTTCAGCTCCTTGAGGTACTCGGCCACCAGCTCGACGATCTTGGGTGCCAGGCCTTCGGTGGGCTCGTCGATCATGATGAGGTCGGGGTCACCCATCAGCGTGCGGCAGAGTGTGAGCATCTGCTGCTCGCCGCCCGAGAGCACGCCGGCCTCGGTATGCTGGCGCTCGCGCAGCCGCGGGAACATTTTGTACATGTCCTCGAAGCCCCAGCGCGGGTTCTTGGCTTTGGACTTCTGCCCCAGCATCAGGTTCTGGTGCACGGTCAGCTTGGGGAAGATGTCGCGGTTCTCGGGCACGTAACCCAGGCCCATATGAGCGATCTCGTAGGCCTTGCGACCCACCAGCTCCACGTCGCCCCAGCACACCGAGCCCTTGGCATCGACCTGGCCCATGATGGTCTTGACCGTCGTGGAGCGCCCAGCGCCGTTGCGGCCCAGCAGGCTGACGATCTCGCCCGGCTTGACCTCCATGCTGACGCCATGCAGCACATGGCTCTTGCCGTAGAAGGCGTGGACGTTGTCCAGCTTGAGGATGCGCTGCTGGGTCATGCCGCCGCCGCCTGAGTTTCTGCAAGCACCGAGCCCAGATAGGCCTCCTGCACGCGTGCATTCGCGCGCACGGCCTCGGGTGTGTCGAAGGCAATGACCTCGCCATAGACCAGCACAGCGATCTTGTCCGCGAGGCCGAAGACGACGCCCATGTCGTGCTCCACGGTCAGCAGGGTCTTGCCCACGGTGACGTCGCGGATCAGCTGGATGAAGCGCTTGGTCTCGCTCTTGCTCATGCCGGCCGTGGGTTCGTCCAGCAGGATGACGCTGGAGCCGCCGGCGATGGTGATGCCGATCTCCAGCGCCCGCGCCTCGGCATAGGTCAGGTTCATGGCCAGCACGTCGCGCTTGCGGTCGAGCTTGATCATCTCGAGGATCTGCTCGGTGCGGTCGTTGGCATCCTCGAGGTCGGCGAGGAACTTCCAGAAGGCGTAGCGGTGGCCCAGGCTCCACAGCACCGCGCAGCGGATGTTCTCGAACACCGAGAGTCGCGTGAACAGGTTGGAGACCTGGAAGCTGCGCGACAGGCCCAGGCGGTTGATCTCGTAAGGCTTCTTGCCGTCGATGCGCTGGCCATGCAGATGGATCTCGCCCGAGGTCGGCGCGAAGCGGCCGCTGATCAGGTTGAACAGCGTGCTCTTGCCGGCGCCGTTGGGGCCGATGATGGCCACGCGCTCGCCGGCCTGCACGGCCAGGTTGGCGCCGCGGATGATCTCGCTCTTGCCGAAGCTCTTGCGCAGGTCGCGCAGTTCGAGGGCGTAGGCCGTGCTCACAGGGCTTCCCTCCGCTTGATTTCTTTTTCGATGTCTTCCTGGATCTCACCCCACTCGTGCACATAGTGGCGGCGCACCAGCTCGAAAAGACCCGCACCGACGACGATGAGGAAGCCGGCGCCGAACCACGCGTCCAGCCCGCCGCTGTTCAGCGTCGCGCCCATGAAGCGCAGCTCGGGGCCCAGCGCCTCGTTGAGCTGGCGGTGATAGAGCATCTCGATCATGGTCGCCGCGCCGACCAGGGCCGCGAGCGCCGTGCCGGCCAGCGCGAGATAGGACGTCCAGAGCTTCTTCAGCTTGCCGAAGGCCGCCACGCGCAGGTTCATCAGGATGAGGCTGGCAAAGCCGCCGGGGGCGTACATGACCATGAACAGGAAGATCAGGCCCAGGTAGAGCAGCCAGGCCTTGGTCAGCTCCGACAGCAGCACGCCGCAGATGACCATCAGCACGGCGCCGATGATGGGACCGAAGAAGAAGGTCGCGCCGCCCAGGAAGGTGAACAGCAGATAGGCCCCCGAGCGCGCCGCGTGCAGCACGTCGCTGCCGTTGACGATCTCGGCGTTGATCGCCCCCAGGCCGCCCGCGACGCCAGCAAAGAAGCCCGAGATGGCGAAGGCCATGAAGCGCACCCAGTGCGTGTCGTAGCCGACGAACTCGACACGCTCGGGGTTGTCACGCACGGCGTTCAGCATGCGGCCCAGCGGCGTGCGCGTCAGCGCGAACATGGCCGCCGTGCAGATGAAGCAGTAGACGGCGACGAGGTAGTAAACCTGGATCTGCGGGCCGAAGCTGATGCCCATGAAGGGCTTGCCGATGACGCGGTTGCTGGACACGCCGCCCTCGCCGCCCGAGAACTCGGGCAGCATCAGCGTCAGCGCGAACACCAGCTCGCCGATGCCGAGCGTGATCATCGCGAACGGCGTGCCGGCCTTCTTCGTCGACACATAGCCCAGCAGCGCCGCGCACACCAGGCCCGCCAAGCCGCCCACCAGCGGGATCAGGCTGACGGGAATGCCCAGTGTGCCGGCACCGGCCATGTTCAGCGCATGGATGGCGAGGAAGGCGCCCATGCCGCTGTAGACAGCGTGGCCGAAGCTCAGCATGCCGCCTTGGCCCAGCAGGATGTTGTAGGCCAGGCAGGCGATGACGCCGATGCCCATCTGCGTCAGCATGGTCTGCGCCAGGCCGGTCGTCCAGATGCGCGGGGCGACGAAGAGGATCAGGGCGAAGACACCCCAGACGAACCAGCGCCCGACGTTATGGGGCTTGAAATGGAAATCCTTGCGCTTGCTCATCGGATCAGTCTTCCCGCGTGCCCAGCAGGCCCTTGGGCCGGAAGATCAGGATCAGCACCATCAGCAGATAGGGCAGGATGGGCGCGACCTCGGCCATCGTCAGGCGCAGCAGCGGGTAGCCCGGCGTGGCCTGGGTGACGGTGAAGCCGAGGCTGCCGAGCAGCGTGGCGAGGGAGCCGTTGATGGTCAGGGGCAGCGTCTGCAGCAGGCCCACGACGATGGAACCGACGAAGGCGCCCGCCAGCGAGCCAATGCCGCCGACGACCACGACGACGAAGATGATGGCGCCGATGAAGGCGGCCATGTTGGGCTCGGTCACGAAGGTGATGCCGCCGATGACGCCGGCCAGGCCTGCCAGCGCGCAACCGCTGCCAAACACCAGCATCAGCACGCGCGGCACGTTGTGGCCGAGCGCCTCGACCATCTCAGGGTGCGTCAGTGAGGCCTGGATGATCAGGCCCACGCGGGTGCGCGTCAGCAGCAGCCACAGCGCGAGCAGCATCAGCAGGGCCACCAGCATCATGAAGGCCTTGGTCGCCGGGAAGGTCGAGCAGTTGGCCACCGCGCAAACCTCGGGCGAGGCCTTGCCCAGGACCAGCGACATGCCCTCCTGGGCGCGCGAAACGATGGTCAGCGCCGAGCCCTCCAGCAGCGCCGGTGGCGTGAAGGTCACGGCGGTGCGGCCCCAGATCAGCTGCACCAGTTCCAGCACCACATAGGACAGGCCGAAGGTGATCAGCAGCTCCGGCACATGGCCGAACTTGTGCACGCGCCGCAGGGCCAGCCTCTCGAAGCCCGCGCCCAGCACGCCAACGGCCAGCGGCGCGAACAGCAGCGCCGGCCAGAAGCCCATGATGCCCACCAGCGAATAGGCGATGTAGGCGCCCACCATGTAGAAGCTGGCGTGGGCGAAGTTCAGCACGCCCATCATGCTGAAGATCAGCGTCAGGCCCGAGCTCAGCATGAAGAGCAGCAGGCCGGACGACAGGCCGTTCAGCAGATTGATGAAGACTTGATCCAAGGCGGTGGCCGGCAAAGTCAGGAGGATCGCGCCACCGCTCGCGAGCGGGGCGCGGTCGAGTCAGGCACCCAGGGGCTCAGGGCCTCTTCATTTGGCAGGACGTCGGCGTCGACGACACGTAGCTGTCGTACATCTTCACCGGCGCCAGCGTCATGCCGGTCTTCTCGGGGCTGTAGGGGTACTTGGCGTCGGCCTTCTGCCAGACCGAGATGAACAGCGGCTGCTGCAGCTGGTGGTCGGTCTTGCGCATCGTCACTTCACCATTGAAGCTCTTGACTGTCAGACCTTCCATCGCCGCGGCCACCTTGACCGGGTCGGTCGACTTGGCGTTGGCCATGGCCTGGCTCAGCAGCGAGTAGATGTGCTGCACGCTGAGCGTGTACATGTCGTCGTTGAACTTCTTGTTGTATTCCTCGGCGTCCTTCTGCGCCTGCCCGCCCAGGTTGTAATGGCTGTAGGCCACCTGGAACACGCGGCCCGCGCCGCCGGTGCCCAGTGCCGTCGGCGTGCCGGTCACACCGGTGTAGTAGGTGAAGAACTTGCCGTTGTAGCCGGCCTCGTTGGCGGCCTTGACGAGCAGGGCCAGGTCCGAGCCCCAGTTGCCGGTGATGACGGTGTCGGCACCGCTGGCCTTGATCTTGGCGACATAGGGGGCGAAATCGCGCACCTGGGCCAGCGGGTGCAGGTCTTCGCCGACGATCTGCACGTCGGGGCGCTTGCGGGCCAACATCTCCTTGGCGTATTTGGCGACCTGGTGGCCGTGGGCGTAGTTCTGGTTCAGCAGGAAGACCTTCTTGACGTCGGCCTGGTCCTTCATGAACGTCGTCAGCGCCTCCATCTTCATCGACGTGTCGGCGTCGAAGCGGAAGTGCCAGTAGCTGCACTTGCTGTTGGTCAGGTCGGGGTCCACCGCCGAGTAGTTCAGGTAGAGGATTTCCTTGCCCGGGTTGCGCTCGTTGTGCTTGCTGACGGCGTCGCTCAGGGCCAGCGCCACGCTGGAGCCATTGCCCTGCATGATGTAGCGGATGCCCTGGTCGGCCGCGGCCTTCAGCAGGTTCAGCGATTCGGCGGGGCTCAACTTGTTGTCGAAGGTGACGATCTCGAACTTCACGCCGGCGGGGTTGCTCTTGTTGGTCTTCTCGCCGAGGAACTGGAAGGTCTTGACCTGGTTCTGGCCCACCGGGCCCATCAGCCCGGACAACGCGTCGATATAGGCCAGCTTGACTGTCTCGCCCTTCTGCGCCTGGGCGGCCCCGGCCGCCAAGGCCAGCACGGCGACTGCCGTGAATGCGCGCGTTAGGCGTGGGACATGGGCCGAAGTGATGTCGAACATGCTTGTCTCCTGTTGTGGGTCTGAATGTGAACGGAAGTTAATCCAGCGCGGCCACGCCGCAGTCCCGGGCTTACCCCTGACCGGTCATCGCGCTCATGCCGTCGGGAGCTTGTGGCTCAGGAACTGGTCGCGCAGCTTGAGCTTCTGCACCTTGCCAGTGGCCGTATGCGGAATTTCGGAAACGAAGACAACGTCGTCCGGGATCTGCCACTTGGCGATGCGGCCCTCGTAAAAGGCCAACAACTCTTCGCGCGTCAATGTCGCGTCGGGCTTCTTCACGACGACCAGCAGCGGTCTCTCGTCCCATTTGGGGTGCCTGGCAGCGATAACGGCGGCCTCGTGCACGGCCGGGTGGGCCATCGCGATGTTCTCGAGATCGATGGAGCTGATCCATTCGCCGCCGGACTTGATGACGTCCTTGCTGCGGTCGGTGATCTGCATGAAGCCGTCGGCGTCGATGGTGGCCACGTCACCGGTCGGAAACCAGCCTGGCTCGCCATCCACACTCACCAGGGGCGACTCGTCGTGGTTGTAGTACTGGGCGATGACCCAGTGACCACGCACGACCAGATTGCCCGAGCTCTGGCCGTCCCAGGGCAGGGAGCGGCCTTCGTCGTCGATGACGGCCATGTCCACGCCGTAGATGACGCGGCCCTGCTTCTCCAGCAGGCGCTGCTGCTGTTCGGGTGGCAGGTCGAGCTGGCGTGTCGTCAACTTGGACAACGTGCCCAGCGGCGACATCTCGGTCATGCCCCAGGCATGGATGACCTCGACGCCGTAGTCCTGCTGCAACGACTTCATCATCGCCGGCGGGCAGGCCGAGCCACCGATGACGGTGCGCTTGAAGGTCGAGAACTTCAGGTTGTTGGCCTTGACGTAGTTCAGCAGGCCCAGCCAGACGGTGGGCACGCCGGCGCTGAAAGACACCTTCTCGCCCTCGAACAGCTCATACAGGCTCTTGCCGTCCAGATGCGGGCCGGGCAGCACGAACTTGCAGCCGACGATGGCCGCGCTGTACGGCAGGCCCCAAGCGTTGACATGGAACATCGGCACGACGGGCAGGATGACGTCGCGGCTGGAGCAGTCCATCGCGTCCGGCAGCGCCGCGGCGTAGGCATGCAGCACCGTCGAGCGGTGGCTGTAGATGGCGCCCTTGGGGTTGCCGGTGGTGCCGGACGTGTAACAGATGCTGGAGGCGGTGTTCTCGTCAAACTGCGGCCAGGCGTAGTCGCCGGTCTCGGCGGCCAGCAGGTCGTCAAAGCACAGTAGATTCGGGATCGTTGACGCCGCCGGCATGTGGGCACGCGAGGTCATCAGCACGAAGTGCTGAACGCTCTTCAGCAGCGGCGCAATCTTCTCGACCAGCGGCAGGAAGGTGGCGTCAAAACAGAGGATGCGGTCCTGCGCGTCGTTGGCAATCCAGACGATCTGCTCGGGGAAGAGGCGCGGGTTGATCGTGTGGCAGACCAGCGCGGAGCCCGAACTGCCGTAGTAGATCTCCATGTGGCGGTGGCCATTCCAGGCCAGCGTCGCAACGCGGTCGCCGGGCTCGCAACCCAGGCGTGCAAAAGCCTGCGCGGCCTGGCGCGAACGCCGCGCCAGCTCGCGCCAATTGCTGCGGTGCAGGTCGCCCTCGACCCGCTTGCTGACGATCTCGGTCTCGCCCGAATGCCGCTCGGCGTGCTTCAGCAGCGACGAGATCAGCAGCGGATCCGACATCATCCGGCCCATCAATGCCATGGTTGTCTCCTGGCGGTCTTGTAGAACCTGTTTGCAGTCTCCCCATGGCGCCCGCAAGGCAGCACAGGGTCGCAATCAAGGCGCGCGCCGCCGGTCGGGCTCTTGCCCGACCCAGGTGCGCAACGCCGAGTGCGGCCCTGTGCTGCCTTGCCCTCCGGGTTGCCCCGCAAAGGCAGCGTCTGCGGCGTTGCAAATCCTCGCCGGGCAACCAGCCCGACTGCGGTTTGCGTCTTGCAGCCACTGCCTTTGCGGGGCAACGGGCGCCATGGGGAGACTGCGAACAGGTTCCGGCCAGTCTAGCCCCCGGGTCCAACACCTGAACGTCACAACCGCGACCCTCGCACCCCGGGGAAACACCCGGGTGAGCGAGGCCTTCGGCCCTCTCACTAAACTGGCCGGCTGATGAAAGTTCTGAGTCGCCCGTTCGACGAACCCGCTCTTCCCGGCGACGCGGCCCTGCCGCCTGACCGGGCCCCAAGCCCCGAAGTGTCCTTTTCATCATGAGCCACGATTCCAGCAAGACCTACCCCGTCCAGAAGACCGACGCCGAATGGCGCGAGCAACTCGACGCCACGCAGTACCAGGTCGCCCGCCATGCGGGGACGGAGCGCGCCTTCAGCGGCAAGTACTGGGACCACTTCAAGGACGGCCACTACAACTGCATCGGCTGCGGCACGCCGCTGTTCGAGTCCGACACCAAGTTCGACGCCGGCTGCGGCTGGCCGAGCTACTGGGCCCCGGTCAACAGCGAAGTCATCGAACGCATCGTCGACAGCAGCCACGGCATGGTGCGGGTCGAGGTCCGCTGCAACAAATGTGGCTCGCATCTGGGACACGTCTTCCCGGACGGTCCCGAGCCGACGGGTGAGCGTTACTGCATCAACTCCGCCTCCATCGATTTCGTGAAAGACAATCCCGGCGCATGAAACTGCTGCTCGACTTTCTTCCGCTGATCCTTTTCTTCATCGTCTTCAAAGGCGCTGAAGGGCACGCCGATGCAGCGGCAGCGTTCTCGACCGAACATTTCGGCTTCCTGGTCTCCGGCGGCGTTGTCGGCGCCCAGGAAGCGCCGGTTCTGCTGGCCACGCTGGTGGTCATGATCGCCACGCTGGCGCAGGCGGCCATCCTGAAGCTGCGCGGCAAGAAGATCGATCTGATGCTGTGGATCAGCCTCGTGCTGGTCGTGACTCTGGGCGGTGCCACGATCTGGTTCCACAACGAGACCTTCATCAAGTGGAAGCCCACCGGCCTGTACTGGGCCATGGCGCTGACGCTGTGGATCTCGCAGGCAGCGTTCGGCAAGAACCTGATCCAGTCCATGCTCGGCAGCGAACTCGCCCTGCCCGACCTGATCTGGCTCAAGCTGAACCGCGCCTGGGTGCTGTTCTTCGCCGCGATGGGCGTGCTCAACCTCTATGTGGCTTACCACTTCTCGACGTCGGCCTGGGCCAACTTCAAGGTCTTTGGCGTGACGGGCCTCATCGTGCTGTTCACACTCGCCCAAGGCCTGTATCTCAGCAAGCACCTGCCGCCGGAAGAGGACAGCAAGCCATGATCAGCGCAGAGATAGAGGCCCGCCTGCGCGCGGAGCTGGCGCCACTGGAACTCAGCATCCGCGACGACAGCGCCCAGCACGCCGGCCACGCCGGTGCCCGCGAGGGCGGCCACTTTCACGTGGCTGTCGTGTCGGATCGCTTTACCGGACTGCAAAGATTGGCCCGGCACCGCCTCGTTTATCATTGTTTGTCCGACCTGATGCAGCGCGGCATCCACGCGCTGGCGATCGACGCCCGGGCCCCGGGTGAACACTGATCAGATCGTGCGTGATTGAAGAACCGCGCGCCCGGCACCGGGCGCGATTTTTTTAGCCTGAATCAAATTCCCCCACCCATGAAGAAGTTTGCGCTCGCCGCCGTCGTCGCGGCCACCATTTCGGCCCTGCTGCCGGCTGCTGCAGTCGCGCAGAACGTCGCCACCGTCAACGGCAAGCCCGTGCCCAAGGCGCGCGTCGAGACGCTGATCCAGCAAGTCACCAAGAGCGGCCAGCAGCAGCGTTCGCCCGAGCTGGAAGCCCAGGTCAAGGACGAGGTCGTGCGCCGCGAGATCTTCATGCAGGAAGCCGAGAAGCGCGGCGTTCCGCAGACCGCCGACTACAAGGCCCAGATGGACCTGGCCCGCCAGATGCTGCTGATCCGCGGCCTGATGGATGACTTCAAGACCAAGAACCCCGTCACCGATGCCGAAGCCCAGGGCGAGTACGACAAGTTCAAGGCCGCCAACACCGGCAACGAATACCGCGCCCGCCACATCCTGGTCGAGAAGGAAGAGGACGCCAAGGCCCTGATCGCCCAGATCAAGGGCGGCGCCAATTTCGAGGAACTGGCCAAGAAGAACTCCAAGGACACCGGCTCTGCGGAAAAGGGCGGCGACCTGGACTTCGCCAATCCGAACAACTTCGTGCCCGAATTCAGCAAGGCCATGACGGCGCTGCAAAAGGGCGAGATGACGCAGGAACCGGTCAAGAGCCAGTTCGGCTATCACATCATCAAGCTCGAAGACACGCGCCCCGCGACCTTCCCGGCCTTCGACGACGTCAAGGCCCAGATCAAACAGCGCATCGAGCAGCAGAAGATGGCCGAGTTCCAGGACAGCCTGATCAAGAAGGCCAAGACCGACTACACCTTCAGCAAGTAAGCCGGCCCGCCGATCGCTTGTTGCAAGACCCGCTACGGCGGGTCTTCTGCCATCTGGACCCTATAAACCATGTCCGACGCCCTCAGCACCCGTCTCGTCCACGCCAGCGGCCCCGACCGCCAGTTCGGTGGCGTCCATACGCCCATCCATCCTTCCGTGCAGTACGCCTACGAGAAGGTGGAGGACCTGATCGCCGTCTTCCAGGGCAAGAGCAAAGGCAGCTTCAACTACGCCCGCCAGGGCACACCGACAACGGCCGCGCTCGAAGCGGTTGTCACGGAGATGGAAGGCGGCATCGGCACCGTCAGCTTCGCCACCGGCATGGCGGCCCTGAGCGCCCTCTTCCTGACGCTGCTGAAGGCGGGCGACCACCTCGTCACCAGCAACCGCGTCTTCGGCAACACCAACAGCCTCTTCCAGACGCTGGAGGGTCTGGGCATCGCGGTCAGCCGCGTCGATGCCGGCGAGGCCGCTGCGGTGCAGGCTGCGCTGCGGCCCGAGACTCGGCTGGTCTTCGTCGAGACCATCGCCAACCCCAGCACCCGCATTCCCGACCTCGAAGGCATTGGCACGCTGTGCCGTGAGCGCGGCCTGCTCTACGTCGTCGACAACACCGTCACCTCGCCGGCCCTGTGCCAGCCGCGCCGCTTCGGTGCCGGCCTGGTGATGAACTCCCTGACCAAGACGCTGGCCGGCCATGGCGAGGCTCTGGGCGGTGCGGTGACCGACACCGGCTGCTTCGACTGGTCGACCTACCCGAACATCTTCCCGGCCTACCGCCAGGGCGACGCGCGCGGCTGGGGCCTGCAGCAGATCCGCAAGAAGGGCTTGCGCGACATGGGCGGCACGCTGTCCAGCGAGGCCGCCCACCGCATCCTCGTCGGCACCGAGACGTTGACGCTGCGCCTGCACCGCAGCAGCGACACGGCCCTCGCGCTGGCCCGTCACCTGGCCGCCCACCCGGCCATAGCCCAGGTGCACTACCCCATGCTCGAGACCCATCCCGAGCACGACCGCGCGCGCGACTGGTTCGGCAGCGGTTCGTGGATGCTGAGCTTCGAGCTGCGCGACCCCGAGCGCATGGTCGAGGTGCTGAACCGGCTGCGCCTGCCGCTCAAGGCCACCGGCCTGGCCGACACGCGCACGCTGATCATCCCGGTGGCGCCGACCATCTTCTGGGAGATGGGCCAGGCGGCGCGAGCCGCCATGGGCATCGCAGAAGGTCTGGTTCGGCTGTCGGTGGGCTTGGAAGCGGCCGAAGACTTGATCGCCGATTTCGACCAGGCGCTGGCAGCCTAAGCAGCCAGTCGGCCGGCCTCGATCTTCAGCTGGCGCTCGCAGCGCGCAGCGATTTCGCGGTCATGGGTGACGAGCACCAGCGTCGTGCCGGCCTCGCGGTTGAGTTCGAACATCAGCTCCATCACCGAGGCGCCGGTCGCGAAGTCCAGGCTGCCGGTGGGCTCATCGGCCAGCAGCAGCGCCGGGCGCAACACGAAGGCACGAGCCAACGCCACGCGCTGCTGCTCGCCGCCCGACAGCACGCGCGGGTAGTGACCCAGGCGCTCGCCCAGGCCCACGCGCGTGAGCATGGCGGCGGCCTGCTCGCGCGCGTCGCGGTCGCCGCGCAGCTCCAGCGGCAGCATGACGTTCTCCAGCGCCGTCAGGTTGGGCAGCAGCTGAAAGCTCTGGAAGACAAAGCCCAGCTCGCGGGCGCGCACGGCGGCGCGCTGGTCCTCGTCCAGCGTGAAGAGATCCTGGCCGCGCAGCGTGACAGAGCCATCGCTGGGCGTGTCCAGGCCGGCGAGGATGGCCAGCAGCGTGCTCTTGCCGGAGCCGGAAGCGCCGACGATGGCCACCGATTCCCTTGCAGTCAGCTCGAAGCTGATGTCATGCAGAATCGTCAGCTCGCCGGTCGCGTCACGCACGCGCTTGGTGATCTGGTCAACTTGAACAAGGGCTTCGGGCATGTCGGGACTGCGGCGGCGATGGGTGTTGGCGCACTTTAGCCTGGGGGTGATCGCCGGCTCTTCTTCAGGGATCTCAGGTGCGGCCGCGGCCGCCGAGGCACCGGTCATCCTGGTCGTCGGCGACAGCCTGTCCGCCGAATACGGCCTCAAGGCCGGCGACGGCTGGGTGGCCCTGCTGCAAAAGCGCCTGGCCGAACAGAAGAAGCCCTACCGCGTCGTCAACGCCAGCATCAGCGGCGACACCACGGCAGGTGGCCGCAGCCGGCTGCCAGCCGCACTGCGCACGCACAAGCCGGCCATCGTCATCCTCGAGCTGGGCGGCAACGACGCGCTGCGCGGCCTGCCGCTGGGGAGCACGCGCGACAACCTGCTGGCCATGGCGCGCGCCGCCCAGGAGAGCGGCGCCAAGGTGCTGATTGCCGGCATGCAGGTGCCGCCCAACTACGGCACGGCCTATGGCAAGGAGTTTGCCGACCTGTTCGAGCAGGTCGCCAGGCAGGCCCGCGCGGCCTTCGTGCCCTTCCTGCTCAAGGGCGTGGCGGACCGGGCAGACGCGATGGATTGGTTCCAGGGCGACCGCATCCACCCGCTGGCCAAGGCGCATCCGCTGATGCTGGACAACGTCTGGCCAGCGTTGAAACCGCTGCTTTAGGCCGCGGCTTCAGCGCTCCTGCTGCTGGGGGTCCCGCGGCTGCTTGTCGCCGCGCGTCGGCACGCCGTCCTGGCGGCCGCGCTTCGGGCCTTCTTCGCGCGGCTGTGCGCGGGGTTGCGCCTGCGGTTGCGGCTGAGGCTGCGGGCGTGGCACCTCGATCTGGCGCTGCGGCTCGGGCTGGGAGATGCGGCGTTGCTGCTCTTCGCGACGCTGCTGCATCTCGCGTTGCTGCGTCTCACGCTGTTGGGCTTCGCGATGCTGCGTATCGCGCTGCTGCGCCTCGCGCTGCTGGATCTCCTCGCGACGCTGCTGAACCTCACGTTGCTGGGCTTCGCGATGCTGCGTATCGCGCTGCTGCGCTTCCCGTTGCAGCTGTTGCTGTTGCTGTTGCTGTTGCTGTTGCTGTTGCTGTTGCTGTTGCTGCGCGCGCCAAGGCATGTTGTCGCCACTGCGCTGCGGCTGCTCGACGCCGGGGCGCTGCTGCTGGGGAACCTGAGGCTGCGCGGCGATGGCCGGAACGGCCGGCTGTGCCACCGCAGGCACAGGCACCTGCGGCTGCACGTCAGGACCGCGTTGATCGCGGCGCTGGGGCCGCTGGTTGCCCTCGCTGCGCCAGCCCATATTGGCCTCCGGCGCGCGGGGATTACGGCGCGGGAGTTCGGTCTCCGGCGGCCGGGTGGGTGCCGCCGGCAGCACAGCAGCCAGGTCCCCACGGCCCGGCGCTGTCGGCAGCGGGCGGTTCCAGCCCGGCTCGGGGCGACGGTCGGGGCCGCGCACCGGCAGCGGCTGGATGGCCGCGCCGGGGGCGGGCAAGGTGCTGACGGCCGCCGGTGCATCGCGGTATCGGTGCGGGCGCCGCACGGTGACGGGGTCGCGCACGTCGCGCGGATCGTTGACGCGGTTCACATAGCGCGGGCTGTGGTGGTAGGCCGGCACATAGACCTCACGCGGTGCCAGCGGGTACCAGCCAAAGCGTGGCGGCGGCGGGCGGCTGCCCACGCTGATGCCGATGCTGACGGAGCCACTGCCGACCCAGCCCACCAGGGCCGGTGCATAGACCGGGCGGTGCACATAGGCGCCCGGCGTCCAGCACCAGCGCCCGCCCCAGCTGACCCAGCGGCCATAGTGGAAGGGCGCGAAGCCCCAGGGCGCGTCGTCCACCCAGGTCCAGCCCCAATGACGCGACCAGGTCCAACGGCCATAGCGGTAGGGCGCCCAGTCCGCGACGGCAACGGTCGTCGGAATCCAGACCGTGCCGTACTCGGGCGCCGTCTCCCAGCGGCCATAACGGTCCAGGTCCTCGGCGCCGGTCATCTCGGGTGACACGTAGCGCGCGACGGGGCGGTCACCTTCCTCGCGGCTTTCGGCCAGCACCCAGTCGCCAAAGCCGTCGCTGAACAGCGGGCTGCGCTCGGCGCGGGGACCGTCGGGCCACCAGAATTCGGCCTGCTCGCCGGTGCCCAGCGTCACGGGCGAGGCGGTGCGAGCCCATTCAAATCGCAGGCGCCCCTGCCAGACATAGGCCTTGCTGCCGCGGTCGAGTTGCTCCACGCGGTAGAGGCCCTCGCGCTCGGGCTGCGCCGTACCCTCACGGGTGCGCAGCCGGGTTTCGGCGGCGTTCTCGGAGTTGCGCAGGCGCACGGCAACGTCGCCGCGGTCGATCTGCAGCAGTGTCTGGCCCTCATCGAGCTGGCTCAGCTCCAGGTCGCTGCGTTCGTCAACCCAGATTGACGTCGAGCCGGAACGCAGGCTGATGCGGGCGCGGTCGTCGGTGCGCACGCGATCGCCCTCGCCGACGGTCTGGTTGCGCAACAGCCGCGTCCATTCGCGGGTGTCGTGGTCGAACAGCCAGGCATCGCCGACAACGTCGACGACTCGGGCCGCGCGGGTCGGAGGATCACGGTCGGCGTCCTGTGCCTTGACGGCAGGCGCGATCGCAATGAACAGCGCCAGAGCCAGCATGCGCCAGCTGTTGCGCTTCAGGACAAGCTTGGATTCGATGGACGTGGTCATGAGCCAATGCTCCTTTGCGCCTGCGCAACGCACAAGCTCCGGGTGCGGTGCACCGCACTTACAAGTGTTTCCATCTCTCAGTCGTCGTCGGACGCGGGGTCGAGCTCCGGGAAGAGCACGGACGTGAAGCCGAAGCGAGTGAAGTCCTTGATCCGCATCGGGTAGAGGATGCCGTCCAGATGGTCGCACTCATGCTGCACGACGCGGGCATGGAAACCCTCGGCGATGCGGTCGATCACCGCACCATCGGCATCGAAGCCGGTGTAGCGGATGCGTTCATCGCGCTCGACGACGCCGCGCAGCCCTGGCACCGACAGGCAGCCTTCCCAACCCTCGGTGCGGCCGCCGTCCAGCACTTCGATCTTCGGATTGATCAATACGGTGGGCGGCACCGGCGGCGCATCCGGGTAGCGCACATTCTTCGTGTAGCCAAAGATGACCAGGCGCAGGTCCACGCCGATCTGCGGCGCCGCCAGACCCGCGCCATTGGCGGCGGCCATGGTTTCGAACATGTCGGCGATCAGCGCTTTCAGCTCCGGCGTGCCGAAGGCGGTGACCGGTTGGGCCACGCGCAGCAAGCGCGGGTCGCCCATCTTCAAAATCTCGTGCACCGCCACTGCGGCCTCCTTGGGCTATCGTGATCGGTGATTCTAGGAAGCCCCGTTCATGCTTGACTTCATCGAAGACCTCGGCCACGGCATCTACGCCATCGACACCGGCTTCCAGCGCCCGCGCTTCGATGCCGCCTATCTGATGGTCGAGGACGGCCGCGCCGCCTTCATCGATACCGGCACCAACCATGCCGTGCCGCGCCTGCTGGCGGCATTGAACGCGCTGGGGCTGTCACCGGAGGCAGTGGACTGGGTGATCCCGACCCACGTGCACCTGGACCATGCCGGCGGCGTCGGCCTGCTGATGGAAGCCCTGCCCCAGGCCCGCGCCTTGGTGCACCCGCGTGGCCTGCGCCACATGGTGGACCCCAAGGCGCTATGGCTGGGAGCGCTCGCCGTCTACGGCGAGGCCGAGATGCAGCGCAGCTACGGCAGGCTCGTGCCCGTGCCGGCTGAACGGGCCGAGGCCAGCCATGACGAGCAGGTCATCCACCTCGCCGGCCGGCCGCTGCGCCTCATCGACAGCCCCGGCCACGCCAGGCATCACCACGCGATCTGGGACGAGAGGAGCCGCAGCTGGTTCACGGGCGACACCTTCGGCCTGTCCTACCGCGCCTTCGACGTCGACGGCCGCGCCTGGATCCTGCCGACCAGCACGCCGGTGCAGTTCGAGCCCGAAGCGCTCAAGTCCACCGTCGCGCGGCTGCTGGCGGCCGAGCCGCTTGCGATGCAGGTCACCCACTACGGCCGCATCGGCGGCTCGGTGGACGACGTGCGTCGCCTGGCCGCATTGATGCTGGAGCAGGTGGACGAGATGGTGGCGCTGGCCGAGTCCCTCCGCGCGGCACCGGGCCGTCACGAGCGGCTCAAGGCCGGCCTGCTGGATGGCTACCTCGCACGCCTGCGCAGCCACGGCCACCCGGCTGACGCCGAGGCCGCCGACTGGCTGGGCCTGGACGCCGAGTTGAACGCGCAAGGCCTCGAGGTGATGCTGGACCGCCCGGCCCGCTGACGGGGCGATGCGCCCCGCCGCGGTGCGTCGCCTCGCACCGCCCCTGTGCCACCCCTGCGTGGTGCATGCCGGCTCATGGGCGATGCCCGTTTCTGGCGCAGGCATGGTCCTTGCGACGTAGGAGATGAGGTGCTGCGCTGACGCGGCCCTCTGCTTCCGCAGAAGCATCGCCAAAGGCGGCGAACCTCATCTTCCGGCCCCGACCGAGCAGACCGCTGCTCTCGGGGCCTTCTTACTGGTGGCTCCGATCTGGCCTTTCCAAGCCCGTCGGCGCAGCCTGCTTCGCCCTGAACACACATGCAGCACATCGTCCTCATCGGCCACGGAATGGTGGGCCAGAAATTTCTCGAATCCCTCGCAGAGGGGCCCGCTGCCGCCGACGTGCAGGTGACGGTGCTGTGCGAGGAGCCGCGCCCGGCCTATGACCGCGTGCACCTGTCCGAATTCTTTTCGGGCAAATCGGCCGAGGACCTGTCCCTGGTGCCCGAGGGCTTCTTCGAGAACCACCCCGGCTTCAAGCTGCGCCTGGCCGCCAAGGCCGTGGCCATCGAGCGCCGCGACCACACCATCACGCTGGCCGACGGCGAAGTCGTCCACTACGACAAGCTGGTGCTGGCCACGGGCTCCTACCCCTTCGTGCCGTCAGTGCCCGGCCGTGATCGGCCGCATTGCCACGTCTACCGCACCATCGAAGACCTGGAAGGCATGAAAGCCAGCGGCGCGGTCTCCAAGACCGGCGTCGTCATCGGCGGCGGCCTGCTGGGCCTGGAATGCGCCAAGGCACTGCGCGACATGGGCCTGGAGACGCACGTCGTCGAGTTCGCACCGCGCCTGATGGCCGTGCAGATCGACGAAGGTGGCGGCCGCGTGCTGCGCAAGAAGATCGAAGACCTCGGCGTGCAGGTCCACACCGGCCGCAACACCCTGGAGATCACCGACGGCGCGATGGCCCGCCACCGCATGGTGTTCGCCGACGGCACCTGGCTGGAGACCGACATGATCGTGTTCTCCGCCGGCATCCGCCCGCGTGACGAACTGCCCCGCCAGTGCGTGCTGGCCATCGGCCCGCGCGGCGGCGTCGTCATCGACGACCACTGCCGCACCAGCGACCGCAATGTCTACGCCGTCGGCGAGGTCGCGGCCTGGAACGAGCAGACCTACGGCCTGGTCGCCCCTGGCTATGAGATGGCCCGTGTGGCAGCCCGCCATATCGCCGGCGATGCCGAGGCGGCCTTCCCCGGCGCCGACCTGTCCACCAAGCTCAAGCTGATGGGCGTGGACGTGGCCAGCATCGGCGACGCTCATGGCAAGACGCCGAACTGCCGCAGCTACCAATATGTGGACGAGCGCAAGCAGGTCTACAAGAAGATCGTCGTCAGCGAGGACGGCCAGTTCCTGCTGGGTGCCGTACTGGTGGGCGATGCCGCCGAGTACGGCACGCTGCAGCAGATGGCGCTGAATGGCATCAAACTGCCGGCCGACCCCGAGTTCCTGATCCTGCCCAGCAGCGACGGCAAGGCCAAGGTCGGCATCGGCCCGGACGCCCTGCCCGACAGCGCCCAGCTGTGCTCGTGCAACAACGTCAGCAAGGGCCAGATCTGCTCGGCCGTCGGCGACGGTGCGACCACCATCGGCGCACTCAAGGCCTGCACCAAGGCCGGCGCGACTTGCGGCGGCTGCGTGCCGCTCGTTACCCAGGTGATGAAGTTCGAGATGGCCAAGCGCGGCATGGCCGTGAACAACCACATCTGCGAGCACTTCCCGCATTCGCGCCAGGAGCTCTACCACCTCATCCGCGTGGGCGGCATCAAGACCTTCAGCGACCTGATGGCCAAGCACGGCAAGGGCCTGGGCTGCGACATCTGCAAGCCCGCGGCAGCCAGCATCTTCGCGTCGTGCTGGAACGAGTTCGTGCTGGAGCCCAAGCTGGCCGCGCTGCAGGACAGCAACGACTACTACCTCGGCAACATCCAGAAGGACGGCAGCTACTCCGTCGTGCCGCGCATGCCGGGCGGCGAGGTCACGCCCGATGGCCTGATCGCCGTCGGCCAGGTGGCCAAGAAGTACGGCCTGTACACCAAGATCACCGGCGGCGCGCGCGTCGACATGTTCGGCGCCCGCGTCGAGCAGCTGCCCTTCATCTGGGAAGAGCTGATCGCCGCCGGCTTCGAGAGCGGCCATGCCTACGGCAAGTCGCTGCGCACGGTGAAGAGCTGCGTGGGCAGCACCTGGTGCCGCTATGGCGTCGACGACTCGGTCGGCCTGGCCGTCGAGATCGAGAACCGCTACAAGGGCCTGCGCGCGCCGCACAAGATCAAGTTCGGCGTCTCCGGCTGCACGCGGGAATGCGCCGAGGCCCAGGGCAAGGACGTCGGCATCATCGCGACGGAAAAGGGCTGGAACCTCTACGTCTGCGGCAACGGCGGCATGAAGCCGCGCCACGCCGAGCTGATCGCCAGCGACCTGAGCAAGGCCGACCTGCTTAAGTACATCGACCGCTTCCTGATGTTCTATGTGCGCACGGCCGACCGCCTGCAGCGCACCAGCACCTGGCGCGACAACCTCGAAGGTGGCCTGGACTACCTGAAGGACGTCGTCATCAATGACAGCCTGGGCCTCGCCGCCGAGCTGGAGGCGCAGATGCAGGCCGTGGTGGACACCTACCAGTGCGAATGGAAGACGGCCGTCACGACGCCCGAGGTGCGCCAGCGCTTCCGCTCCTTCGTCAACAGCGACAAGCCGGACGAGCGAATCATCTTCGTGGAAGAGCGCGGCCAGATCCGCCCGGCGCGTGCCGAAGAGCGCGAAGAAGAAGCCACGGCCTGATCAAGGAATCGACATGAACTACACCCCCATCTGCAGCGTCGACGACATCCTGCCCAACACCGGCGTGGCCGCTCGCGTTGGTGACCACCACGTGGCCGTGTTCCGCGTCGGCCAGGAGAACTTCCACGCCATCGACAACATCGACCCGCGCTCCGGCGCCAGCGTGCTGGCCCGCGGCCTGGTGGGCAACCTGGGCGAGCGCATCGTCGTCGCGTCGCCGCTCTACAAGAACCATTTCGACCTGAACACCGGCGAGTGCCTGGAAGCGCCCGAGCAGTCGGTGCGCGCCCATGCCGTGCAGGTGCAGGACGGCCGCGTGCTCGTCGCGCTGCGTTGACTATTTGATTGGCGAAAGAGGAGACAAACCATGGCCTACGTCGTACCCACCGAGTTCGTGACCAAGATGGTCGATGCCGGCGAATCCAAGCTTCTGATGTCCACCCGCGACACGCTGATCCGCTCCTACATGGCGGGCGCCATCCTGGCGCTGGCTGCGGCCTTCGCCGTGACGGTCAGCGTCAACACCGGCAACCCGCTGGTTGGCGCGCTGCTGTTCCCGGTCGGCTTCATCCTGCTCTACCTGATGGGCTTCGACCTGCTGACCGGCGTGTTCACGCTGGTGCCGCTGGCCGTGCTGGACAAGCGGCCCGGCGCGACCTGGGGCGGTGTCATGCGCAACTGGACGCTGGTCTTCTTCGGCAACTTCGCTGGGGCGCTGACGGTGGCCGTCTTCATGGCCATCATCTTCACCTTCGGCTTCAGCGAGGCGCCCAACGCGGTCGGACAGAAGATCGGCACCATCGGCGAAGGCCGCACGGTGGGCTACGCAGCCCATGGTGCTGCCGGCATGCTGACCCTCTTCATCCGTGGCGTGCTGTGCAACTGGATGGTGTCCACCGGCGTGGTCGCGGCGATGATGTCGACCTCGGTTTCAGGCAAGGCCATCGGCATGTGGATGCCCATCATGGTCTTCTTCTACATGGGCTTCGAGCACAGCATCGTCAACATGTTCCTGTTCCCGTCGGGCCTGATGCTGGGCGGCAAGTTCACGATCATGGATTACCTGATCTGGAACGAAATTCCCACCGTGGTCGGCAACCTGGTCGGCGGCCTGACCTTCGTCGGCTTGTCGCTGTACTCGACGCATTACAAGACAGCTCCCAAACGCGTGATCGTGTGAGCCCCTCGTCCAAGGAGTACCTTGGCCGGTCCCCCGAGGGGACGGCGATGCTTGCGGCATCGAGCCGCAAGCACATCGCCAAAGCGGGCCGGCTTGGGAGCGGCCCGGCGCTCGGCCCGAAACGCTCCGGTGTCATTGCATGACTCTACGGGTCGCAGTCGGCCAGCACTCCGAGGCCGGCGTCAAGCCGCTGAACCAGGACTTCCACGGCGCAGCCCTGCCGACCGACGCGCAGCGCCGCTCGCGCGGCATTGCGCTGGCGATTGCCGACGGCATCAGCAGCAGCCCCGTCAGCCAGATCGCCAGCGCGGCGGCGGTGCGCGGCTTCCTGGAGGACTACTACGGCACCTCCGAGGCCTGGACAGTGCGCCGCGCCGCCCAATGCGTGCTGGCCGCCACCAACGGCTGGCTGCACGCCCAGACGCAGCTCGGCGAAGGCCGCTTCGACAAGGACCGCGGCCACGTCTGCACCTTCAGCGCTCTGGTCTTCAAGGGCCGCGAGGTGCATCTGCTGCATGTGGGCGACACGCGCGCCTACCGCATCCATCCCACCGCGCTGGAGCAGCTGAGCCACGACCACCGCGTGCGCCTGGACGGCGGCCAGACCTATCTGGGCCGGGCACTGGGCATCAGCCCGCATCTCGAGATCGACCACGCCTGCTGGCCCACCGAGGTCGGCGAGACCTATCTGCTGGCCACCGACGGCGCCTACGAGCACCTGGACCCGGCGCTCGTCGTCAGCACCGTCAGCCGCCACGGCGCCGACCTGCAGGCCGCCGCCCAGGCCCTCGTGGCCGCGGCGCTGGCGCGGGGCAGCCAGGACAACGCCACCGTCATGCTGGCGCGCGTTGAATCCCTGCCCGATCAGCTCGCGCCGCCCGTGCAGCGGGAGCGCCTGCGCCTGCCGCCACGGTTGGCCCCGCGCATGGAGTTCGAGGGCTACCGCGTCATTCGCGAGCTCTATGCGAGCGCAAGGAGCCAGGTCGTGCTGGCCGTCGATGCCCAGGAGCGCGAATGGGCGCTCAAGCTGCCCTCCGCCGAGATGGGCACCGACAGCCGGGCCCTGGACCGCTTCGCGATCGAGGAGTGGGTGGCGCGGCGCGTCGACAGCCCGCACGTCATCAAGGCCGCGCCGGCCGAGAAGCGGCGTGAGCACCTCTTCACCGCGATGGAGTTCATCACCGGCCAGACCCTGGCCCAGTGGATGACCGATCACCCGAAGCCTGGGCTCGACGAGGTGCGCCAGCTCGTCGACCAGATCGCCCGTGGCCTGCAGGCCCTGCATCGCAAGGAAATGCTGCACCAGGACCTGCGGCCCGAGAACCTGATGATCGACCGCCAGGGCACTGTCATCCTCATCGACCTCGCCTCGGCCCATGTGGCGGGCCTGAACGAGGGCCTGGGCGATGCGCGCGCCACCGACATCGCCGGCAGCCTGCAGTACACCGCGCCGGAATACTTCACCGGCGACGGCGGCACGCAGGTGTCCGAGCTGTTCTCGCTGGCCGTGCTGGCCTACCAGATGCTGACCGGCGCCCTGCCCTACGGCCTGCAGGTGCCCCAGGTGCGTGGCCCCCGTGACCTGCACAAGCTGCAATACGTGCCGCTGCGCACCCGGCGCCCCGACCTGCCCGACTGGCTGGACCGCGTGCTGCGCAAGGCCTTGCATCCCCAACCCTCACGGCGTCAGCAGGCACTGTCAGAGCTGGCGCATGACCTTTATGCGCCCGGCCCCGAATTCATGAGCCGGGACCGCACGCCGCTGCAGCAGCGCCATCCGCTGCTGTTCTGGCGCGTGCTGACGCTGGTTTTCGGCCTGGCGACGCTGGTGTTGCTGGGATTAAGGTTGAGCGGCAGCTGACCCCCAACCGAGGGAAGGACCGGTGCTCCTGCCCAGTGAATGTGTTTCAGAATGTGCTCATTCCGCAGCACGCGCCGAAAGTGTGTACGCCGCAGGTTGGCGGTAGGAGCGTGGAGGGGCTTGAATGGGCAGTACGCCGTGGTTTCTGGAGAGCGTGGCCGCCGATGGATCGCGCGTCACGCATCGCATCGACCGGTTGCCGTTCAGCGTGGGTCGCGATGCCGGCAATGACCTGACCATCGAGGCGCAGGGGCTGTCTCGACGGCATGCCGAACTGCAGGCCGACGAGGCGGGCGGCCTGCTGGTGGTCGACCTGGGCAGCACCAACGGCACTTTCGTGAACCACGAGCGCCTGGTGGGCCCGCGGCAGCTGGCACCGAACGACATCATCCATTTCTGCACCGCCGAGTTCCGCCTGACCCACGACGAGACGCTTGCTGCGGCCACCGTGGCGGGCCCGCTGCCCATGCGCACGATGGTGGTCTCACCGGGCATGAACCCCCTCAGCCAGAACTTCGTGCGCCTGGAGGCGCAGTTCCTGGAGTTCCTGGCCGGCCGAGGCCTGACGGCAGCGGCGCAACCCATCGTCGACGCGCGCACGGGCGGGCTGTTCGCCTACGAGCTACTGGGCCGCTGCACGCACCCTGAGCTGCCCGGCTCGCCGATGCACCTGTTCCGGATGGCCGCCACGCTGCGGCGCGAGGCCGAGTTGAGCGAAGCGTTCCGCTCCCATGGCGTAGCGGCGCTGGCACCCAAGGCGCAGGGGATGCGCGTCTTCGTCAACGCCCATCCGAGCGAGACCTTCTCGGAAGAGTTCTTCCAGGCCCTGCAGGGGCTGCTGGCCCTGCCCACGCGGCCACAGCTGGTGGTGGAGGTGCACGAAAGCGCTGTGGTCGAAGTCGACCGCATGCGCGAGCTGGCCGAGCGCCTGAACGGCATCGGCGTGGAATTCGCCTACGACGACTTCGGCGCCGGCCAGGCAAGGCTGAACGAGCTGGCCGAGGTGCCGGCGCACTTCGTCAAGTTCGACATGGGCATCGTGCGCAACCTGCATGAGGCCAGCGAGCGCAAGCAACGCATGGTGCGCGACCTGGTGCGCATGGTGCTGGAGCTGGGCTCGGTGCCCTTGGCCGAAGGCGTCGAACAGGAGGCCGAGGCCCAGGTCTGCCGTGAGATGGGCTTCCGCCTGATCCAGGGCTATCTGACCGGCAGGCCGATCATGGTGGACACGCTGTAGCGGCTCCCCGGCAGACCGGGGAGCGGCGTTTCTCAAACGTCCAGGCCCAGCTCCTGGATCTTGCGTGTGATGGTATTGCGGCCGATGCCGAGCTTCTGGGCGGCCTCGATGCGGCGGCCGCGCGTGATGTCCAGCGCCGTCAGGATGAGCTGTGCCTCGAACTTCTTCGTCAGCGCATCCCACACGTCAGGTTCACCCGCCAGCAGCCTTGCACGCGCATCGGCAGCCATGTCGGCCAGCCAACCTTCGCCGCTGCTGGTGCTGGCCGGCGCGGCGGCCGGCAGGGGCGCAGCGGCACTGGACTGCGCAGCCGGCACGCTTGTCATGGCCGTCGTGGAAGGCGCCGGGACATAGCCGGGCTGCACCTCGTCCGGCAGGTCCTTGGGCTCGACGGTCTGGCTGGGCGCCATGACGCTGAGCCAGTGACAGATGTTCTCCAGCTGGCGCACATTGCCGGGGAAGTCGAAATTGGTCAGCACGACGAGGGCGGCGTCAGACAGGCGCTTGGCCTCGACACCCAGCTCGGTCGCACTGCGCTGCAGGAAATGACGGGCCAGCGAGGGCACGTCCTCGCGGCGCTCGCGCAGCGGCGGCAGGCGCAGGCGGATGACGTTGAGGCGGTGGAACAGGTCCTCGCGGAACACGCCCTGGCGCACACGGTCTTCCAGGTTCTGGTGTGTGGCGGCGATGACGCGCACATTGCTGCGCATCGGGCTATGCCCACCGACGCGGTAGAACTGGCCATCAGACAGCACACGCAACAGGCGCGTCTGCAGCTCGAAGGGCATGTCGCCGATTTCGTCGAGGAAGAGCGTGCCGCCGTCGGCCTGCTCGAAGCGGCCGCGCCGCGAGGCCTGGGCACCGGTGAAGGCGCCGCGCTCGTGGCCGAAGAGCTCGCTTTCCAGCAGGTCCTTCGGGATGGCCGCGGTGTTGATGGCAACGAAGGGGCCTTCGCCGCGCGGGCTGTGCTTGTGCAGGGCGCGCGCCACCAGTTCCTTGCCCGAGCCGCTCTCGCCCGTGATCATCACGGTGACGTTGCTCTGCGACAGGCGGCCGATGGCGCGGAAGACGTCCTGCATGGCCGGCGCCTGGCCCAGCATCTCGGGCACCTGCGCGGCGGCCTCCTGCTCGCCGGCCTCGCGCTGGCTCTCTTCCTGGGCGCGGCGGATCAGCTCGACGGCACGCGGCAGGTCGAAAGGCTTGGGCAGGTACTCGAAAGCGCCACCCTGGAAGGCCGACACAGCGCTATCGAGGTCGGAGTAGGCCGTCATGATGATGACGGGCAGCGCCGGCAGTCGCGCCTTGACCTTGGCCAGCAGTTCCAGGCCCGAGCCGCCGGGCATGCGGATGTCAGACACCAGCACTTGCGGACTGTCGTCGTCGAGCGCGGCGAGCATGTCGCGCGCATTGCTGAAGCTGCGCACCGGCAGCCCCTCGCGGGCCAGGGCCTTCTCGAGCACGAAGCGGATCGAGTGGTCGTCGTCAACAACCCAGATGGATTTCATGCGGTTCCTCAGCCCATCCTGTCGGCTTGTGGCGTCAAGGCAAGGGCAGCGTGATTCGGAAATTCGTCAGGCCCGGCTCGCTTTCGCAATCGATCATGCCCTGATGTTGCTGGGCGATCGTCTGCGCAAGCGTGAGTCCGAGTCCCGAGCCGCCCTCCCGCCCTGAGACCAGGGGAAAGAAGATGCGATCCCGGATCTCGGCGGGGACGCCGGGACCGTTGTCCTCAATATGCAATTCCAATGCCAAGCGCCAGCGCTGCTTGCCGATGGTCACCTGCCGGGCCACCCGCGTGCGCAAAACGATCTGGGCGTCGCCGGCCGCGATGCGCGAACCCAGCACCTGCGCGGCGTTCTGCACGATGTTCAACACCATCTGGATCAACTGCTCGCGATCGCCGCGGAAGTCAGGCAGCGAGGTGTCGTAGTCGCGGTGAATGACCAGGCCCTTGGGATGCTCGATGAGCACCAGCGCGCGCACCCGCTCGCAGATCTCGTGGATGTTGGCATCACCGACGACCTGGGCGCGGCGATGCGGGGCCAGCAGGCGGTCGACCAGGCTTTGCAGGCGGTCCACCTCATGCACGATGACCTGGGTGTATTCAGTCAGCTCGGGATTGCCGTCTTGCAGCTCCAGCGCCAGCAGTTGCGCTGCACCGCGGATGCCCCCCAGCGGGTTCTTGATCTCGTGGGCGAGGTTGCGGGTCAGCTCCTTGGTGGCCTGGACCTGGTCGAGGCTGCGCTCGTCACGGTCCTGGCGCGCCTGCTGGGCAATCTCGATGAGCTCCACCAGCACGCGCGGCACGTCGTCGTCGCCCGCATCCATCTGCGACACGATGACATGCACGGGCAGCCCATCCTCGTGGGCCCAGGAGCCGCGGCGCAGCAAGGCGTCGAAGCGGCTGCTGGAGTAGTGGTTGGCAGCAACGCCGGCCAAGGTCTCGGTGAGGCGCTGGGCGTCATCGAACCAGTCGGGCAACTGGGCCTTCTGCACGCTGCGGCGCGACAGCCGCATGACGTTCTCGAAGGCGGCATTGGCGAACAGGCATTCGCCCTCCGCGCTGGTGACAACGACCATGGTCGCCAGCAAGTCCAGGCCGGCAAATTCGGCCGGCAGCAAAAAGGTATCGGTCATGGAGCGCCGGAGGCGCTCTGCGCCTCAGGGAAGTTTGGCGATTTCGCGCTTGAGCGCCTGGATGTCGGACTCGTGGCGGGCGATGCTGTCCTTGAGCTCGGCCATGCGGTCGAGGTACTTCTGGTAGTTGCGCTCGTCGCCGCGGCGCTCACCCTGGCCGTTGTTGAACTCGCGCTGCGCGGCCGCGAGGCGTTCTTCCGCCTGGCGCAGCTCGGTCTGCAGCACGCGGCGGCGCTCGTCGTCGCGCACGCGCTGCTGGCCGGCGTCGATGCGGCTTTCAGCACCGCGCGGCCCCTCGGCCACCGGTGCCGCCGAAGCGCTGGCGCGCGGCCTGGGTGCCTGCAAGACGGTGATCGGCGTGCCTTCGATCGTGCGGCAGCCCTTCTCGTTGGCTTCCTTCGCGCTCAAGGCATCGGTGTAGAGCACCGGCGGCCCGGGGCAGCGATAGACCGTGCCCTGGGCTTGCGCGCCCAGGCTGGCCAGGACGAACAACGGAGCCAGCAATCGATTCAGCATGGCGGGATTGTGGCTCAGCGTCGGCAACAAAAAAGGGGCCGCACCAGCGGCCCCCTTCCACGGGGATGACACAGGCAGCGCGTGTGCTGCCCATGGCCATCACAGCGCGTAGTACATGTCGAACTCGACCGGGTGCGTGGCCATGCGGAAGCGCGTCACTTCCTGCATCTTCAGCTCGATGTAGGCATCGATGTAGCTGTCGGTGAACACGCCACCCTTGGTCAGGAAGGAGCGGCCCTTGTCCAGGTAGTCCAGCGCCTGGTCGAGGCTGTGGCAGACGGTCGGGATCTTCGCGTCTTCCTCGGGCGGCAGGTGGTACAGGTCCTTGGTGGCGGCTTCGCCCGGATGGATCTTGTTCTCCACGCCGTCCAGGCCGGCCATCAGCAGCGCGCTGAAGGCCAGGTAGGGGTTGGCGGAAGGATCCGGGAAGCGCGCTTCGATGCGGCGGCCCTTGGGGTTGGCGACGTAGGGAATGCGGATCGAGGCCGAGCGGTTCTTGGCCGAGTAGGCCAGCTTCACCGGGGCTTCGAAGCCGGGCACCAGACGCTTGTACGAGTTCGTACCGGGGTTGGTGATGGCGTTCAGCGCGCGGGCGTGCTTGATGATGCCGCCGATGTAGTACAGCGCGAATTCGCTCAGGCCGGCGTAACCGTCACCGGCGAACAGGTTCTTGCCGTCCTTCCAGACGGACTGGTGAACGTGCATGCCGCTGCCGTTGTCGCCCACCAGGGGCTTGGGCATGAAGGTCGCGGTCTTGCCATAGGCATGGGCGACGTTCTGGATGATGTACTTCTGCAGCTGCAGCCAGTCGGCGCGCTGCACCAGCGAGCTGAACTTGGTGCCGATTTCCATCTGGCCCGCGTTCGCCACTTCGTGGTGATGCACCTCGACCGGAATGCCCATCTGCTCGAGGATCAGGCACATCTCCGAGCGCATGTCCTGGCCGCTGTCGACCGGGGGCACGGGGAAGTAGCCGCCCTTGACGGTGGGACGGTAGCCGGAGTTGCCGTGCTCGTATTCCTTGGAGGAGTTCCAGGCGCCTTCCTCGGACTCGATCTTGAAGAACGAGCCGGACATTTCATTGCCCCAGCGCACGCTGTCGAAGATGAAGAACTCGGGTTCCGGGCCGAAATAAGCCGTGTCGCCCAGGCCGGAGGCCTTGAGATAAGCCTCGGCGCGCTTGGCCAGCGAACGCGGGTCGCGCTCATAGGCCTTGCCGTCGGCCGGGTCGACGACGTCGCAGGACAGGATCAGCGTCGGCTCTTCGAAGAAGGGGTCGATGTTGGCAGTGTTCGGATCGGGCATGAGCAGCATGTCCGAGGCTTCGATGCCCTTCCAGCCGGCGATCGAGGAGCCGTCGAAGGCGTGGCCCGAAATGAACTTGTCTTCGTCGAAATGGGAGACCGGCACGGAGACGTGCTGCTCCTTGCCACGGGTATCGGTGAAGCGGAAGTCAACGAACTTGACTTCGTTTTCCTTGACGATGTTCATCACATCGGCGACGGTCTTGGCCATCAATAGCTCCTAGCGGGATCTGGACAGGGGTGGAATGCCGCCACCGACGCACACGCGCCAGCGGCCACGGGGGGATTTAAAGCAGGTTGCATGCCAGATGCACCGACATGGGTTGCTGCCCGGCATCGCCGGGGATTATGTGGCGGGGCCCGTGACAGCGCGAGAACTATCGCACCAGCTCGGTGCTGATGGTTGCACCAAACTGGATCACGCCCCGCTTCAGGGCGTCATAGGCGACGTCGAGGCTTTGCGCCTCCCCCTTCACTCCCAACTCGATACAGCGTCCCCATTGCGGATGGTCGACGCTCGGCAGGCTGAAGACCTTGATGCCGGCGAACTCGGCCTCGATGGCCTCCATCAGCGGCGTCAGGCTGGCCTCCATCGCGCCCTGCACGATCAGCGAGCGCTCGATGACGCCGGCCTGGCGATGCAATTGCGGGAAGCGGTCCAGCACCCAGGCCATCATCGGATGCGCCATGACCGGAAAACCCGGCACGAAGTGGACGTTGCCCACGAAGAAGCCGGGGATCTTGTTGAAGGGGTTGGGCACGATGCCGGCGCCTTCCGGGAAGACGCCCATCTCCAACCGGCGCAGAGTGTCGGGCTCGTCGGCCGTCACCGTCTTGCCCTGTTCGGCCGCCATCTGCTGGATGCGCTGCCAGATCAGCTCGCGCGCCTCGGGGTGCAGGGCCAGCGGCCGGCCTAGCGCCGCTGCGGCGGACTGGCGGGTGTGATCGTCGGGCGTCGCGCCAATGCCGCCACAGCTGACGATGAGATCACCGCTCGCAAAAGCCTCGCGCAGCTTGCCGACAAGCTGCTCACGGTCATCGCCCAGGTATTGCGCCCAGGCGAGCTGCATGCCGCGCTGCCCCAGCAACTCGATGAACTTGGCCAGGTGCGAGTCCTGGCGTTTGCCCGAGAGGATCTCGTCGCCAATGATGATGAGACCCACTTGCATAGCTTCAGCTTTCGATGAGGACGGCAGATTCAGCCACCGGCTCCGCCGCCCGCCGCGCCTGCAGGGCGCCCAGCGCGTAATGGGTGAACCAGGCGGTCGAGAAGGCGAAGACCAAGGTGTACAGCCAGATCGCCAGCAGCACGACGAAGGGCGCAAAGATGACGGCGGCCACACCGGAAACGGCCCAGATCAGTGACGGCACTGCGCCGAGATAACCGCAGACCACGCCCATGGCCAGCATCGGGATGCGGTGCTCCTTCAGCAATGCGCGGCGCTCCTCGGCGGAGGCATGGTCCGCCAGCACGTCGAAGCCGAAGACACGGTAGGTCAGCCAGCCCCAGATCAACGGCGGCAGCACCATGACGAGGGGCGGGATCAGCCACAGCGGCATGGACAGCAGGATGAGCACCAGCGCGATGACGGTGGCGCCCAGCGAGGCCGCGACGCTCTGCATCAGCGTGCCGCCGCGCTTCTTCTCCAGCAGCGGGAAGCGGCGCTGGGCGACGAGGCGGACGATGGCCGGCGTCATCAGCAGCGCGACCAGCAGCAGGCTCATCAGAATGACGACCGGCAGCACGCCAGCCAGCACGACGATGGCCGCCAACGCGCTGCGGAAGGCCTGCAGACCCCAGCTGTCCAGCCACTGCAGCAGGCTCTCGATGAGGCGCCAGCTCTCCAGCGTCGCGCGCACTGCGGCAATGGCGCCCTCCCAGAAGAAGAACATGAAGCCGAACACCAACACGCCACAGATGAGCAGCGGCAGCAACGACAGCCCGATAACGCGCGGATGCAGGCAGTAGGCGGCGGCGCGCCAGAAGGAGTCGACGAGGCTTTGCATCAAGCGGCTTTCCTGAACGAGCGGAACAGGCGGGTCAGCCCCAGCCATTGCTGGTGCCAGAAGCCGCCGCCGTAGTCGCGGCCACCTTCCTCGGGCAACTGGTCGCGCACACCGGTGGCGTCGAAGCGATTCTCGAAGTTGGCGGTGCGGAACAGCAGGTCCCATAGCGGCAGCAGGACGCCGAAGTTGTGGCCGCCCAGCGTGCCGCGGCCACCGGATTCGTGGCCGATGCCGATGCTATGGTGCAGGCGGTGGAAGCGTGGGCTGATCAAGAGGCGCTCGCCGATGCGCCCAAAGCTGATGCGCGCGTTCGCATGCTGCAGGCTCTCGTGCAGCTGGGTGATGACGGTGATGGCGACGAACTGCCCCGGCTCCACACCGATGAGGCGGGCCAGCAGGGCCAGCGCCGTGCCGAGCAGCACGTCGTCCAGCAGGTGATTGCGGTTGTCGCTCCACATCGTCATCTGGCGTTGGCTGTGGTGCAGGCTGTGCAGGGCCCACCACCAGTTGAACTGGTGCTGGGCGCGGTGCAGCCAGTAGCCGACGAAGTCGAAGACGGCGAGGTAGAGCAGCAGGCTGACCCAGGCGACATCGGTAACGCCGGGCCAGATGCCGTCGAGCTGCCAGGTCGGCAGGCCCGCCATGCGCAGCTCGCCAGCGATGCCGTCCCACAGCGGCTCGATGCTGAAGAAGATCAACAGGCGAACGAGGCCGAGGCGGTGGATCAGCGTGTAGATGACGTCGGTGCGCACGGCCGCGTGGTCAGTCACCGGCTCGACCGGCCAGCGCCGCTCCAGGATGCCGATGCCCAAAACGATGACGACGATCTGGATCAGCCCCAGTAGCAGCCAGCCGGTCGCATCGAAGGCGTCCTCCAGCAGGTTGCCAAAGCCCAGTCCGAACACGACCGGCTGCACGACGGACTCGTAGAGCCACAGCTGCAGGCTGTCGAAGGCGTTGGCGATCCAGTCGATCACGGCTTGCGGGCGTAGGTTTTGGGTTCGATCTTCAGGGCGACCTTGGTGTCGGCGGCCTTGAACAGTGGGGCGTAGCGGGGATGCTCGCGCAGCAGTGCAAAGCATAGGCCCCGCTGCTCCAATCCCGTCATCAGCGGCTCCAGCACGGCCGGCGCCCAGGGGTCCTGGCGTTCCCAGATGCCAAGGTGGGCGAGCAGGATGTCACCGGGCTTGATGTCGCGCAGCGCCTTGTCCAGCAGCTGCGCGTTGGGGTGGCTCTGGCTGGGCAGTTCATCGCCCAGGAAGCCCGCGCTGCTCCAGCCCACATGGGTGAAGCCGCAGGCCTTGGCGGTATTCAGCAGGGCCTTGGACGAGCGTCCCGCCGGCGCGCGGAAGATGGGGCCCAGCGACTTGCCCGTCATGGCCGTGAAGCGCTCGCCGACCTTCTTCAGGCTCTCGCAATACTGCTCGGGCGTGACCTCGTGAACGACAGGCGGGTTGACGCCGGCCTGCGTCTTCACCTTGAAGCGCACCACCTTGCCGTCGGCATCCAGCACGTCTTCCATGAAGATGTCGTGGTCCCAGGTGTGGGCGCCGAAGTCATGGCCCTCGGCTGCACGCTCGCGCCACCAGGGCGCCCAGGTGTCGTCCAGCGTCGTGCCGCCGGTCAGCGTCGGTTCGCTGGCGAGGAAGAAGGTCGCTTTCGCGTTGTGCTTCTTCAGCGTCTCGGCGATCAGCGGCGCAACACCCATGTGGCCGGTGTCGAAGGTGAGGTAGACCGGCTTGTCGCAAGACGGTTGCGCGGTGGCCGCAGTGACCACCAGCGCCAGGGCCCAGGCTTTCATAGACGAGGTTGGTGATCCAGCGTCCAGATGCCGTGCGGCGACTTGCCCACCTTGACCTGCCTGACGACCTTGCGCGTGGCGGTGTCGATCTGCGTGAGCTTGCCGGCCCAGCGCGAGGTGACGAGCAGCGTCTTGCCATCGGTCAGCAGCTCCATGTCGTCGGGCCCTGCCGGCGCCGGATATTGGTCGACGACGGTCAGCGTCGTCAGGTCGATCTTGCTGATGGTGTTGGCGGCGCGGTTGCTGACCAGCACATGGCGCTTGTCGCCCCATGCACGGAAGGAATGGGCACCGGCGCCTGTCAGGATGCGTTTGGCAAGCTTGGGTGCGCCTCCGCCGCTGACGTCCCAGACCTCGACGAACTTGTCGCCGGTCAGGCCGACGAGGATGAAGCGGTCATCCGGCGTCAGGTAGATGTCGGCCGGCATCTTGCCGACGGCCTGCTTCCACTTGATGGTCTGCGTCGCCAGGTCGATGGCCAGTAGCTCGTCGCTGTCCTGCAGACTGGCGTAGAGCGTCGTGCTCTTGGTGTCGATGTTGAGGTGACTCGGCGTCTTCGGCGCCGGGATGCGCTTGACCAATTGCAGCGGCTCGGCCGCAACGCTGCCCTGCCAACGGTAGAGGTCGACGCGGTCCAGTCGATTGGACGCCGTGACGAGCCACTTCATGTCCGGCGAAAAGCGCAGGTGATAGGGGTCGGGAATGCCACGCACCACACGCTGGACCTCGGCCGTGCGCGGATCGATGAAGGTCAGCGAATCGGCCAGCGCATTGGCGACGATGAGGGACTTCTCGTCGGGCGACAGGTAGAGGTGGTGGGGCTCCTTGCCGGTCGGGATGCGCTTGATGACAGTGAAGCTGGCCGGGTCGACGACGGAGATGTCGGCGTCCAGCGAGTTCAGCACGAAGACAGGGGGGCGGCCATTGCCCTGGGCATTGGCCTGGGCCAGGCCGGCCAGGACCATCAGGAGCGCGAACGCGCTGCGACGAAACATTCCAGGAGTCCTTAAAAGCAAAAAGGGCGGCAGCCGCCGCCCTCCACAACGCGCCAGTTTACCGGGGCGCTTACTCGTCGTCGCCGCCGAGGATGCTTCCCAGCAGCCCACCGCCGGCAAAACCACCGAGAACCGAGCCCTCTTCCTTGTGGCCGCCCATCTGCGGCGCCGCCGCAAAGATGCGCGAAGCCAGGCGCGAGAAAGGCAGGCTCTGCAGCCAGACCTCGCCCGGGCCGGTCAGCTTGGCCAGGAACAGGCCCTCACCGCCGAACAGCGCCGTCTTGATCTTGCCGACGTACTGGATCTCGAAATTGACGTTGGGCGTGTAGGCGACGACGCAGCCCGTGTCCACCAGCAGGGTCTGGCCCGGCTGCAGGCTGCGCCGGACGATGGTGCCGCCGGCGTGCACGAAGGCCAGGCCGTCGCCCTCCAGGCGCTCCATGATGAAGCCCTCGCCGCCGAAGAAGCCGGCGGACAGCTTCTGCTGGAAGGCGATGCCCAGGGACACGCCACGCGCCGCGCACAGGAAGGCGTCCTTCTGGCAAATCAGCGTGCCGCCCAGCGCCGACAGATCCATGGGGATGATCTTGCCCGGATAGGGCGCCGCGAAAGCCACGCGCTGCTTGCCGGCGCCGTTGTTGGTGTAAATGGTCGTGAACAGCGACTCGCCCGTCAGCAGCCTTTTTCCCGCGCCCAGCAGCTTGCCGAGGAAGCCGCCCTGGTTGGCCGAGCCGTCGCCGAAGACGGCGTCCATGCCAATGGCGGAGTCCATGAAGAACATCGAGCCCGCCTCGCCGATGGCCGCCTCGCCGGGATCGAGCTCGATCTCGACGAACTGCATCTCGGCACCCTTGATCTCATAGTCGACAACATCCATGGCCATGTGGCTCTCCCGGCGATAAAAAAACGGCCTGGATGATAGGGCGACATGCGGGTGTCGGTGCCGTGCGGCGGCGTCAGTGATTTCGGGCCCGGCAAGCCGTTGCCGTGGCGCCGGATGACGGGCCGCCAATTTGTGTCCCTGTGCATCGGCCAGCGCCGCAAGGAAGCATCGAGATACATGAACGCCTTGCGCGCCCGCCCGATGCCCCAGACTGCGGCCGATGACACTACAGATCGATGACCTCCAGCCCGAGTTGACGGCGGAGCAGGCCTTGACCGGCTGGCGCAGGGAGTTCTGCGTCGAATTGCGGGGCGAAGGCCAGGCGCGAATCTTCCTGAGGGTGCTCGAGTCACCTTCGTTGAAGGCCACCGAGTTGCGCCGCGCGGTGCTGTTTCACAGGGTCGGCGCGGGATTCGCCGATCTGGCGGGCTGCGTCGCGGCGGCGCGTGAGCCGCTGGAGCGGCTCGCCCTCACCGCAGTCCGCCAGCAACCCAGCGCGGACAACCTCTTCGCCGCGGTCACCTACGACCGCCGCGCCTGGGAAGCGGTCGTGGATACCGTGGACCACTGGCAGCGACGCCGGATCCCGGTCAAGCCATCGCTGTCCTGAACCTCGCCGCCGCCTCGCGCAGCTGACCGGCACGGTCTTCCAGCATCGACGCCGAAGCCGCCGTCTCCTCGACGAGGGCTGCATTCTGCTGCGTCGTCGAATCCACCTCGCGAATGGCAGCCGCGAGCTGGCGGACCTGATCGGCCTGGGAGGAAGACTGGCTGCTGATGTCACCCACGATGGTGGCCACGCGGTGGATGGCCTGCACGATCTCTCCCATGGAGCCGCCGGCCTGGGCCACATAGGCCTCGCCCTGGTGGACGGTCTCGATGGAGGAGTTGATCAGCGCCTTGATCTCGCGCGCGGCTTCGGCCGAGCGCTGGGCCAGCGAGCGCACCTCGCTCGCCACAACCGCGAAGCCGCGGCCCTGCTCGCCCGCGCGGGCGGCCTCGACGGCGGCGTTCAGCGCCAGGATGTTGGTCTGGAACGCGATGGAGTCGATGACCTGGATGATGTCGCCGATCTTGCGCGAGCTCGCGGTGATCTCCTCCATGGAGTTCACGGCGCGCTGCACGATGGCGCCGCCGCGTCCGGCCAGCTCGGCCGCGCCTTGCACCAGGTCATGGGCCTCGCGGGCACTGTTCATGTTGTGGTCGACGGTCTGTTCCAGCACGCCGGTGCTGGCGCTGGTCTGCTCGACGACCGAAGCCATCGCATTGCCGCGCGCCGAGAGGTCCTGGTTGGCACCCGAGATCTGCGTGGCCGACGTGGAGATGTGCTCGGCGCCGGCGCGCACCTCGTGCACCAGGCCACTCAGGCGCAGCGTGGCCTCGCGCAAGGCATTCGTCGCCAGCACGACCTCGTCGCGGCCGGCCAGGGCGGGTGCCTCGCTGAGGTCGCCGGCGCCCAGGGCCTCGATGCGGCGGCCCAGCACGGCGCAGCTGCTGCGCGACGCCAGGTAATAGCTCACCAGCGCATAGGCGGCAATGGTGACAAAGCTGATGGCCAGGATCATGGCCGTCCACAGGTCGCGCGTCAGGCGCTGGACCCGCGCGGTGACGAGTTCGGCCAGCTTCGCCTCCGCGGTGCGCTCCAATTTGTCGCACGCGGCAATCTGCGCCGTGCCCAGCGCGAACCACTCGGCCGCATCGACCTTGGGCGGCTCGCCCAGCACAAAGCCCTGAGCGAACTTCTCGCGAAAGTCCTTGCGGATCCGGTCCACGAGCTGCACGTCCAGGCCTTTCACGGCCTCTGGATTGGCCGCCGCAACCCGGTTCAGTGCGGCGGTCAGGCGCGTCAGGTATTCCTCCGTCAGCGTATCGGCCTGGTACAGGCGCTGCAGCACGCCAGCGGGTGGCGAACCCATTTGAGCAGCGGCGGCGCCGAGGCCGCGCATGCGGCCGACGGCGTCCCGCAGCCGTGGCAAGGCATCGGTGACGCTCAGCATCAGGTAGTAGGTATCCGCGTCAGGGTCCAGGGCCAGGTTGGACTCGGACGAGGCCTGCTCGACGAGGGACTGCACCGCGTCGGTCAGCGCAAAGCTGGCCACGACGACCGGCTCGGGCTCGGCCGCACCGAGAGCGACCAGGGCCTTGGCCTTGGCGCGCGCAGCGGCCAGGCCTGAAGCGAGCTTGAGTGGGTCCTGGTCGGTTGCGATCTCGCGTTCCAGCGCCTGGGCCTGGGTCTCGAACTTGCCCAGGGCCTCTTCGCGCCTGGCCTCGGCGCCGGGCATCTTGGCGCTCACGCCGATGGAGGCCCCGCGCAGCACCATGGCCGCGTTCAGCAGCCCACTGACCTGGCGCACCTGGGCAACACCGACCAGTTCCTTGGCCGAGAAGTCACGGGCGTCCGAGCGATCGCCCGCCAGCGCCACCAGCAGGTAGACCAGCGGAATCGCAAAGCACAGGCAGACGATGAAGAACTTGTGCGCCATCGGCAGGCGGCGCATCAGGCTCACGGCGGGCAGAAAGACAAGGTTCATCCGGCTCTTCCCATTGCTAATGCGCCAGTTGCTTGGCACAGATGCCGGAATGTAGTCAGGCCGCCTTCCCGATTCAGGGGATAAGTTCACAACCGCAGGTCGTTGCGCGGGCAAGCGTGGAATTGTTGCCGTGTCGCCCCAATGCGGTGCAAGCAACAAAAAGCCGGCTGGCGCCGGCTTTGCAGATGGGAGCCGCCCGGCTCTCACCCCATGTGCATGCCGCCGTTGCAGGAGAAGTCAGCGCCGGTCGAGAAGCCCGAATCCCCGCTGGCCAGCCAGGCGACGATGGAACCGATCTCCTCGGGCGTACCCAGGCGCTTGACGGGAATCGTCGCCACGATCTTCTCCAGCACCTCGGGCTTGATCGCGCGGACCATGTCGGTGCCGATATAGCCAGGGCTGACGGTGTTGACCGTCACGCCCTTGGACGCCAGCTCCTGCGCCAGCGCCATCGTGAAGCCGTGCATGCCGGCCTTGGCGGCCGAGTAGTTGGTCTGGCCGGCCTGGCCCTTTTCGCCGTTGACCGAGCTGATCTGGATGATGCGGCCCCAGCCCTTTTCCACCATGCCCGGCACGACCTGCTTGGTCACGTTGAACATGCTGTTCAGGTTGGTGTCGATGACGGCATGCCAGTCGTCCGGCGTCATCTTCAGGAACATGCGGTCCTTGGTGATGCCGGCGTTGTTGACCAGCACGTCGATGGCGCCATGCTCACCGATGGCCTTGGAGAAAGCCTCAACGGTGGAGTCCCAGTCGGCCACGTTGCCGACGGAGGCGTAGAAGTCGTAGTCGAGCGCCTTCTGTTCATCGAGCCATTTCTTGAAGTCGCGGCTCGGACCGCAGCCGGCGATGACCTTGAAGCCTTCCTTGTGCAGGCGCTGGCAGATGGCGGTACCGATGCCGCCCATACCGCCCGTGACGTAGGCAACTTTCTTGCTCATGGATGTCTCCTGTTGTGATTGGGTGAGGGTATCAACGTTCGACGGTGAGTGCGACACCCATGCCGCCGCCGATGCACAGCGAGGCGATGCCCTTCCTGGCATCGCGCTTGACCATCTCGTGCAGCAGCGTGACGAGCACGCGGCAGCCGCTGGCGCCGATGGGGTGGCCCAGCGCAATGGCGCCGCCGTTGACGTTGACCTTGCTCATGTCCCAGCCCATCTCGTTGTGCACGGCACAGGCCTGGGCGGCGAAGGCTTCGTTGATTTCCAGCAGGTCGAGGTCGGCGGGCTTCCAGCCGGCGCGCTCCAGCGCCTTGCGGGCCGCGGGCACCGGGCCCATGCCCATCAGCGCAGGGTCCAGGCCGGCCGAGGCGTAGGAAGCAATGCGCGCCAGTGGCGTCAGGCCCAGGGCCGCGGCCTTGGCGGCCGTCATGACGACGACGCCGGCGGCGCCATCGTTCAGGCCCGAGGCATTGCCTGCGGTCACGCTGCCGGCTTTATCGAAGGCGGGGCGCAGGCCAGCCAGGGCTTCGGCGTTGCTCTTGCGGTTGATGAACTCGTCGGCAGCAAAAACGATCGGATCGCCCTTCTTCTGCGCGATGCTGAACGGCACGATTTCGTCCTTGAAGCGGCCCGCGTCCTGGGCCGCGGCGGCCTTCTGCTGGCTTCCCAACGCGAGCGCATCCTGCTGCTCGCGCGTGATGCCGTACTTCTTGGCCACGTTCTCGGCCGTGATGCCCATGTGGTACTGGTTGTACACGTCCCACAGGCCGTCGACGATCATGGTGTCGACCATCTTCCAGTCGCCCATGCGCTGGCCATCGCGCGAGCCGTTGAGCACGTGGGGGCTCATGCTCATGCTCTCCTGGCCGCCGGCGATGATGATGTCGCTGTCGCCATCGCGGATGGCCTGAGCCGCCAGCATCACGGCCTTGAGGCCCGAGCCGCAGACCTTGTTGATCGTCATGGCTGGCACCACGTTGGGCAGGCCGGACTTGATGACGGACTGGCGCGCCGGGTTCTGGCCGACGCCAGCGGTCAGCACCTGGCCGAGGATGACCTCGTTGATCTGGTCGCCGGCCAGGCCGGTGCGACGCAGCAGGTCCTGGATGACGGCAGCGCCCAGCTCGGTGGCGGGCGTCTTGGCGAGCGTGCCGCCGAACTTGCCGATGGCCGTGCGTGCGGCGGCGACGATGACGATGTCTTCTTTGCTCATGGCTTGTCTTCCTTTAGTGATCAATAACACCGCGGACAAAACGCGGACGAGGATTTCTTCGGGCCGTGCGCCGGGCCGCTCCCAAGCCGGCCCGTCGGGCGATGTGCTTGCCGGTCAATCCGGCAAGCATCGCCGTCCCCGCTGGGGACCGATTGGGCGTGCCCGCGTTCAGCGAGGCAGGACCGGACGAGGGGCTTCATTTCAGGCCTTGACCTTCACATAGCGACCGGGCGCGGGCTCGATCGCCTTGAACTTGCGGTTGCCCGGCTCTTTGGGCGCGGGCTTTTTGGCGCCGGCATGCAAGGCCAGCCAGGCGGACCAGTCCGGCCACCAGCTGCCGGGGTGTTCGGTGGCACTGGCCAACCAGGCCTCGGGATCGGCCGGCAGGGCTGCTCCCTTGGCAATCCAGTGGCTGCGCTTGCCCTTGGCGGGCGGGTTGATGACGCCGGCGATATGACCCGACGCACCCAGCACGAAGCGCTTCTTGCCCTTGAGGATCTGGGTGCTGCGGTAGGCGCTGGTCCAAGGCACGATATGGTCCTCGCGCGAGCCGTAGATGTAGACCGGGGCCTCGATGGCGCCGATGTCCAGCTTCTCGCCGCAGACCGTCAGCTTGCCCGGCTGCTTCAACTCGTTTTGCAAGTAGGTGTGGCGCAGATACCAGCAGTACATCGGCCCGGGCAGATTGGTCGAGTCGCCGTTCCAGTACAGCAGGTCGAAGGGCGGCGGCTGCTCGCCCTTCAGGTAGTTGCCGACGACGTAGTTCCAGACCAGGTCGTTGGGGCGCAGGAAGCTGAAGGTCGTGGCCAGCTCCTGGCCGTGCAGCAGTTGCGGGCCCTTGGGCGACTCGGGGCCCAGCGTCGCCTCGCGCAGCCTCACCATGGCTTCGTCGACAAAGATGTCGAGGATGCCGTTGTCGGCAAAGTCCAGCAGTGTGGTCAGCAGCGTCACGCTGGCGGCCGGCTGTTCGCCGCGCGCGGCCAGTACGCCCAGGGCCGTAGCGAGGATGGTGCCGCCGACGCAGAAGCCCAAGGTGTTGATCTTGTCCTGGCCCGAGATCTCCTGCGCGACGCGGATGGCTTCGATGGCGCCGGTCTCGATGTAGTCGTCCCAGCCCAGCTGCTTGATGGATTCATCCGGGTTGCGCCAACTGACGACGAAGACGCGATGGCCTTCGGAGACGGCGTAGCGGATCAGCGAGTTGTCCGGCTGCAGGTCCAGGATGTAGAACTTGTTGATGCAGGGCGGCACCAGCAGGAAGGGTCGCGTGTGCACTTCCTTCGTCAGCGGCGCGTATTCGATGAGCTGGAACAGCTCGTTCTCGAAAACGATGCTGCCGGCCGTGGTGGCCACGTTCTTGCCGACCTCGAAGGCGCTCTCGTCCGTCTGCGACACATGGCCGCGCTGCACGTCGCCCCACAGTTGCTGCAGGCCACGGGTCAGCGTCTCGCCCTGGCTGTCCAGCGCCAGCTTCTGCGCCTCGGGGTTCAACGCCAGGTAATTGCTGGGCGACACGGCATCGACGAACTGCTGCACGGCAAAACGGATGCGCGCCTTGGTCTTGTCGTCCGCCTCGATGGCCGAGGCCATCCGGCCCAGCGTCTGGCTGTTGAGCAGGTAGAGCTGGGTCATGAAGCTGGCGGCCGGGTTGCTCCGCCATTCGGGCGCGGCGAAGCGGCGGTCGCCGATGGCCGGAGCCTCGCCCTGCCCCAGCGACGTGTTCCACAACGCCGTGGCCTGCTTCAGATAGTCGGCCTGCAATTCGGCCAGTGCGGTGGGTGAGATCTGCGGCAGATGCGCCATCTGCTGCATCAGGTCCGCGAATACAGCCGGCCCCTCCATGGCGGGCGGGGCGTCGTTCTTCTTGCGTGTGGCCATGTCTTCCTCGGAGCTCCCGCGTCAGCGGTGTTGTCTCGATCCGTTGCAATAAGCTTGCCACATCTCGCAGACCCTGTTTGTACTCTTGCGCACTGACGCGCCAATGACACCCCCATCATGTACCTCGTTGCCATCGCGTGGGCCTACGTCGCGCTGATGATGGCGGCAGCAGAAGCGATCAGCCCTCAGGGCTCGCTGTTCGGTGCCTTCGTCACGCTGATGCTCTACGGCGTCCTTCCACTGGGCCTGCTGCTCTACATCCTCGGCACGCCCGGCCGCAAGCGTCGGCGGCGTGCTGCCGAGCTAGCCGCGCAAGGAGATGCAGGCGGCCATCCGGCCGCGGGGCCGGCCGACGGCCTCGCCCCGGAACGAGAAGAAAAGTGAATCATCGGTCAGGGTGCACCAGGTGCCGCCGCTGATTTGGGTGATATTGACCGAGATCAATCTTTCGCGAGCCAACAGGGGCAGATCAGCGCGCCAGCGAGGCTCGGGGTTGGGCCGGTAGACGAAGCCGGGCTGGTCGCACTCGATGGGCTCACGCCCAAAGGCGGCGACGACCTCTGGGCCCACCTCGAAGGCCGCGGGGCCGATGCAGGCGCCCAGCCAGGCTTTCACTTCATGCGGCTCGCAGTTCGCGGCGTCGCAAAGCTCGGCCACCGTGTTCTCCAGCACGCCAGCCGCCAGGCCGCGCCAGCCCGCGTGCGCGCCGGCCACACCGCCCGGCGCCGAGAACAGCACCGGCAGGCAGTCGGCGACCAGGATGGCCACGGCCAGCTCGGGGTCGGTCGACACGGCCGCATCGGCCTTGGGCGCGTTGTCATCGTGCCAGCCGGCACGCAGGCGCACGACATCGGCGCCATGGACCTGATCGAGAAAGACCGGCCGCGCGCCGAGCACCTCGGCGAGTCCGATGCGGTTGGCCTTGGCCAGTTCGGGGTCGCCCGCCTTGCGTCCGAAGTTGGGACCGCGAGTGGTCATGAAGGCCGTCACGCCCGGCCAATCCGGGCGCAGCCAGTTCGGATCAGGCTGCATCGGGACAGACGCTGGGATGCGTATTGGCAAAGGCCGGCAGGGCCAGGCAGGCGGCGTTCACGCGCATGACGGTCGGGAAGTCGTCCAGCGGGCATTCGAAGCGCTGGGCGTTGTAGACCTGGGGCACGAGCATGCAATCAGCAAGGCCCGGCGTGTCGCCAAAGCAGTATTCCCCCGCCGTGGCCGCCAGGCGCTGCTCGACGATGCTCAGGCCCGTCGCCACCCAATGGCGGTACCAGCGGTCGACGATCGCCTGCTCCTGACCGAGGTCGTTCTTCAAGTAGCGCAGCACGCGCAGGTTGTTGATCGGGTGGATGTCGCAACCGATGTCCTGGGCCAGCGCCCTCACCTGGGCCCGCGCGACGGCACCCTTGGGCAGCAAGGGCGGCTCGGGATGGGTCTCTTCCAGATACTCCAGGATGGCCATGGACTGGCTCAACCAGGGGCCGTCGTCCAGCACCAGCGCCGGCACCAGGTGGGAGACCTGCTGCTCAGCGAAGCTGCCAGCGAACTGCTCGTTCTTTGCGAGGTGGATGGCCGCGTAGTCGTAGTCCAGGCCCTTGATCGCCAGGCCGATGCGCACGCGCCACGAGGCGGAAGAGCGGAAGTAGTTGTAGAGCTTCATGGCTGTCATTCTGCTCGCCATAAACTGGGCCGCATGCCCTTTCCCAGCCCGCTCAGACACTGCCCGAACTGCGGCACCGCCGTGGAATACCGCATCCCCGACGACGACAACCGCGAACGCGCGGTCTGCCCGGGCTGTGGCGCCATCCACTACCAGAACCCGCTGAACGTGGTTGGCACGCTGCCGGTCTGGGAGGACGGCCGCGTGTTGCTGTGCCGGCGCGCCATCGAGCCGCGGCATGGCTTGTGGACGCTGCCGGCCGGCTTCATGGAGCTGAACGAGACCACCACCGAGGGCGCCCTGCGCGAGACCCAGGAGGAAGCCGGCGCCGACATCGAGATGGGGCCGCTGTACACGGTGCTCAACGTCGTGCGGGTGGGCCAGGTCCACCTTTTCTACCGCGCCCGGCTGCTTTCGCCCGAGTTCAACCCGGGGCCGGAGTCGCTGGAGGCCAGGCTCTTCAGCGAAGAAGAGATCCCCTGGGGCGAGATCGCCTTCAAGACGACACGCGAGACGCTGCGTTGCTTTTTCGAAGACCGCCGCCAGGGTGGCGGCTTTGCGCTGCACGACATCGACATTCCTTGATCTCACCCTCCGTGGCGCGCATCATCGACGACGTCTCCAACGGAGGGATGAGCCATGACGACACGGCGCGTGTGGTGCAAGGCGGGGTTGGGCTGGATGGCGGGGCTGGGGCTGGCGCGGCCGGCCCACGCGACACCGCTGCGCGCGGTGGGCTCGCAGTTCGCGCGCATCTTCGAGGGCGCCGAGGGCCAGGCGCCCAAGGGCCTGGCGGTGGACCTGCTGGGCATGCTGTTTGGCGAGAACGTACGCTGCGAATGGCTGCCCTGGCCGCGCGCGCAGCTGATGCTGGAGCAGGGTGAGGCGGACATCCTCATCGGCCCCTACCGCACGCCGGAACGCGAGGCCCGCATGCTGTTCAGCGTGCGCTCCTTCTACTCGGACGCCATGGTCTGGTACGCCCGCCGCGGCGAGGAGGCGCGCTGGACGGGTGAGTTCGGCGAGCTGGCCCAGGCCCCCGTGGCCGCTGTGCGCGGCTGGGCCTACGGCAGCCGCTTCGAGCGCATGAAGACGGGCATGAACCAGTTGACCTGGGTGCAGAGCGTCGACGCCGGGTTGCAGATGCTGATGAAGCGGCGCATCGAGCTGTTCGCGGCGAACGACCGCAACTGCCAGCCAGTGCTGCAACGCCTGAGCCTGGCTGACGCCGTCGCGCGCTGCTCGCCACCGCTGGACGTGCTGCACGGGCACATGGCCTTTGCACGCAGCGCCGGCGGTGAGGCCCTGTCGCAACGCTACGACCAGGCCTTCGAACAGTGGTTGCGCACCGGCTCGGCCATCGAGCTGTACCGGCGCTGGGGCGTCGAGCGCCCGTCCACGCCCAGCTAGGGCCGTTCACGCGCGGCTTGATCCAGCGCAAGGCCACCGGCAGTGCGCCGGCCTACGCTGGACCTGACTTCAACAGGTCAGGAGGCCCCCATGGTCATCAATGTCGGATCGGTGGAACCCGCACTCCGCCTGCTTGTGGGCCACGGCCCGGTGTACCGGCTGCCGGGATACCGGCCATGAGCACGGACGAGCTTCGACTGCGCTTCTTCGGCGCAACAGGCACCGTGACCGGTTCCCGCTACCTCGTCGAATTCGCCGGCCGGCGATTGCTCGTCGACTGCGGGCTGTTCCAGGGCCTGAAGCAGTTGCGCCTGCGCAATTGGGCCCCCTTCCCGGTGCCGGCGGCGTCCATCGATGCCGTGGTGATGACGCATGCCCATATCGATCACAGCGGCTTCCTGCCCCGCCTGGTGGCGGAGGGCTTTCGCGGCTCCATCCACGCGACGCCTGGCACCAGCGACCTGCTGTCAGTGCTGTTGCCGGATTCGGGCCGGCTGCAGGAGGAGGACGCCCGCTACGCCAACCGGCACGGCTTCAGCAAGCATTCACCGGCGCTGCCGCTGTACACCGAGGCCCAGGCCCTGCACAGCCTCAAGCAGGTACGCCGGCACGCTTTCGGCCAAGTCTTCGAACCCGTCCCCGGCCTGACGGCAACGTTCAGCCATGCCGGCCACATCATTGGCGCCGCCAGCGTCCACCTCGCAACGGCTTCCAGCTCGATCACCTTCTCGGGCGACCTCGGCCGCAGTGACGACACCGTCATGCTGCCGCCAGCCGCGGCGCCCGCGGCCGATATCGTTGTCATCGAGTCCACCTACGGCGATCGGCGGCACTCTCAAACGCCCAGCGCAGACCAGCTCTGCGACGTCATCTCGCGCACCGCCGCCCGCGGCGGCACGACGCTGATCCCGGCCTTCGCCGTCGGCCGGGCCCAGGCCATCCTGCACACCTTGCTGCGCCTGAAAGCCGCCGGGCGCATCGCCGACCTGCCCATCTACCTCAACAGCCCCATGGCCACGCAGGTCACGCGCCTGGTGCAGGTCCATGCTGATGAACACAGGCTGACCGAGCCTGAGCGCCGCGACCTCGTCGACAAGGTGCGCTACGTCCGCACGGAGGAGGAATCTCGTGCGCTGAACCGTCCCACCTATCCGAGCGTCATCGTCGCCGCGAGCGGCATGGCCACCGGCGGCCGCGTGCTGCACCACCTGGAAGCACTGGCGCCCGACCCCAGGAACAGCATCGTCTTCGTCGGCCATCAGGCCGCCGGCACGCGCGGCGCCACCTTGCTGGCCGGCGCCGACCGCATCCGCATGCACGGCCAGTGGGTGCCCGTGCGCGCCGAGGTGGCCGCCATCGACGGCATGTCCTCGCACGCCGACCAACCCCAGTTGCTGGCCTGGCTGCAAACGCTGCCGCACCCGCCCAGCCACGTCTACGTGACCCACGGCGAGCCTCAGGCCGCCGACGCGCTGCGCCAGGCCATCGAGGAAGGTCTGGGCTGGCCGGCCTCGGTGCCCGAATACCTCGACGCCGTCCCGTCCAAGGAGTTGCCATGCCCATGATGAAAGCCGCCGTCGTCCGCGCCTACCGCGAGCCCCTCAGCCTGGAAGAGGTGGCCGTTCCCGAAGTCCCCGCCGGGCAGGTCCTCGTGAAGGTGGCCGCCTGCGGCGTCTGCCATACCGACCTGCATGCCGCCGACGGCGACTGGCCGATCAAACCGCCGCTGCCCTTCATTCCGGGCCACGAGGGCGTCGGCCATGTCGCCGCCGTCGGCGCGGGTGTGCGCGGCATCCGCGAAGGCGATCGCGTGGGCGTGCCCTGGCTGCACACTGCCTGCGGGCATTGCGAGCATTGCCTGACGGGGTGGGAGACGCTGTGCGATCACCAGCAGATGACTGGCTACACGGTCAACGGCAGCTTCGCCGAATACGTGCTGGCCGATCCGGCCTATGTGGGCCATCTGCCCGACGGCCTGTCCTTCGAATCCCTCGCGCCCATCCTGTGCGCCGGCGTGACGGTCTACAAGGGCCTGAAAGTACTGGACGCCCGGCCGGGGCAATGGGTGGCCGTCGTCGGCATCGGCGGTCTCGGGCACCTGGCCGTCCAGTACGCACGCGCGATGGGCTTTCACGTCGCAGCCGTGGACATCGATTCGGCCAAGCTGCAACTGGCCCAGCGGCTGGGCGCCGAGCTGTGCATCAACGCCGCCGATGAAGACCCGGCCGCCGCACTGCAGCGCGAACTGGGCGGTGTGCACGGCGCCCTCGTGACCGCCGTCTCGCGCCAGTCCTTCAGCCAGGCGCTGGGCATGCTGCGCAAGCGCGGCACCATGTCCATGGTCGGCCTGCCGCCCGGCGACTTCGCGCTGCCCATCTTCGACGTCGTTCTCAATGCCAAGACCGTGCGCGGCTCCATCGTCGGCACGCGCCAGGACCTGAACGAAGCATTGCAGTTCGCCGCGGAGGGCCTCGTGCACGCCAGCACCACCACGCACCGGCTGGACGATATCAACCGCATCTTCGACGACCTGCGCACGGGGCGCATCGATGGCCGGGCCGTGCTGAGCTTTGCCTGACTTTTGCCTTCCCAAGGAGACGAATCCCATGAGCTATCGCAGCCTGCTGGTTGCCCTGGACGCGACCCCGGCCAACCCGACGCGCGTCAGCATTGCCATCGCGCTGGCCAAAGAGTTCGAAGCCCACCTGATCGGCCTGGCGCCCAGCGCCACGGTCGAGCTGCAGGCGCTGCAGGCTGCCGCCGCGATGGACGACTACGTCAGTGGCGCCTGCGCGACCCTGCTCGCACAGGCCCAGGCTCTCGCGCAAAACTTCCACCAACGCTGCGGCGCTGCCGGGCTGCCCTCATTCGAGGCGCTCGCCGACCAGACGCCCGCGGCGCAATCGCTGGCACGGCATTCGCAATGCACGGACCTGCTCATCATGAGCCAACCCGACCCGTCGCTGCCCGACCATCGCCAGCACGCGGCCGCGCTGGAACAGGTGCTGCTGCGCTGCGTGCGTCCGGTCCTGATGATCCCCTACACGCATCGCGAACCCCTGCGCACGCGTCGCGTGCTGCTGGCCTGGGACGGCAGCCGCGAGTCGGTGCGGGCGATGACGGACGCGCTGCCGCTGCTGCGCCGCGCCGACAACGTCTGGCTGATGCACTGGCGCCGAGACGCCGAAGGTGAAGCCCCGGCCGAGCGCCTCGCCTGCCAGCGCCAATGGCTGGCGCTGCAGGGCGTCGATGCCATCGTGCGCGAGGAGGTGACGGCACTGCCCATCGGCGACGCTCTGCTGAATGCGGCATCCGACACCGGGGCGGACCTGATCGTCATGGGTGCCTATGGCCACGCCCGCTGGGCGGAGCGGCTGTTCGGGGGTGTCTCCCGCAGGCTGCTGGCATCGATGACCGTGCCGGTGCTGATGTCGCATTGATCCCCCGCAGCATCCCGCGCTGGCTTGATCCAGCGCAAGGGCCGGGCTGCGGGCGGTGGCGAGGATGCGCTCATGACCCAGCGCCATCTCGATCGCCTGCTCACGCCCGACTCGGTGGCCGTCTTCGGCGCCTCCGACAAGCCCGGCCGCGTCGGCACCACCGTCTGGCGCAACCTGCTGAGCGGCGGCTTCAAGGGCCCGATGGCGGCCGTGAACCCGCGGCTGGACAGGCTGGACGGCCAGCCCTGCTTTGCCGGCGTCGCCGAGCTGCCGTTCACGCCGGACCTGGCCGTGCTGTGCACGCCACCGGACACCATCGCGCCGCTGGTTGGACAGCTGGGTGAGCGCGGCACGCGGGCCGCCATCGTTGTGACGGCGGGCCTCACACCAGCGCAGAAGCAGGCGGCGCTGGACGCCGCCCGGCCGCACACGCTGCGCCTGCTGGGGCCCAACTGCATCGGCCTGCTGAGCCCGCACCTCGGGCTGAATGCCAGCTTCACCCAGGCGAAAGCGCTGCCCGGCGAGCTGGCGCTGGTGTCCCAGTCGGGCGCATTGCTGACGGCCCTGCTGGATTGGGCCAACGCCGAGCGCATCGGCTTCTCGCACCTCGTCTCGCTGGGCGAGCACGCCGACGTCGACTTCGCCGACCTGCTGGACCATCTGGCCACGGACCGGCATACGCGCGCCATCCTGCTCTACATCGAATCCATCACATCGCCACGCAAGTTCATGTCGGCAGCGCGTGCCGCGGCCCGCATCAAGCCCGTCATCGTCGTCAAGGCCGGCCGCGCGCCGGCCGGCATGAAGGCCGCCGCCTCGCACACGGGCGCACTGGCAGGCGAGGACATCGTCTTCGACGCCGCCATCCGCCGCGCCGGCATGCTGCGCGTGGACACGCTGAAGGAGCTCTTCATCGCCGCGCAGACGCTCGCGCGCTTCCGAGACAACCACAGCCGCGAGCTGATGGTCATGACCAATGGCGGCGGCGCGGGCGTGATGGTGGCCGACGCCGCCGCGCCGCTGGGCGTGACGCTGGCGCGCCCGGGCGAGGCGCTGATGAAGCGGCTCAACGCCGTGCTGCCGGCCAACTGGTCGCACGGCAACCCGATCGACATCATTGGCGACGCGCCCGCGCAGCGCTACGTGGACACGCTCAAGGCCCTGTTCGACGCCCCCGAGGCGGGCGCGGTGCTGTTCGTGCACGCACCGACGGCCATCGTCTCCAGTGAAGCCATCGCCCGGGCATGCGCCCCACTGATCGCCGAGCACCGGGGCCGTGTGCTGAGCTGCTGGCTGGGCGGTGACACGGTGGCGCCGGCGCGCAGCGCTTTCGAAGAGGCCGGCATCGCGGGCTACGAGACGCCCGAGGAGGCCGTGCGCGCGTTCTCGCTGATGCAGACCTACCGGCGCAACCAGACGGCACTACGCCAGACGCCAAGCGCCGGCGCGAACGGCAAGCCGGACCTGGCACGGGCGCGCGCCATCATCGACGCCGCGCTGGGCGCTGGCCGTGAATGGCTGGACGAGATCGATGCCAAGGCACTGCTGGCTGCCTATGGCATCGCGGTCGTGCCGACGTTGCGCACCGAAGCCTCGCCACAGGCCGCCGCCGAGGCCGCCAGGCGCATCGACGGGCCGGTGGTGCTGAAGGTGGTGTCCCCGGCCATCCTGCACAAGTCGGACGCCGGTGGCGTGCGCCTGGACCTGCGCGGCGAAGCCGCCGTGCGCCTGGCCGCACAGGAGATGCTCGATCATTTGCAAACCACGCGTCCGGAAGCCCACATCGAGGGATTCAGCGTGCAGGCCATGGTGCAACGGCCCCGCGCCCAGGAGCTCATCGTCGGCGCGCACGTGGATCAGATCTTCGGCCCGGTGCTGCTGTTCGGCCAGGGCGGCATCGCGGTGGAAGTGCTGGGCGACCGCGCCGTGGCGCTGCCGCCGTTGAACCGCGCGCTGGCACGCGAGCTGATCGACCGCACCCGGGTGGCCCGGCTGCTGGCCGGCTATCGCGGGCGGCCGCCGGCCCACATCGACGCCTTGTGCGACGCGCTGACCGCCGTCGGGCAGATGCTGGCCGATCTGCCCGAAATGGCCGAGCTGGACATCAACCCGCTGCTGGCCGACGAGCACGGCGTGCTCGCGCTGGATGCCCGCGTGCGCCTGTCGGCGTCCGCACCCTCCGGCATGGCGCGCTTCGCCGTGCGCCCCTACCCGGCAGAGCTGGTGCGAACTCTGCACTGCCAAGGCAGCACGCTGCTGATGCGACCGATCCGGCCCGAGGACGAGGCCTTGCATCGCGAGTTCCTGCAGGCCTGCAGCCCGGAAGACCTGCGCATGCGCTTCTTCCAGGCGCCGCACGCGCTGACGCATGACGACCTCGCCCGGATGACGCAGATCGACTACGAGCGCGAGATGGCGCTCGTCATCGTCGATGAGCAGGCCGCTGGCGGCCCCCGCACGCTCGGCGTGGCCCGTCTCGTGCGCGATCCCGACAACGTCGAGGCGGAGTTCGGCTTGCTCGTGCGCAGCGACCTGCAGCGCCGGGGCCTCGGCCGCCTGCTGATGCAGGCCCTGCTCGACTACGCCGCCTCGCGCGGCACGCAGCGCGTCATCGGCCATGTGCTGCGCGAGAACCGGGCGATGCTGAACCTGCTCAAACGCATGGGTTTTGACGTCAGGCCGGGCGGTGCCCAGCCGTCGGAGGTCGTCCTCGTCAGCCGAGCCCCGGGCTGCAACGGCTCATGACGCCGGGCCAAGCGCAGCTCCTCAAGCCAGGCTGACAACCAGCACCGCCTGCAGGATCCTGCGCCGCTTGACGGCCCACGCGACATCGCCCTCCAGTGCCTGTGCGAGCACGGCCGTGGGATGGCCGGCGGTCGCCAGCCCGGCGAACACAGGAATGTCGGCGCTGCGGGCCAGGCGCCCTGTCAGGGCGGCGGGCAGGTGCTGACATTCAACCGCATCGTAGAGACGGCTCAGCATGCGTGCCGTTGCATCGACCCGCCATGGGCTGCTGTGCTCGTCGAGCCCGGGCTGGACAAAGGACACATGGGCACCGAGCGACGTCGCCGCCTGCGCGAATTCGCTCCCCTCGTCGTCCGCCGGGTGCGGCGACATCAACGCCAGCCGCCTGCCCGTCAACGGCTTCATCTCCGAGGCCTGCAGCCTCAAGAGCACCCTCGCCTGCCGCAGCACGGCAGCGGCATCGACGGGGTAGGACGAAGTGGCGCCAGCGGCACCTTGGCGAGCCTCGGAACACATGAGTGGCAGCGTATCGACGCCGAATGCGCGGCCATTGACCAAGGTCAAGCCGGCGGAGTCCGACTCGGTGTTGAGCGGCTCCGTCACCGACGGTTCACGCAGTGTTACGCAGCGCTACCTAACGATTTGGCCTGTTGACACTTCATTGCCCGGGCCTGCCTAGCATCGATTTTTTCGATGCCACCCCAAGGGAGACCACCATGCACGCCAGTGCCCCGCATACCCCGATGACTACCGCACGCTGCAGCACCACCTTCGCCGCCAGCGGCGCGATCAACACCAACGTCGCACCGTCCAAGGGTCAGCGCATCGCTGACGAGCTGAAGCTGCTGGAGGCCGTGCTGGCGCCCAGGCGCCGCATCGTCCATGCCGGCGATGTGCTGTACCGGCCGGGCGAGCGGTTCGAGCAGCTGCACGTGCTGAACTCCGGCTGCTTCAAGCTGATCAGCCCGTCGGCCGAGGGCCACGAGCAGGTCGTCGGGCTGAAGTTCCGCGGCGACTGGCTCGGCTTCAGCGCCATCGCCAAGGGCAGCTACGCCTGCGAAGCCATTGCGATGGACACCGCCGAGGTCTGGACGCTGCGCTACGACGCACTGCTGAAGGCCTGCGCCGACCATCCCCGCCTGATGGCCACCGTGCACGAGGCCATGAGCGACGAAATCATGCGCGAACGCGAGGCGCTGACGGCCCTGTGCGCGCTGCCGGCCGCCGCGCGCGTGGTGACCTTTCTGCACAACTGGGCCGATTCCCTGGCCGCGCGTGGCCTCAGGACCGACCAGATCAGCCTGCGCCTGACGCGCGCCGAGATCGGCAACTACCTCGGCCTGACGCTGGAGACCGTCAGCCGCGTGCTGTCCAGGCTCGCGCGAGCGCGGCTCATCGCCTTTCACGAGAAGAGCCGGCGCGACATCTGCATTCCCGACTTCCCCGCCCTGGCCGCCTTCATCGGTGGGCAGGCCGCTCCTGCCGGTCTGCACTAGGCGGCGCGTCGGCCTCGGCGGCCGCGCATCGATCCAGGGAGAAAAAAATGAATTCACCGCATCAGGACGCCGTCGCACCACCTCTTCGCTTCGCCAGCGGGGGCTTCGGCCGGCACTTCGACCTCTGGTGGCGCCGGCTGGCGCCGACCGCTCCGCTGACCATGGCCGCGGCTTACGCGGCCTTTGGCCTTGCCTGGATCCTGCTGTCTGACGGACTGCTGGAAAAGCTGGCACCCGATATCGCCACGCTGTCCGCCGTTGGCCAGGGCAAGGGCATCGCCTTCGTGCTGGCGACCAGCGCGCTGATCTATGTGATCACCCCAAGCCGGCAAGCCCAGGGCGAGGCGACCGGACCGACGCGCCAGGGCGGACCGGTCAGCGTGCTCTGGGTGTTCGCCCTGCTGTCAGCCGCCATCGTGCTGGCAAGCCTGCTGGGCTATGCCAGATCGACTCACATGTCGCATGAACAGCAGGTTGCGCAGTTGCGCCGCGAAGCCGAGCTGAAAGCCGAGATCGTCCAGGGCTGGATCGAGCGGCGCACGGAGGACGCACGCCGGCTTGCCACCGACCCCCAGTTGCGCACCAGCCTGCTGCGCTGGCGCCGCAGCCCCGATGAGGCATTGGCGGCAGAGATGAGGAAGGAACTGCTGTTGCTGCTGACTTCCACGCACTACGCCGACGCATTGCTGTTCGACGAACACGCCCGGCTGCTGCTGGCGCCGGACGGCGCCCCGCGGCATGTCGATGCGGCCATGTCGCATGGCGTGCGTTCGGCCCTGCAAGGCGGGCGGGTGTCTGGCGGCGACTTCCGGGCCGAGGTGGGCGACCCCGCCAGCCTGCAGTTCGACCTCTTCGTGCCACTGCCCAGCGCGGACGGCCGGCCCGGGACCGTCTTGCTGCTGCGCACAGCGCCGCGCCTCACGCTGCTGCCGCAGCTGACGCCGGGCTCCGCCAGTGACGCTCCCGAGACGCTGTTCTTCCGCCCCGCCGCACGGGATCTGCTGGCCTTGCGCATCGACGGCTCCGACACCCCGTTCGTCCCTCCGCGCAGCTCCTCCCGCGCGGCGCTGACCGCCTTGTCCGGCGATCCGTCGCTGGCCGGTTCGCTCATGGACGGCCTGGATCGCGGCGAAGTTGCCCAGGCCGCGGTGGCGGCCCGGATTCGCAACTCCGGCTGGTATGTCGCCATCCAGGCGCCGCGCGATGCGCTGCTGGGCGGCAGCATCGCCGATGCGACGACGCTGGCTCTGGTGAACCTGCTGGCCGTGCTGGCCGCGGGCGCCTTCACCTGCGCTGCGCTGAAGCGGCGCGAACTGCTTGCAGCCGCACGCATGGCGGTGGCGAGCCAGGACGAGGAGCGGGCCTGGAAGATCGCCGAGGCGATCGCCAACTGTTCGACCGACGTCATCTTCGCCAAGGATCTCGAGGGCCGCTACCTGTTCGTGAACCGCGCGCTGTGCCGGGCGCTGGGGCGCAGCTCGGAGCAACTGATCGGCTTCGATTCCACGGGCCTGTTCCCAGCCGAGCAGGTGCGCCAGCTGCTCAAAGACGACGCGGCAGCACTGCGGGCCGACAAGCCAGTCTGCGTCCAGACGTGCCTGACGATGCCGGACGGCGACCGCATCTACGCCTGCACCAAGGGCAAGCTGATCGATGACGAAGGCCGCACGCTGGGCATCTACAGCGTCTCCAGCGACATCACCGAGCGCCACGACATGCAGCAGCGCATGCGCCAGTGGGCCACGGTCTTCGAGGACGTCCGCGACGGCGTCATCATCACCGACTCACGGGGCCGCATCCAATCGATCAACCACTCGTTCACGACCATCACCGGCTACAACGCGCAAGAGGCCATCGGCGCCAGCCTCAAGCTGCTGAAGTCCGGCCGGCACGACGCGGAGTTCTATCAGCGGATGTGGGCCGCGCTCGATGCCAGCGGGCACTGGCAGGGCGAGATCTGGAACCGCCGCAAGGGCGGCGAGGTCTATCCGGAATGGCTGACCATCAGCGCGGTGCGCGACGACAACGCGACAGTCACGCACTACGTCGGCGTGTTCACCGACATCAGTCGCCTCAAGCACAGCGAGGCCCAGACCGACTGGCTGGTCCACAACGACCCGCTGACACGCCTGCCCAACCGCGTTCAACTGCAGAGGCGGCTCGAAGACGCGCTGGCCCGCTCACATCGGCGCGAGAGCCGCGCGGCGCTGCTGGTCATCGATCTCGATGGCTTCAAGACGGTCAACGACGGCCTGGGGCACCCGGCCGGCGACGAATTGCTGGTCTGTGTGGCCGCGCGCCTGCAGGCGCGCCTGCGCCATGAAGACTTCCTGGGCCGGCTCGGCGGCGATGAGTTCCTGGTCATCCTCGAAGCCAACATGGACAGCACCAGCGTTGCCGTGCTCGCGCGCGGCCTGCTGGCGACCATCGCCGCGCCGATGGCGCTGTCGTGTGGGCAGGATGCCTACCTGACGGCCAGCATCGGCATCAGCATGTTCCCCGACGAAGGCAACCCCACCGCGGTCGAGTTGCTGCGTGACGCGGATGCGGCGATGAATCGCGCCAAGGAATTGGGCCGCAACCAGTTCTGCTTCTATACGGATGACATGAATGCCGAGGCTCGGACCAAGCTGGACCTGGAAGCCGCACTGAGCCGCGCCATCGAACGCGATGAGCTGCTGCTGCACTACCAGCCCAAGGTGGCTGCCAGCAGCGGCGAGGTCGTCGGCGCCGAGGCCCTGTTGCGCTGGCAGCGCAGCGGCATCGGACTGGTACCACCGAGCCAGTTCATCCCGGTGGCCGAGCAGAGCAGCCTGATCCTGGCCATTGGCGCCTGGGTCATCGACGCAGCATGCCGCCAGATCCACGCCTGGATGGATGCCGGCCAGCCCGTGGTGCGCATAGCGGTCAACGTCGCTGCGCGGCAGTTCGCCGCAGGTGACCTGGACCAGGTGGTGGCCCGCGCGCTGCAGCGCCACCACGTCGACGCGCAGTGGCTGGAGATCGAGATCAACGAGGGCATGCTGATCACCGAGCCTGGCGCTGCGATCGGCATGCTCAAGCGGATCAAGGCCCTCGGGGTCAAGCTGTCGCTGGACGACTTTGGCACCGGCTACTCCAGCCTGGCTTACCTGCAGCAGTTCCCGATCGACTCGCTGAAGATCGACCAATCTTTCACGCGCCGCATCGGCGAGCAACCCGACGGCGCGGCCCTGGTCGATGCCGTGATTGCACTGGCCCACCGGCTGCATCTGCGCGTGGTGGCCGAAGGCGTCGAAACCGCACAGCAATGCGACTACCTGTGCCAGCGCGGCTGCGACGAGATGCAGGGTTATCACTTCGGCCGCCCGGCACCGGCCGAATCGCTCCAGCACCTGTTGGCCGCCGGCGCAATCGCGGTGAGCGTGCCTTGAAACACCACACCTCTTCGTGCCCCTGGCGCCCGCCTGTACCTCTACCCAGACAGCCGCAGCTGGCGGCCGGCGGAGCGGGGGCCGCTGCGCCGGGTCAGCCCGACGCCGTCGGCCTGCGGCGCGCCGCTCGGCTGCGCGCGACCTAGGCCGACAGCACGCGGGCCATCGCCTGCGCCAGCTGGCCGCGGCTGTAGGGCTTGGGCAGCAGTTCCCAGTCCGCCGGGGACTCGCGGTCGGCATCCAGCAGTTCGGCAGAGAAGCCCGACATCAACAGGATGGCCAGCTGCGGCAGCCGCTGCTGGGCGATGCGGGCGAGCTCGGTGCCGCGCATGCCGGCGCCCAATGCAATGTCGGTGAGCAGCAGGTCGAAATCGGCTTCAGGCGTCAGCAGTTGCAGCGCCTGCTCGGCACTGGAACAGACGCTGAACACGCAACCCAGGCTGTCCAGGAAGTGCTGCGCCACGGCGCGCACCTCGGCGTCGTCTTCGACCACCAGCACTTTCAGCCCCGCGGGCACCGTGTGCCCGACGTGGTCGCCGTCCTGGGCCCCCGTCTGGGCATCGTGCGGCACCGGCAGATACAGGCTGATCGTCGTGCCAAGGCCGGCCGTGCTGTCCAGCGCGACGGCGCCCTGTGACTGCTTGACGAAGCCATAGACGGCACTCAGCCCCAGGCCCGTGCCGCGGCCGGCCTGTTTGGTCGTGAAGAAGGGCTCGAAGGCACGCTCCTTGACAGCCTCAGGCATGCCTGTGCCGGTGTCGGTGACGGCGATGCGGACGAACCGGCCTTCGCCGAGCTCGTCCTGCAGGCCCGTCGGCAGCATGCCCGCGGCCGCCGCGGAAAAACGCAGATCGCCGCCGTCGAGCATCGCGTCGCGCGCATTGATCGCGATGTTGAGCAGGGCAGCTTCCAACTGGCCCGCGTCGGCCAGCGCCAGGGGGCAGTCCGGCGCGACATCGACGCTGATGCGGATGCGCTGGTCCAATGTGCGGCGCAGCATGTCCGACAGCGGGTGCAGCAGGCCATGCACGTCGACCGCGCTGGGCTGCAGCACCTGGCGGCGCGAGAAGGCCAGCAGCTTGCCGGTCAGCTCCGCGCCGCGCTTGGATGCGCGCATCGCGGCGCTCACCAGTTGCAGGGCGCCACCGTCCTGCGCCAGTGCCGGCAGCTCCTCCAGCACCTGCAGATTGCCTTGGATGACGGTCAGCAGGTTGTTGAAGTCGTGGGCAATGCCGCCCGTCAGCTGGCCAACACTTTCGAGGCGCTGGGCATGGCTCAGCGCCTCCTCGGTCTGCGCCCGCTGCAGGCAGGTGACCAGCAGATTGGCCAGTGACTCAAGGAAGCGCTGTTCATCGTCGCCGAACCGCTTCGACTGGCGGGAACGAACCTTCAAGGCGCCAATGACGCGGCCGCGGTCCAGCAGCGGCACCGCCAATGCGCTGACCAACCCTGCCGCGAGATAGTCGGGGGGCACCGCATAGCGTTGTTCTGCGCGGAAATCCTCGATCACGACCGATTGCCCCTGGCTCAGCACGACGCCCAGCGGCGTGTCGCCGCGATTGGGCACGATGCAACCCAGTGACTCGCCGGCGATCAGGCCCACGCCCCCGGCGACGCGCAGTTCAAGCCGGTTGCTTTCCAGCAGGAACACCAGCGCCATCTCGACTTCCAGCGCCTCGGCGGCGATGGCCGGTACCTGCTGCAACAGCTGCTGCGGATCGCGTGCGTCGACGGCCAGGCGGCCCAGCTGCGCCAGATGCTCGCTGTAGCGCGCCCGCTGCAACGCCTGTTTGACGCGCGGATAGCCGCCGATGCCGCGGATCGCGGCAACCACGAAGGGCAGGCCGTGGTCTTGCAAAGGGCTCAGCGCGATTTCCACCATCACCTCGCTGCCGTCGCGCCGCCGGGCTACCAGCTCCATCTGCGTGCCCATCGGCCGAGCGCGCGGCGCGTGACCGTAGGCCTGCCGGTATGACGCGTGGCGAGGGCGAATGCTGTCGGGCACCAGTTCGTCCACGCTCGTGCCGACGAGCTCCTCCATCGAGTACCCCAGCAGCGCCGCCGCCGCGGGGTTGGCTCGGGCGATCAGGCCTGCGGCGTCCACCAGCAGCAGGGCGTCCGGATAGGCGGAAAACAGCGAGCGGTAGACGGTCAGGTCATCGACGGGCTGCGGCGTCGGCTGGTTGGCGGGAGGCGTTCCAACCATCAGGTTTTCGCCCGTGCGGAGCCGATGGGCGGAACGAAGATGTAGCCGGCGCCGCGGACCGACTTGATGATCTGTGGATTCTCCGCATCGACTTCCAGCTTCTTGCGCAGGCGTCCGATCTGCACGTCGATCGTGCGGTCAAAGGGCGCAGCTTCGCGACCCCGCGTCTGTTCAAGCAGAAAGTCGCGGGACAGCACGCGACCCGCATGCTGGGCCAGGGCCGCGAGGAGGGAGAACTCGCCGCTGGTGAGCCGCACCTCTGCGCCGTTCGGATCGTCAAGGCGCCGGGCGCCCAGGTCGAGCTGCCAGCCGAGAAATGTCAGGTGCTCGCCACCCGAGGCACTGGCCGCCTGCCGGGGCGCCTGCCCGCTGGCCGGCTGGCCGGAGGCCAACGGGTGCGGCTCCATGCGCCGCAACACGGCCTTGATGCGCGCGACCAGCTCGCGCAGGTCGAAAGGCTTGGTGACGTAGTCATCGGCGCCGACTTCCAGGCCCACGACCTTGTCGACCGAGTCCCCGCGGCCGGTGATGATGACCAGGCCGCAGCGCCAGTGCTCGCGCAGCTGCCGTGCGATGGCGAAGCCGTCCTCTCCGGGCAGGCCCAGATCCAGCAGGACCAGCTCGGGCGGATCGCTGGCCATCAGCTCCATCAGCGCACGGCCCGAATGCAATTGCGTCGTGCGAAAGCCGTGCCCAGGCAGATAGCGGCCGAGCAGCTCGGTGATCGCTGTTTCGTCATCGACAACGGCAATATGCTGAAGCGTCACAGCGTCGGCGCACCTGAAGCGTTATGGGGATGGCAAGGATTCTGGCACCGATCGGTGCCACGAAATCATTGTGCAAGGCCGCTGGCGCCCCGCGACCCCTCGCCCGGCTAGCGCCCGCTCAGCACGCGCGCAGGCAGCATGACGATGGCACGCAGCAGCCCGAAGGCGCCGTCGACGGCGATGCCCAGCAACCTGAAGGGCAGCGTGATCAGCCAGACCAGCGGCCACAGCAGCAGCGCCAGGATGGCCAGCGGCCAGCAGATCACGAACAGGATGCACCAGAGCAGGAAGCTGAACATCGCGGACTCCTTCTTACTTGACCGGCTGACTGATGCCGGGCTTCAGGTATTTATCCAAGAACTCGACCATGCGGCGGTTGGCCTCCAGCGTGTTCTTCTTCTTGGAGAAGCCGTGGCCCTCGTCGTCGAACACGAGATAGTCCACCGGCACATTGTTCTTCTTGACCGCCGCGACGATGTCGTCGCTCTCGGGCTTGATGACGCGCGGGTCGTTGGCGCCCTGGATGACCATCAGCGGCTTCTTGATCTCGCTGGCATGGAAGAGCGGTGACGTGGCCATCAGGCGCTCACGGTCCTTCACCGGGTCGCCCACCTCCTGATAGAGCGCCAGGCGGAAGCTCTCCCAATAGGGCGGAATGCTTTCCAGCGTGCGGATCCAGTTGGCGACGCCGAAGATGTCGATGCCGACCTTGAAGGCCTCGGGGCGGAAGGCCATGGCCGACAGCACCATATAGCCGCCATAGCTGCCGCCGACGATGCCGATGCGCTCGGGGTCGATGACGCCGGTGCCGGCCAGGAAGGTCTTGGCCTCGATGCAGTCCCACAGCGGCTCGCGGCCATGCTTGCCGTCGTCAGCCGTGAAGAAGCTCTTGCCATAGCCCGAGCTGCCGCGGTTGTTGATGCCCAGCACGGCATAGCCGTTGTTGACAAAGTACTGCATCAGCGCCGAGTAGCCGCGCTTGGTCTGGCCGCCGGGGCCGCCATGCACCCAGACGATGGCCGGCACCTTGTGGGTTGGCGAGGCTTCCTTGGGCAGCATGTAGACCGACGGGACGACCATGCCGTCGAAGCTCTTGAAGCGGGCGATGGAGGCGTCCACCAGCTCGGCCGGGTCGATGTCCTTGGACAGGCTCTGCGTCAGCTGCTTCGGCGCGGCGTTGGAGCCGACCTCGGCGACGAACAGGTTGTTGGGCGAGCGGTCGCCGTTCACGTAGAAGGCCATGCGCTTGCCGCTGCGGGAGAAGGTCACGCCGCGCACGTCGCCGCCGGGTAGCTGGGGCAGCGCCATCGGCTTTCCGTCGCGGTACAGGCGCAGCGCGATGCTGGCGTCGGCATTGATGCCGGTGATGCGGTAGCGGCCGTCCTTGGAGAAGGCCGTGTAGTCCACGTCCCAATCGGCCTTCTCGATCTCGCGGGTCGCGCCGCTGGCCAGGTCGTAGCCGATGACGCGGGTGAACTCGCCGCCGTCGTTGCTGGTCATCAGCAGCTCGCGGCTGTCGGGCGTGAAGTCCTGCGGCGTGTAGTTGGCCACGCCCTGGTGCTTGGTGATGTGCTTGACCTCGCCACTCTTCAGGTCGACCAGGTGCACGTCGGAGTCGGCCGTCGTGTTGATCTTGCCCACCGCCAGCCAGCGGCCGTCGCGGCTGATGTCGCTCAACTCCCAGCCGGCCTCGTTCTTGAAGACCAGCGTGCGGGCGTAGGTCTTGGCATCAAAACGGTAGAGGTCGAAGAAGCGCGGATCGCGCTCGTTGGTCGTCACGTAGAAGGCCGTGTCGTCGCCGCTCCAGCCGGCGAACGAAGCCTTGAGCTTGTCGCCCGGCGTCAGGTCCTTCTCGCTGCCGTCGAGCTCACGCACATAGAGATGGTTGAGCTCGTTGCCGGCCTGGTCGCGGGTGTAGAGGAAGCGGTCATCGCCCGGGAAGAAGCCCACGGCGTAGTGGCTGTCGGTCTTGGAGTTCGTCAGCTGGACCGGCTTGCCGCCGCCCACCGGCATCGCATAGACGTTGAAGATGCCCGTCTCGTTGCTGTGGAAGAGGATGCGGCTCTCGTCGGCCGAGAAGCTGGCACCACCGATGTTCACGGTGGCCATGAACTGCTCGATGGTGTAGCGCTTGGCGGGCTTGGGCGCCTTGGCGACAGCGGCCGGCTTGTCGGCGGCAACAGCGGCCTGGGACGCGCCAGCCAGCAAGGCCAGGGAAGCGACGAGGGTCAGCAGGGGTCGGCTCATGGAGTCTCCGTTGAAATGAGTGGGCAGACTCTAGCCAGCCGCCCCGCCGTCCCCCATCAGGGTTGTGACGAAGCGGCGGAATCGGGGGACAGGCGGTTCAAGGCGACGCTGGGCCGTTCCCGAGTCGCCTTGACCCCCTCGGGGGGCGGGCGGGCTTCAGGCCAGCCCTGGGGGCACCATCAAATGCGTTGATGGCCCGCGACATAGCAGGCCTCGAGGTTGCGCTCGTCGGCCAGCGTCATCCACGCAAAGACACGCTCGTGCAGCTCGCGCGCCACCGCGTCGCGCGCCTCGGCGACCGGGCCTTGCGCCCAGTCCCACACGCAGATGTCGGCCGTCTGCCCCACCGACAGGCCGCCGATCTCGCCACCCAGCTGCAGCGCCTCGGCCGCGCCCCGCGTGGCGGCATGCAGGGCCATCCATGCGGTCATGCGCTCGCCGCGCAGGGCTTGCACCTTGTAGGCATCGAGCATGTTGCGTGGCAGGCTGAGCGTCGTACCACCACCGACGTCAGAAGCCAGGCTGATGTTGAAGGCCGCACCCGGCCAGTCGAACAGGCCGCTGCCCAGGAACAGATTGCTCGACGGGCAATGCGCCACCTGGGCGCCACGGTCAGCGATGACGACGCGGTCGTGCGGGTCCAGATAAATGCCATGGGCCAGCACCGAGCGCTCGTGCACGAGGCCGACGCGCTCATACACATCCAGGTAGCTGCGCGCATCCGGGAACAGCTCCGCCACCCAGGCGACCTCGGCGCGGTTCTCGGCGACGTGGGTCTGCATATAGAGGCTGGCATCGGCGCGGCACAGCGCGCCGGCCATCGCCAGCTGCTCGGGCGTGCTGGTCGGCGCAAAGCGCACCGTCACTGCGTACGCCAAACGGTCGCGGCCATGGAAGCGGGCGATGAGGTCGACGCAATCCTTCTCGGCCTGAACGACGTCGTCCCGCAGCCCGTCCGGCGCATGGCGGTCCATCAACACCTTGCCGGTGATGAGGCGCATGCCGCGTGCCGCGGCGCTGTCGAACAGGGCCTCGGCCGATACCTTGTGCACGGTCGGGAAGACGACGGCCGAGGTCGTGCCGCTGGCCAGCAGCGCGTCCAGGAAGACCTCGGCCCCTGCGCGGCTGCGCGCCGGGTCGGCAAAGGTGCATTCGCTGGGGAAGGTGTAGCGCTTGAGCCAGTCCAGCAGCTCGGTGCCGTAGGAGCCGATGACCTCCAGCTGCGGGCAGTGGACGTGGGTGTCGATGAACCCCGGCAGCACCAGCTTTCCGGCATGGTCCTTGCGCGCCCAACCGGCATCCGGCTCGGCAGCCTGCCTCCCGACGATGCGGCCGTCCTCGATCAGCAGCCAGTGGTCGCGGTCAAAGCGCACCGCCGGTGGCTCGGTGTCGCCCCAGCGTGGTGCGGCCGTGAAATCCAGCAGATCGCCCCGCAGGGCCCATCGGCGTGGACTGTCGACGAATTTTTCCTGGTTAGTAAAACTCATATGGCAATTCTGAGGCAACGCTCGACAATCGAGGCCAGCATGAATACCCGACCCATCCGTTTTTTCCACCGCGGCGAGGTCGTCGAGGTCCAGAACCTGCCTCCGACGACCACCGTGCTGCAATACCTGCGCGAGCATGCCGGCTGTACCGGCACCAAGGAAGGCTGTGCCGAGGGCGACTGCGGCGCCTGCACCGTCATCCAGGGCGAGCTGGGTGCCGACGGCCAGCTGGAACTGCGCAACGTCAACGCCTGCACCCAGTTCCTGCCGACGCTCGACGGCCGCGCGCTGCTGACGGTGGAAGACCTGGGCGGCCCGCAGCGGCTCAACCCCGCCCAGCAGGCCATGGTGGACTGCCATGGCTCCCAGTGCGGCTTCTGCACCCCCGGCTTCGTCATGAGCCTGACGGCTTGTTATGAAACCCACCAAGCCGCCGGCACCAAGCCCACCCGCCAGCAACTGGCCGATGCGCTGGCCGGCAACCTCTGCCGCTGCACGGGCTACCGGCCCATCCTGGATGCCGGCGAACAGATGTTCGACGCGCCCGCCCGCTGCCTGGACCGTGCGCCCATCGCTGAGGCTCTGCAGACCCTGGCCGCCGACGAGCCGCTGGACTATGGCCACGCCGGCGCCCGCTTCCATGCACCGCAAAGCATCCACGACCTGGCCCTGCTGCGCGAGACCTATCCGCAGGCGACGCTGCTGGCCGGGTCGACCGACGTGGGCCTGTGGGTGAACAAGCAGTTCCGCGACCTGGGGGACGTCATCTACACCGGCCGTGTCGCGGCGCTGCGCGAGATCCGCAACGACGGTACCGGCCTGTGGATCGGTGCCGCCGCTTCGCTGGAAGACAGCTGGGCCGCGCTGACCACCGCCGTGCCCCGCCTGCGCGAGCTGTGGCTGCGCTTCGCGTCGCCGCCGGTGCGCCATGCCGGCACGCTGGGCGGCAACATCGCCAATGGCTCGCCCATCGGCGACGGTGCGCCGGCCCTGATCGCCCTGGGCGCCGACATCATCCTGCGCCGCGGCTCGCAGCAGCGCCGCCTCAAACTGCAGGACTTCTATCTCGACTACATGAAGAAGGACCTGCAGCCCGGCGAATTCGTCGAGGCACTGCATGTCCCCCTGCCCTCGCCCGACTGGCGCTTCAGCGCGCACAAGATCGCCAAGCGCCATGACAGCGACATCTCGGCCGTCTGCGCCGTGCTGGCGATCAGGCTGGATGCCGGCGCCGTGCAGGAGGCGCGCTTCGCGTTCGGTGGCATGGCCGCCATCGTCAAGCGCGCCGCCGCGGCGGAAGCCGCCGTCGTCGGCCAGCCCTGGAGCGAAGCCACTGCCAAGGCTGCAGCCGCCGCGCTGCCGCAGGACTTCAAGCCCATGACCGACATGCGCGCCAGCGCTGACTACCGGCTCAAGGTGGCGCAGAACCTTTTCATCAAGCTGTGGCTGGAAACCGTCGGCGCTGTGCCTGTCGGCGTCTGGCCGTCCATGCAAGAGGTGCTGGCATGAACAAGCCCGAAACCCTGTACCTCGCACAGCCCGTCGTCGGCAAGTCGCTGCCGCACGAGTCGGCGCATCTGCACGTCAGCGGCGCCGCGCCCTACATCGACGACCTGCCCGAGCCCGCCGGCACGCTGCACGCGGCGCTGGGCCTGTCGCCGATCGCGCACGGCAAGCTGCTGAGCGTCGACCTGGAGCGCGTCCGGCAGATGCCCGGCGTCGTCGCCGTGCTCAGCGCAGCCGATATTGCCGGTGAGAACAACTGCGGGCCGCTGCTGCATGACGACCCCATCCTGGCGGCGGACGAGCTGCGCTATGTGGGCCAGCCGGTGTTCGCCGTCATCGCGACCCACCGCGAACTGGCGCGCCGCGCGGCGGGGCTGGCCAGACAGGTCATCCAGGCCGAGCCGCTGCCGCCGCTGCTGACGGCACTGCAAGCGCATGCCGCCGGCCAGTACGTGCTGGCGCCTGCGCACCTGACGCGCGGCGAGCCGGCCGAACAGCTCGCCAGCGCACCGCACCGGCTGCAGGGAAGCTGGAGCCTGGGCGGCCAGGAGCAGTTCTATCTGGAGGGCCAGATCAGCCTGGCCGTGCCGCAGGAGGGCGGCGACGCCTTGCTCGTGCACTGCTCGACCCAACACCCGAGCGAGATGCAGCAGCTCGTGGCGCATTGCCTGGGCTGGCATGCGCATCGTGTCGTCGTGCAATGCCGGCGCATGGGTGGCGGCTTTGGCGGCAAGGAGAGCCAATCCGCTCTCTTCGCCTGCGTCGCGTCCATCGCTGCGCTGAAGCTGAAGAAACCCGTGAAGCTCCGCGTGGACCGCGACGACGATTTCCTCGTCACGGGACGCCGTCATGGCTTCGACTACCGATGGGATGTCGGCTTCGACGCTGACGGCCGCATCCTTGCCGTCGACATCGACCTGATCGCCAACGCCGGGCACAGCGCCGACCTTTCCGCCCCCGTGATGGCCCGCGCGCTCTGCCATTTCGACAACGCCTATTGGCTGCCGCATGTTGCGATGCATGGCTACTGCGCCAAGACCAACACGCAGAGCAACACGGCCTTCCGCGGCTTTGGCGGACCGCAGGGTGCCATTGCCATCGAGATGATCCTGGACGGTGTCGCCCGCCAGCTCGGATTGGACCCGGCCGAGGTGCGCCAGCGCAACTTCTACACCGCCGGCCAGGACATGACGCCGTACGGCCAGCGGGTCGAGGAACTGCACGCCCAACCGCTGACGGCGCAGTTGCTTGCCAGCAGCCGCTACGCCGAACGCCGCGCCGAGATCGCCGCCTTCAACGCGGCCAGCACGGTGCTGAAAAAGGGGCTGGCCTTCACGCCGGTCAAGTTCGGCATCTCTTTCAACGTGGCCCACCTGAACCAGGCCGGCGCACTGGTGCATGTCTACACCGACGGCTCGGTGCTGGTGAACCACGGCGGCACGGAAATGGGCCAGGGCCTGAACACCAAGGTGGCCCAGGTCGTCGCGCATGAGTTGGGCCTGCCGTTGGCCAGCGTGCGCTGCTCGGCCACCGACACGAGCAAGGTCGCCAACACCTCCGCCACGGCCGCATCCACCGGCAGCGACCTGAACGGCAAGGCCGCGCAGGATGCCGCGCGCAAGATCAAGGGGCGGCTGGCCGCCTTCGCCGCCGAGCGCTTTGGCTGCGCCGCCGAGCTGGTCGCCTTTGATGGCGGCCAGGTCAGCGGCGGTGGCCAAAGCCTGCCCTTTGGCGAACTCGTCGCCGCGGCCTACCTGAAGCGCGTGCAGCTGTGGAGCGACGGCTTCTACGCCACGCCCGGCCTGCACTGGGACCGCAGCAAGCTGCAGGGCCACCCTTTCTATTACTACGCCTGGGGCGGCGCCGTCTGTGAGGCGCTGGTGGACACACTGACCGGCGAAAGCCGCATCACGCACGCCGACATCCTGCACGACGTCGGTACCAGCCTGAACCCGGCCATCGACATCGGCCAGATCGAGGGCGGCTTCATCCAGGGCATGGGCTGGCTGACGACGGAAGAACTCGTCTGGCACCCCACGACGGGTTTGCTGACCACGCACGCGCCCAGCACCTACAAGATCCCGACCGCCAACGATTGCCCGCCGGAACTGCGTGTGGAGCTGTTCGGCGTGGCCAATGCCAGCGAAACCATCCACCGCAGCAAGGCCGTCGGCGAGCCGCCGCTGCTGCTGGGTTTTGCGGCCCTGCTGGCCATCAAGGACGCCTGCGCCGCCTGCGGCCCGGAGAATTGCGATCCGCCGCTGCGCGCGCCGGCCACGGCCGAGGCGGTGCTCAACGCGATCGACGCCGTCCGTTGAAGCTCGTCGCCGCCCTCACCGTCCTGCTGGCGCTCGGCAGTTGCGCCACTGCACCGCCGGCGCCCGACATCGTCAGCGTCGACAGCTGGGGCGGCAGTGCAGCCACATCCACGGCAGCGCCGCAGCAGATCACGCGCATCACGATCCACCACCAGGGCGAGATCTGGAAGGACGGCGCCGACGTCGAGGCCTACTTGCGCCGGCTGCAGCAGTGGTCGCGCCTGACCAAGCGCTGGGCGGACATTCCCTATCACTACGTCATCGCACCCAACGGCCGCATCTACGCGGCGCGGCCGCTGGCCCAGGCCGGCGACACCAACACCGAATACGACCCGCGCGGCCACGCCCTCGTCATGCTGGTGGGCAACTTCGAGGAGCAGCAGCCCACGCCGGCCCAGCTCAACGCCGCCGTCGAGCTGACCGCGTGGCTGGCGCGCCAGCATCATCTCGGCCTGGACGCCATCGCCAGCCACAAGGACTACAGCCGGCAGACCGTCTGCCCGGGCAAGAATCTGTATGCCTACCTGGAATCCGGCTGGTTCAAGGCCGAGGTGGGCAAGCGCCTCTGATCAGCGGGTTTTCTGCGTGGCCGCCACGACGGCTGAGTGCGCGAGCTGACGTCGCGTGCCGTCAGCAGGTGCAGCACATGCGACGTGCGCTGACGGGGCGGCGCCGCTGGGGCGTGCTTCAATCGGTGCACAAAATGCCGAAACGGGAGAGGACGACGTCATGAAACCATTGCTTTTGACCGCTGCACTGCTGGCGGCAGGCTGCAGCACCGCGTCGCCCCTGCGTCAATCGCAAGAAAGTTTCAACGCGGCTTACGGCGTGGTCGCAGGCAACGCCGACACCATCGTCATTTCCAGTTCGCCGCCGTATGTGCAGGTCACGGTGGTGGACAAACGGACGTCGGAGGTTCACACGCGCTGCATCAACGCCTACTCTCTTCTCGGCGCCTTGGGACTTGAGCACAGCCTGCCGGTCGGCTCACACGCGGAAACGCTAAGGCTCGCACTGACCAACAAAGAGCGGCGTTTCGAATTCACCAAGCCGGAGGCCCTGGCCAACCTGGTCATCAGCTACGCCGACGCCGACCTTGAAGTGATGCGGCAACGATTGGCGCCCTACAGCGACGCTGAACTTGCAACAGGATTCGGCGGCTGGGGAACGCTTCAGAGCTTGCTCGACGGCTCGCCTGCAGACCGCCCCCGGGCCTATCGCGACGCTGCGGCCTGTGTCCTGATCGACCGGGGTTTCTCGCCACGAATCGCTGATCGGACCGGAGCGCTGGTGATATACCGCTGACCGCGGCGTCCATCGTCAACGCGCGCGTTGCGTCGCGACCACCACCGCCTGGGTGCGCGAGTTCACGCCCAGCGCCCTCAGCACCGCGGCCACATGGTCCTTCACGGTGTCCACGCTGACACCCAGCTCGCGGGCGATCAGCTTGTTGGACAGGCCTTGCGTGAGCAGATGCAGCACATGCTTCTGGCGCGGCGTCAGCGGCAGCTCCGCCCAGTCGCCTGGCGCGGGGCCAGCCGAGGCCGGTGTGGCTGCAACGGGTTCAGCCGCACGCTTGAGCGGCGGCACATAGGTGCCACCGGCCAGCACCAGGTGCAGTGCCTGGACCAAGGTATTCAGGTCGCTGCGCTCGGGCACATAGCCCATGGCGCCGGCACCCAGAGCCTGCAGGGCCTCCTCGGTGTCGTCGCTGCCGGAGATGACGACGACCGGCAGCAGCAGGTGCTCGCCGTGGATCTGCTGCAGCAGCTCGAAGCCACCATCGATGCGCAGGTCCAGCAGCACGAGCCGGGGGATGGCCTGGCCCAGCGCGTCGCGCGCGGCGGCAACAGTGTCCACGCCCTGCACCTGCGCCCCGGCGAAATGCTGCTCGATCAGGCCGGTGAGCGCGGCGCGCACCATCGGAAAAGCATCGACCAGCAAAACCTTCATCACCCCTCCTCGTTGAACCGCGGCGGCATGATATTCAACGCAGGGCCGCGGCGAGCAGGGGTTTGGCCCAGGCGGGCACGCTGCGCAGCGGTGCATGGGCAACGACCCGGCCCAACTGCATCTGCAACAGCAGCACGGGCTGGGGCCGGCGGCCGGCGCGCGGGTCGGCCTCGAAGCTGTTGTCATAAAGGCGCAGGCTGGCCAGGTGAGGCATCAGCTTGACGAGATTGCCGCGGCTGGCGTCAAAGCGCTCGCGCACCTTGGCCTCGGGAATGTCGTGCCCACCCGCGGCCACGCGTGCCTGGATGCGGCGCAGGTGCAGTTCAGGCGTGGCAAGGCCGGCGTACCAGACATGCACCTGGGCACCACCCCGTGCGCCGTCCAGCAGCAACTGGGTCATGCTGGTGCCGCCCAGCGTCGTCTCGAAGGCATAGGTCAGGCTTTCGGCCAGCGCCTTCTCCACACCGTGGCGGCCCAACGTCCACGCCAGGCCGTTGGCCTGCTCTGCAGAAAGATTGGGCTGCTGCTCACGCAAGCGCGCGGCGGCGATGTCGGGATTGAAGAACTCGGCCCCGCTGGCCTGGATGGCCGCGCCGCCGAGGGAACTCTTGCCAGCGCCATTGACGCCAGCGAGCACGTAGAGGCGTGCCGGCAATTCAGCAGTCCGTTCCGGACACAGGCACCGGGCCGAGCGCCGGGCCGCTCCCAAGCCGGCCCGTCAGGCGATGTGCTTGCCGGTCAATCCGGCAAGCATCGCCGTCCCCGCGGGGGACCGACCAGGTTGGCCCGCGTCCCGCGAGGCCAAACTGGGCGAGGGGCCGTCTCATTCAGGCGGCCTTGCGAACGGGTTTGCGCGGCTTGGCGGCCTTCGCGGCCACGGCGCCGATGGCCTCGGGCGTCATCGCGAAGGCATCGGCCAGCGCTTCGCCCTGGTCCTGCATGCGCGCCAGCATCGCGTCGAACTCGCCGCCTAATGCACCCAGATCGGGCTCGGCGGCACGCTGCATTTCGCGGTAGCGCTCGACCGACATCAGCACGAAGGCGGGCTGGTCATGCTTGGTGATCAGCACCGCGCCATGGGCCGCGACCGTGCGGCCGACTTTCTGGATACCCGCCACGAGCTGGGTGGCCGACACGCTGGGCAGCTGGTCGGCCAGGGCTTGTTCGAGGACTGCAGACATGATGAGGCTCCCGACTGGCATGGCCGCATTTTGCCTATTTTGGGAAAAATAGGAAATTTAGGGGATTGCGGGAGGCCGAAAATCAGTGCGCTTCTTCCCAGTTCGCGCCAACACCCACCTCGGCCAGCAGCGGCACCTTGAACTCGGCCACACCGGCCATCAGGCGCGGCACCTCGGTGCGCATCCAGTCCAGTTCGACCTCGGGCACCTCGAAAACCAGTTCGTCGTGCACCTGCATGATGATCCTGGACTGCTTGCCGGCACTGTCCAGTTCCGCCTGCACGGCCAGCATGGCCAGCTTGATCAGGTCGGCCGCCGTGCCCTGCATGGGCGCGTTGATGGCCTGGCGCTCGGCACCGGCGCGGCGCGGGCCATTGCCGCCGCGGATCTCGGGCAGGTAGATGCGCCGGCCGAACAGCGTCGACACATAGCCGAGTTCGGCTGCGCTCGCCTTGGTCTCGTCCATGTACTTCTTGACGCCGGCAAAGCGGGTGAAATAGCGCTCGATGTAGTCCTTGGCCGCTTTCTGCTCGATGCCCAGCGCCGAGGCCAGGCCGAAGGCGCCCATGCCGTAGATGAGACCGAAGTTGATGGTCTTGGCATAGCGACGCTGCTCGCTGGAGACCTCGCCCAGCGCGACGCCGAACACCTCGCTGGCCGTCGCCTTGTGCACGTCCTGCCCTTCCTGGAAGGCGCGCAGCAGCCCCGGGTCCTCGCTGATGTGGGCCATGATGCGCAACTCGATCTGGGAATAGTCGGCGCTGACGATGCGGAAGCCCTCGGGCGCGACGAAGGCCTCGCGCACTCGCCGGCCTTCCGCCGTACGGATGGGAATGTTCTGCAGATTGGGCTCGTTGCTGGACAGCCGCCCGGTCACGGCCACGGCCTGGGCGTAGTTGGTGTGCACGCGGCCGGTGTGGGCGTTGATCTGCAGCGGCAGCTTGTCGGTGTAGGTGCTCTTGAGCTTGGACAGGCCGCGGTATTCGAGGATCTTGGCCGGCAGCGGAAAGTCGGCGGCGAGTTCGGTCAATACCTCTTCGTCGGTGGATGGCGCGCCGGTGGCGGTCTTCTTCACGACCGGCAGGCCCAGCTTGGTGAACAGGATGTCGCCGATCTGCTTCGGTGAGCCGATGTTGAAGGGCTGGCCGGCGATCTCGTAGCACTGCTGCTCCAGCAGCACCAGGCGTTGGCCGATCTCATGGCTTTGCAGCTTCAGCCGTTCTGAATCGATCAGCACGCCGTTGCGCTCCACCCGCGCGAGCAGGTCGGCCGTGGGCATCTCGATGTCGCGGTAGATGTGCGTCATGCCAGCGTCGGCCTCGATCTGCGGCCACAGCACGCTGTGCAGGTGCAGGCACATCTCGGAGTCTTCACCTGAGTAGGTCGTGGCCTTGGCCACGTCGACCTGCGCGAACGGGATCTGGTGCGCGCCCTTGCCGCACAGGTCCTCGTAGCTCAGGCCCTTGCGGCCCAGGTGGCGCTCGGCGAGCGCTTCCAGGTTGTGGGTCTTGTGAGCTTCCAGCACATAGCTCTGCAGCAGCGTGTCGTGCTGCACGCCCGCAAGCGCGATGCCATGGTTGAGCAACACATGGCGGTCGTACTTCAAGTTCTGGCCGATCTTCTTGGCCGACGCATCCTCCAGCCAGGGCTTGAGCCGCGCCAGCACGGCGTCCAGCGGCAGCTGCTCGGGCGCGTCCGGGCCGCTGTGGGCCAGCGGGATGTAGGCCGCCTCGCCGGGCTTGTCGGCGAAGGAGATGCCGACGATGCGCGCGGCCATCGGGTCCAGCGAGTCGGTTTCGGTGTCCAGCGCGCACAGCGGCGCGGCGTGCAGGCGGATGAGCCAGGCTTCCAGCTGCTCGAAACTCAGGATGGTTTCGTACTGGCGGGCCATATCGCCAGTGGTGGCGGCCGCGCTGGCGGGCGGTTCCGGCTCGTCGAACAGGCCCGGGTTGGCCACCGGCGTCGCCTTGGGCTTGGCCACCACCGCGGTGCCGGTCAGTTCCTCCAGCCAGGCCTTGAAGCCGTTGCGCACGTAGAACTCCCCCAAACGCGCCTTGTCCGGCTCGCGGAAAGCCAGCTCCTCCAGCTTGGGCCAGCCCGGCACATGCTCGGCGAGCTCGCAATCCAGCTTCACGGTGACCAGCTTGCGACCCATGGGCAGCCAGTCCAGCGCGGCGCGCAGGTTCTCGCCGGCCTTGCCCTTGACCGTGGGCGCAGCGGCGATGACGCCGTCCAGCGAGCCGTATTCGGACACCCACTTCGCCGCGGTCTTGGGGCCGACGCCGGTCACGCCAGGCACGTTGTCCACGGTGTCGCCCATCAGCGTCAGGTAGTCGATGATGCGATTGGGCGGCACGCCGAACTTCTCCAGCACGCCGGCCTCGTCCAGTCTCTCGTTGCTCATCGTGTTGATGAGCTCGACGTCGGCGTTGACCAGCTGGGCCAGGTCCTTGTCGCCGGTCGACACGATGACGCGATGGCCCTCCTGGGCCGCAATGCAGCACAGCGTGCCGATGACGTCGTCGGCCTCCACGTTCGGCACCGTCAGCGTGGGCCAGCCCAGCAGCTTGACGACCTCGTGGATGGGCTCGATCTGCGCGCGCAGCTCAGGCGGCATGGGCGAGCGTTGGGCCTTGTATTCGGGATACCAGTCGTCGCGGAAGGTCTTGCCCGGCGCATCGAACACGCAGACGGCGTGGGCCGCGCCGATGTCGCTCTGCAGTTTTTTCAGCATGGCCACCATGCCACGCACCGCCCCGGTGGGCTGGCCCTCGGGGCCGCGCAGGTCGGGCATGGCATGGAAGGCGCGATACAGATAGCTGGAGCCGTCGACCAGCAGCAGGATGGGTTTACTCATGGCGACGGATTGTCCGGCAGCCCGCCACCTAGAATCGGCAGCATGTTGCGCCTTGCCGTACCCCTGCTGCTCGCTGCCCTGTGTGGCGGCGCCCTCGCTGACCCGCCGCCAGAACCCAAGGTCGAGCGCACCGTGGCCGAGGACGACCAGGTCCGCATCGAGGAGCTGAAGGTGCGCGGCGAGGCCAAGAAGGTCACGGTCAAGAACAAGCTGACCAAGGCCCCGGACTACGAAATCGTCGTCAACGACGCCGGCCGCGAATCGGCCGGCGGCACGGGCACGGGCATGCCCAAGAGCGGCTCGGGCGCGCGGGTCTGGCGAGTTCTCAAATTCTGATCGCAAGCGGCCCTCGGGGTCGCTTTCTGGACCCATGGCCGTTTTCACCGAAGTCAGCCCGGCGCAGGCGCAAGCCCTGCTAGACCATCTCGCCCTCGGGCAACTCAGCTCGCTGCGCGGCATCGGCGCGGGCATCGAGAACACGAACTACTTCGTCGATTGCCAGGATGCCAATCAAAGTGGCCACTATGTCCTGACGCTGTTCGAGCGCCTGACGGCCGAGCAACTGCCCTTCTACCTGCGCCTGATGCAGCACCTGGCCCAGCGCGGCGTGCCGGTCCCTGAACCGCACGCGGACGCCGCCGGCGAGATCCTCTTCGAGGTGGCGGGCAAGCCCGCGGCCATCGTCGACCGTCTGCATGGCGGCCACCAACTGGCGCCTGACGCCTTCCACTGCAGCCAGGTGGGTGCCACGCTGGCACGCATGCACCTGGCGGCCCAGGATTTCCCGCTGCACCAGCCCAATCTGCGCGGCCTGGCCTGGTGGCGCGAGGTGGTGCCGCAGCTCCTGCCCTTTCTGAGCGGCCCTGAAGCCGAGCTGCTGCAAAGCGAGCTGGCCTACCAGGAACAGCTCGCCGCGTCGCAGGACTACGCCCAGCTCGCGCGCGGCCCCATCCACGCCGACCTGTTCCGCGACAACGTCATGTTCGAGCCCGGCGAAGGCCCTGGCCGCGAGCGCCTGACGGGCTTCTTCGACTTCTACTTCGCCGGCGTCGACACCTGGCTGTTCGACCTCGCCGTCTGCCTGAACGACTGGTGCATCGACCTGACCGACGGCCGCCTCATCGAGGAGCGCGCCGCCGTGTTCGTCGCCGCCTACGAGAGCGAGCGGCCGTTGTCCGGTGCCGAGCATCGCTTGCTGCCGGCCCTGCTGCGCGCGGCGGCACTGCGCTTTTGGGTGTCACGCCTCTTTGACCTGCACTTGCCGCGTGAGGCCTCGCTGCTCAAGGCCCACGACCCACGCCACTTCGAGCGCGTGCTGCGCGAGCGCATCGCCAAGCCCTGGCACGCACTGCACGGCGGGGTCGGCGAATGACGATGCAACTGCACTTGCAGCAGGTGCCGGCCGGCAACGGGCGGCTCTGGATACGCCATGGTTTCAAGATCTTCAGGCGCCAGCCACTGGCCTTCTCGGGCCTGCTCGGCCTGGCGCTGCTGGTTTCCATGCTGCTGAGCGCGCTGCCCTTCGTCGGCCCCATGCTGGGCCTGATGGCCATTCCGGTCTGTTCGCTGGGCTTCATGCTGGCCACGCACCTGGCGCTGCAGCGCAAGATGCCCCATGTGGACGTCTTCATCGCCCCCTTCCGGCTGACGCCTGAACGGCGCCGCCACCAGTTCGTGCTGTGCGCGGGCTTTGCGCTGGTCATGCTGCTGATCCTGCTGCTGGCCGACCAGATCGACGGCGAGGTCACCCACGAGCTGATGGAGTTGATGAAGCGCGACGCGAACGCCGACGCGATCGCCGCCATCGCGGCCGACCCGCGGCTGATCTGGGGCTTCATGGTCCGCGCGGTCGGCATGACCGCACTGTCGATCCCCTACTGGCATGCACCGGCCCTGGTGCATTGGGGTGGGCAGAGCGCCGCCCAGTCGCTGTTCTCCAGCACGCTGGCGCTGTGGCGCAACAAGGGCGCTTTCGCGCTGAACGCCCTGCTGTGGGCGGCGCTGATGTTTGCCTGCAGCGGCGTCATCAGCGTGGTCTTCGGCCTGTTCGGCCTGCTGCAGTTCGCGCCGGTGGCCTCGGTGGCCTGCTTCCTGGTGCTGGCGGCGGTGTTCTACGCCTCGCTGTACTTCAGCTTTGTCGACTGCTTCATGTTCGGCGCGCCGCCGAACCTGCTCGACGACTCGAAGGGCTGACCCCTCGCTGGGCCGGCCGCGTTTTCACGCGGCCGACATGCAAGCTCCCTACATTGCGCGGCTCGTGCCAGGCCGGCGCACGGCGTGTGCGGGCCTGGCTGTGCAGTCCCTGAACAGCAGCCGCCAAATGTCCCAGACCCTGAATCGTCGCCACGCCCTGAAGTACATGGGCGTCCCCCTGATGCTCCCCCTCGGTGGAACCGCTGTCGCCGGCCTGTTGACCGGCTGCGGCGGTGGCAGCGATGACAACAACACGCCCGCTCCCAGCTTCGCGTCCGCCAGCTTCGTCGCGATGGCCGCCCCCAGCCTCGCCACCCCGGCCGACATGGCCAAGACCCTCGTCAACTCGACGCTGATGGTCAAGTTCAGCGACGACAGCACTCAGGGCTTCTCGCTGTCGTATGCCCCCTTCTTCACGACGGGCGACCTCGTCCCTGACGGCAAGGGCGGCACCCTGCTGGCCGGCGGCTATGTCGACTTCGCCGGCAAGCCCATCATCGACACGACGGTGGCCGACAAGAACCGCCAGTTCTTCAGCGATTCGCCCGACGGCACGTCGCTGCTCAAGCTCGACAACGCCAGCGTTGCCGGCATCAAGGGCAACGCCGTGTTTGCCGTCGTGCAGTTCGAATACACGACCTGGGCGCAGGACGGCAAGACCGACATGTACGGCAAGCTGCCCTCGCCCATCGCCGTGCTGACGCTGGACCAGGACCCGGCCACAGGCAAGCTGTCGCTTGTGAAGTACCACAACGTGGACACCGCACCGGCCATGGGCCTGTGGATCACCTGCGGCGCCAGCCTGTCGCCCTGGGGCACTCATCTGTCCAGCGAGGAGTACGAGCCCGACGCCTTCACCATCGCCAGCAACGCGCAGTTCAAGGCCTACAGCAAGAACCTGTTCGGCAGCGAGACCCAGGCCAACCCCTACCACTACGGCCACCTGCCGGAGGTCACCGTCAACCCCGACGGCAGCGGCACCATCAAGAAGCACTACTGCCTGGGCCGCATCTCGCATGAGCTGATCCAGGTCATGCCCGACAACCGCACCGCCATCATGGGCGACGACGCGACCAATGGCGGCTTCTTCATGTTCGTGGCCGACAAGGAGAAGGACCTCTCCGCCGGCTCGCTGTTTGTGGCCAAGTTCGGCGCCGGCTTCTCGCTGGACACGGCCGCCGCCGGCGCGCCCATCAGCTGGATCAAGCTCGGCTCGGCCACCAGCGCCGAGATCAAGGCCTTGGCCGACACGCTCAAGGCCACCGACATCATGGACGTGGCCACCACCGACCCGCTGGACGCCAGCTTCACCAAGATCTGGCTCGGCGGCAAGGTGCAGTGGGTGCGCGTGAAGGCCGGCATGGACAAGGCCGCCGCCTTCCTTGAAACCCACCGCTACGCCGCGCTCAAGGGCGGCTCGATGGCTTTCACCAAGATGGAAGGCACCACCGTCAACGCCAAGGACAAGGTCGCCTACTCGGCGCTGCAGAACATGCAGAGCTCCATGGTGCGCGGCAACGCCGCCTGGAACGAGGCCGCCAACATCACCATCGACAAGGCGCTGAACGCCGGTGGCGTGCTGGCCCACACGCTGAGCACGGGCCAGAAGGACACGGCAGGCGGTGCCATCACCAGCGACTGGGTGCCGTCACTGACCAAGGCCCTGCTCATCGGCGAAGACCTCGCCACGGCGGATGCGCTGGGCAACCTTGCCAACCCCGACAAGATCGGCGCGCCGGACAACCTGAAGTTCTCGGAGAAGCTGCGCACCCTCTTCATCGGCGAGGACAGCAGCTACCACGTCAACAACTTCGTCTGGGCCTACAACGTCGACACCAAGACGCTGACCCGCCTCGTGTCAATGCCTTCGGGCGCCGAAGCGACCGGCCTGGGCGTGGTGGACGACCTCAACGGCTGGACCTACATCACCAGCAACTTCCAGCACCCCGGCGACTGGGGCGTGCCGCTGCATAACGTCGTCAAGGCCACGCTGGACCCGCTGGTGCGCGCCAACTACAAGGATCGCTTCGGTGCCCAGGTGGGCTATCTGACCGGAGCGGCCACGAGCGTCAAACTGGCCAAGATCGGCTGATTGCCGGCGTGTGACCGAAGGGCTGCGTGAGCAGCCCTTTCTCGTGGGTCATTTCGCCCGGCGCCTATCGCATCACCATGGCTCGGCCGCAGGCTGCACGCCCTCGCCGAACTCGCGGGCCACGTCGGCACTCAGCTCACCGGTGCCCGCATGGCGCCGCTGGCGGTCCTGCTGCTTGCCCAGCGCCGATTCGAGGGCCCTCGTCAACTTGTCGGCCGCGCCCTCGATGGCCTGGTGCATGCTTTCGGCCTGGTGCTTGACCGCGATGTTTTTCAGCCCCACCACGCGCGCCTCCAGCAGGCAACGCATGTCGTCGGGGCCCGATTTCTCACCGCTGTTCATGTCGCCCAGATGTGCCTCCACATGCGTCACCTGGCCCTTGTAGTGGTCGACCGCGCCGCGGATCACGCCCTCGACATGCTCGATCAGCTTCTCACGGCCCTCTACGTGGTTGTCGGTCTCGATTTGCACCTGCATTGCATTCCTTTCGGCGTACGGAAGTCGCGCGCTTGAAAGAAAAGGGGCAAGCGGCGTGCCGTGGAGCGCTTCAGCGCGGCTTCCGTGGTCGCTGAAGGTGGTGGGCGGCAGTTGCTGGCCAGAAGCGGGTATGCCCCAGGGCGACAACGCCGGTCAACTCCAGCAAGCGGGCGCCGAACGTTGAAGCTGAGCCGCGAGCGGCGGCTTGCCGACGTGAGTCGGGTTGAGCGATTGGTTATGGCGCATCCTTGGCTCGCTCGGCAAGGCGACCCGCGCTCTGCGCCAATCTCTCCCGGTTTGCCAAGTAGCTTGTCGGAGACTTGCCGACGGTGACAAGCGTGGCAGCTTGGTCAACCGAGACTTCAGCCAATGGGACGCCAACAATGCTTGGGGACGCTCGCTCGAATCCGCGCTGGTCGTTGCCCATGTAGGAGAGCGACAGGAACAGGGTCGTGCGTTGAGCCTCTGACAGGTGAACCTCGGAGAGCAACCACCACAGCACGTTGGTCGCGTGCCAGCCAATCTTGTTCTCGCTGGCAGATGCCGCATCTAGTTCGAGAAGGAGTTGCTTGGCAACGTGCCCAGCAAGGCGATCCTCATAGCTGACATGGAGCACTCTTCGCAACGTCTCGGGCGGCGTTTTCTCTGAACTGCTGGCCCGTGCAATGAGCTTGTCAATGTCTGGGCGATAGGGCTGAAACACAAACAGATCGTATGAAGCCAGCGCCAACAGCGGTACCCCAACAAGCGCTGCCAAGGCGTAAAGGATGCGCTGGTGGAGACGGATCATGGGTTCAATGCGCCATAACGCGTTCTTGAGAGACCGCCCGCGCCGCTTAGACAGGCAAGCTGCGCCACAACACAACCTTTGTCGGTCGCTGCAAGTGCTTGGTCCATCGGAAATCTTCTCGAAAAGTTGACGCGCGAAACGGTCATTGCATTTCCAACAAAAACGGCGCTCTCAACGCTCCCGCGGGATAGCGTAGGTGCCCGTCGCATGAGCCACCGGCTCGTCCTCGCCCTCCGAGAAGATCCACACCTCGCCCACCGCGAGCGTCTTGCCCAGCTTCATCAGCCGGCAGCGCGCCACCACCCGCCGGTCGGCGCGCGGCTTGCGCAGGAAGTTGATGGACAGGTTGGTCGTCACCGCCAACGGCACGATGCCGATGCGCGCCAGGATGCCCAGATACAGGGCCACGTCGGCCAAGGTCATCATGACCGGGCCCGACACCGTGTTGCCGGGGCGCAGCTCGCGCTCGCCCACTGGGTGGGCGACGACGACGCTGCCGTCCTCGTCCACCTCCTCCAGCGTGCAGCGGTTCTGCGGGAACTCGGCCTTCAGAAAGGCCACCAGCTCCGCATGTGAGGGGCGGTGTTCAGACATGGCGTTTTGCAAGCAATTGCGAGGGAAGCGGCCGCCAGCCTAGCACCGCGTCCAGAATGACCCGCATGAACCTCGCCGACCGGGGCTTCACTGGCTCCATCCCCCAACTCCATGAGCACTATCTGGTGCCCATGCTCTTCGATCCCTATGCCGAGGACCTGGCCGCGCGGGCAGCTGCGTTGCGCCCGGGGCGGTTGCTGGAGATCTCTGCAGGCACCGGCGTGCTGACGCGCCATCTCGTCGGCGAGCTGCCCGACAACGTCGACATTGTGGCCAGCGAACTCAACGCCACCATGCTGGACATGGCTGCCACCCGTGGCACAGACAGGCCCGTCGAGTGGCGGTTGGCCGATGCAGCGCAGTTGCCCTTTGCCGACGAGAGCTTCGACCTCGTCGCCTGCCAGTTCGGCGTCAGCCTCTTCGCCGACCGGCCGCGCGCCTTTGCCGAGATCCGCCGCGTGCTCAGGGCCGACGGCGTGTTCCTCTTCAACGTCTGGGATCACCTCGACAGCAACGAGCTGGCCGAGACGATCACGCAGGCCCTGGCCCAGGCCTTCCCGGACGACCCGCCGCGCTTCCTCGCGCGCGCGCCACACGGCTGCCACGACATCCACGCGCTGCGCCAGGAGCTCAGCGACGCTGGCTTCGAGCACGAGGCGGACTTCGTCACGCTGCCGCTGCGCGCCTGCGCGGAGTCACCTTCCCAGCCCGCCCTGGGCTTCTGCCAGGGCACGCCGTTGCGCGCCGAGATCGAGAAGCGCGCGCCGGGCCGCCTGCCCGAGATGACGGCCCTCGCGGCCCGCGCCATCGCCGACCGCTTCGGCGTCGGCGCCATCGACTCGCGCATGCAGGCCCACGTGGTCATCGTGGGGCATTGAACACTTTCGGGCCGAGCGCCGGGCCGCTCCCAAGCCGGCCCGCACTGGCGATGTGGTCGCGGCTCGATGCCGCGAGCATCGCCGCCCCCTCGGGGGGCCGGTCAGCCGCACCCGCGTTCAGCGGGGTGCGGCTGGACGAGGGGCCTACTCAATCGGGGTGAGCTTCGCAACTGAAAGAGCCAGCCACTTCGTGCCGTGCCGGCCGAAGTTCACCTGCGCCCGTGCATCCGTGCCCGAGCCTTCAAGCGTCAGCAGCACGCCTTCGCCGAACTTGTTGTGGAAGACGCCCTTGCCCACGCGCAAGCCGCCGTGCTCCTCGGACACCTTCTGCTTCATGCTGGCCGGCACCGGCGGCTCCGCCCAGGCGGCCCTTTCTCCACGATTGGGCACATTGCCCGCACCCACCATGCCCTTGAGCCCCGAGCCCCGCTGCCAGGCCTGCTGGTATTCGCGCGCAAAGCCCGAGCCGAAGCCCTGGTTGCGCGGCGTCAGCCACTTCAGCGCTTCCTCGGGCAACTCGTCGAAGAATCGGCTCTTGATGTGATAACGCGTCTGTCCGTGCAGCATGCGGGTCTGGCAGAAACTCAGTGACAGCTTCTTGCGCGCCCGCGTGATGGCCACGTACATGAGGCGGCGCTCTTCCTCCAACCCGTCATGGTCGGACATCGAGTTCTCGTGCGGGAACAGCCCTTCTTCCAGGCCCGTGATGAAGACGGCGTCGAACTCCAGGCCCTTGGCCGAGTGCACCGTCATCAGCTGCACCGCGTCCTGGCCGGCCTGGGCCTGGTTGTCACCGGCCTCCAGTGAGGCATGGGTCAGAAAGGCGACCAGCGGCGACATGATCTCGCCGGTCTCGGCATCGGGTACCGCGCCTGGCGTGCCCGTGGATTGCACGCTTGGGGCCACTTCGTCCACCGGCAGGCCGACGGCGTTCTTGCCGAAGCCCTCCTGCATGACGAAGGCCTCGGCGGCGTTGATCAGTTCGTCCAGGTTCTCCAGCCGCTCGGCGCCGTCCTTGTCGGTGCGGTAGAAGTCCAGCAGGCCCGAGGTCTCCAGCACCTGCTCGATGATCTCGCGCAGCGTCATGCCTTGCGTCAGGTTGCGCGTCGAGTCGATCAGGTTGGTGAAGGCGACCAGATTGGCGCCGCCCTTGCCGGTGATGGCGCCCACGCTCTGGTAGAGGCTGCGGCCGCTGGCCTTGGCGGCGTCCTGCAGGTTCTCCAGCGTCTTGGCGCCGATGCCGCGGGTCGGGAAGTTCACGACGCGCAGGAAGCTCGTGTCGTCGCTCGGGTTCTCCAGCAGGCGCAGATAGGCCAGCGCATGCTTGACCTCGGCGCGCTCGAAGAAGCGCAGGCCGCCATAGACGCGATACGGGATGCCCGAGTTGAACAACGCCGACTCGATGACCCGCGACTGCGCATTGCTGCGGTAGAGGATGGCAATCTCCTGCCGGTCCATGCCGCCGCGGTGCAGGCTCTGGATCTCCTCGATGACCCACTGCGCCTCGGCGAAGTCGCTCGGCGACTCCTGCACGCGAATCGGGTCGCCCAGGCCGGCGTCGGTGCGCAGCGTCTTGCCCAGGCGCTGGCTGTTGCGGCTGATCAGCTCGTTGGCGGCGTCCAGGATGTGGCCGAAGCTGCGGTAGTTCTGCTCCAGCTTGATGACTCGTCTGACGCGGTACTCGCGTTCGAAATCGGCCATGTTGCCGACGCGGGCACCGCGAAAGGCATAGATGCTCTGGTCGTCGTCGCCCACCGCCAGGATGCTCTGGCCGTTGTCCAAGCCCGGCGGCGCGAACATCTTCAGCCAGGCGTACTGCAGCTTGTTGGTGTCCTGGAACTCGTCGACCAGGATGTGGCGAAAGCGGTGCTGATAGTGCTCGCGCACCGAGGCGTTGTCGCGCAGCAGTTCATAGCTGCGCAGCATCAGCTCGGCGAAGTCAACCACGCCCTCGCGCTGGCACTGGTCCTCGTAGTTGGCGTAGATCTCGACGAGGGTCTTGGTCTGCTCGTCACGCTGCTCCACGTCGCCGGGGCGCTGGGCGTCTTCCTTGCGGCCGGCAATGAACCAGCCGACCTGCTTGGGCACAAAGCGCTCCTCGTCGAGCTTCATCGCCTTGATGACACGCTTGACGGCCGAGGTCGTGTCGCTGGCGTCCAGGATCTGGAAGGCCTGGGGCAGATTGGCCAGCTTCCAGTGCGCACGCAGGAAGCGGTTGCACAGGCCGTGGAAGGTGCCTATCCACATGCCGCGCACATTGAAGGGCAGCATGGTCGAGAGACGCGTCAGCATCTCCTTGGCGGCCTTGTTCGTGAACGTCACGGCCATGATGCCGCCCGGGCTGACCTGGCCGGTCTGCAGCAGCCAGGCGATGCGGGTCGTCAGCACACGGGTCTTGCCCGAGCCGGCACCGGCCAGGATCAGCGCGGGTTCCGGCGCCGCGGTCACTGCGGCGAGTTGTTCGGGGTTGAGGTTGCGCAGCAGGGGGCTGGAAGCAGCGTCGACCACAGCGTCGACAGGGGAAGAAGTCATCCCGGCATTCTAGGGAAGCCCCTCGTTACAGCCTGGCCGGCGCCCGCCGCTGACCGTGCGGGGTCGTTGGGGATACTTCTGGTTTTCCCCTAAAGCACTTTCGGAATGCCACGTCTCACTCTCGCCCTCGGCACCATCGCCCTCACCCTCGCCTCGCAGGCCACGCTGGCCCAAGACACGCCCGACGGCAAATGGCACGGCGGGCTCAGCGTCTCCGGCGCAATGGCCAGCGGCAACAGCAGCAGCCGCACATTGGCTGCCAATGCGGATGCCAGCGTCGCGACGGCCGAAGACAAGCTCAGCCTCTACGGCATCGCCAACTACGGCCGCAACAAGAACGCGGGCGTCGACACCACCACCGCCGACCTGTTGCGCCTGGGCGGCCGCTACGACTTCAACCTCGGCCCGCAGTGGTTCTCCTTTGGCGGCGCGGAAGGCGAAACCAACAAGGCCGGCGGCGTGCGCGACCGCTACAGCCTCAACGGCGGCGCGGGCTACCACCTGGTGAAGGACGATGCCAACAGCTGGGACGTCTTCAGCGGTCTCGGCTACACCGCCACCCGCCTGACGGACGGCAGCGAGGCCAATGGCGCGCAAGTGCTGTTCGGCGAAGAGTCCAGCCACAAGATCAGCGAGACGACGACGCTGAAGCAGCGCCTCGTCTACTACCCCGGCGGCGGCGACCTCGGCAACCGCGCCACCTTCGACGCCGGGCTGGCCACGCAGATCATCGCCGGCTGGACGCTCAACGCCGGCCTGTCCAGCCGCTACACCGGCCACGTGCCCGCGGGCACCAAGAAGACGGACAACCTGCTGACCGTGGGCTTCGGCTACAAGTTTTGACCTCAACGGCCTTTGCGCACCTTGCCGGCCCGCCCGGCCTTGGACCATTCATAGGTCTCGCCGTCCGGCGTTCGCCCGCCTTCGACCGCGGCCACGCCCGGCCGGCCCACGCTTTCATCCAGCTCGGTTGAGATGCTGACGTGGCGATGCCCTGCCCTGCGCCGGTCCTCGGCCCAGGCCAGGGCCTGGGTCAGCTCCTTGCTGCTGAAGAACTGGCAGACCGGGGTCGCCTCTTCGCCCTCACCTTCCAGCCAATACACCACGATGCCCAAGCGCGTCTCCGTCTGCGTTGAAGGCCGCAGCGTAGCGGCTCGGCAATTGATTGCCAAAAGCAAGTATTTTGAAGATGATGGCCCATGACCGCCGATCAAGCCCTGGACGTCCGCGCCTTCAATCGCTTCTATACGCGCCGTATCGGCGTGCTGGCGCCGAAGCTGGACAGCGACTTCACGCTGCCGGAGGCCCGGCTGATGTGGGAACTGGCGCATCACGCGCCGATCAGCGCCTCGGCGCTCAGCAAGAGCCTGCAGCTGGACGCTGGCTATATGAGCCGGCTGCTGCGCGGATTGAAGAACCGCGGCCTGCTGGCCAGCCAGGCCCATCCCAGCGACGGCCGCCAGACGCTGCTCAAGCTCAGCCCCGCCGGCAAGCGCGCCTTCGTGCCGCTGGACCGCGAGGGCACGGCCAAGGCCCAGGCCATGCTCGCGCCGTTGTCCGCAACACAACGCCACGCGCTGCTGGGCTCGATGTCGCGCATCCAGGCCGTGCTGGAGCCCGATGCCACGGCAGCCGTTGAGCTGCGCTCCCCCCAGCCTGGCGACCTGGGCTGGATCGTCGAGCGGCATGGCGCTTTCTACGCCGCCGAGTACGGCCTGGACGTGCGCTTCGAGGCATTGGTGGCGCGCATCTGCGCCGACTTCGTCGACCGCTTCCGGCCCCAACGCGAGGCCTGCTGGATCGCCGCGCGCGGCACCGAGCGCCTGGGCTGCGTGATGCTCGTGCAGGCACGCGATGAATCTCAAGATGGGGCCATCGGCAAGCCGCGCCCCGGCGTCGCCAAGCTGCGCCTGCTGTTGCTGGAGCCCCATGCGCGGGGCCTCGGCCTGGGCAAGCGCCTGGTTCGCCAGTGCAGCGACTTCGCCCGCGCCGCCGGCTACAAGCGCATCGAGCTGTGGACGCAGAGCGCATTGACCGCCGCCCGCGCCATCTACGCGGCCGAGGGCTACCGGCTGGCGCACAGCGAGCCCTTGAACAGCTTTGGCCAGGACGTCATCAGCGAGAGCTGGGAGCTGACCCTCTAGCGCCTCGCACCAGCCCTGTGCGGGCCGTTGCACACTTGCGGGGCTCCCGACAGCGGCCTCCGCCGCCGCTGTGCGGTTCTGCGCATTCCGGACCGGTCCCGTGCTGGCATGCGATTTGCGCTGTGACCGCCCATGACAAGCAATCGGGAAGTCAGCATGCCGGCCGCATCCACGCAGTTCGGGCCGCCGCGACAACTTCCCGCACCCGTTGCCGCCTGCCCTCAGCACCTGGAACAGGCCGCCGGCTTCGGCCAATGGTGGTACGACCCGCAGACCGGCATCACCCATCTGTCACCCACGGCGGCCGAATACCTGGAAATGCCGACCCGCTCGGCCAGCGGCCTGGGCGTCTGCCTGGGCCATGTCGTCGAGGACGATCTGCCGGAATTGATCCGGCTCTGGACCGGCGCCCAGCCCCAGCTCCCACTGGACATCCGCGTCATCGGCCTGGCCCGCGGCCTGCGCTGGCTGCGCGTGACGCCACTGCCCCCCGACCCGGCGCGGCCGCGCTGGCGCCACGGCCTGCTGCAGGACGTGACCGCCCTCACCCACGCGGCCGTGCGCGAGCGCCTGGGCTATGCGTTGACCGAATACCTGATCGGCACCCACACGCTGGAGGATGCGATCAGCAACGTCATCCAGCTGATCTGCCGCAACCTCGGCTGGGAGTGGGGCGCCTACTGGAACATGGAGGACGGCGGCGGCCGCCTGCATTGCCGGCACTTCTGGCACCAACCCGACGCCCGGCTCGAACAATTCAGCGCGGTGAGCTCGACACTGAAGATGGCGCCCGGCGAGGGCCTGGTCGGCCGTGTCTGGGCCACGGGCAGCGCCGAGTGGGTGGAGGACATGAGCACCGACCCGCGCTTCCTGCGCCGTGGCAGCGCGCAGATGTGCGGGCTGTGGTCGGGCTATGTGTTCCCGGTCACCTATGTGTCGGACAACGGCGAACGCCACCGCCCCGGCGTGCTGGAGTTCTACAGCAGCCTGGCCCGCCAGCCCGAGGCCCAGCTGCCCAAGGTCTCGGCCACCATCGGCGCGCTGATCGCCCAGACCGCCCAACGCCTGGAGACCGAGGCCGTCATCCACCGCCTGGCCCAGATCGACGAGATGACCGAGCTGGACAACCGCGCCCACTTCTACGCCCAGCTGAACCGCCATTGCGCGTTGAGCCACCGCAAGGGCCGGCGCTTCGCGCTGATGTTCATCGACCTCGACCGTTTCAAGCCCATCAACGACGCCTTCGGGCACGAGGCCGGCAATGCGGTGCTGCAGGCATTTGCGCAGCGGCTGCGCGAGCTGGCGCCGCCGCCGGCCCGCGTCGGCCGCCTGGGCGGCGACGAGTTTGCGGTGCTGGTGCCTGACAGCGGCGACGAGCAGGCGCTGGCGGCCCTGGCCGATGCCGTGCTTGCCGCCGCCAGCCGCCCCATCAGCTACGAGGGTGTGGCGCTGACCGTGTCGGCCAGCATTGGCGTCAGCCGCTTTCCCGAGAACGGCCAGACCGGCCCCGAGCTGCTGCGCAGCGCCGACGCGGCCATGTACCGCGTCAAGCAGAACGGCCGCAACGGCAGCAATGTCTTCTCGACCAGCAGCCCCGACACCCTGGCCCAGCAGCGCGCCAAGCTGGCCCAGCGCCTGTCCATCGAGACCGAACTGCACGAGGCGCTCCAGGCCGGGCAGCTGCGCCTGGTCTACCAGCCCATCGTCGACATCGCCACGGGCGCCCTGCATGGCGCGGAGGCGCTGATCCGCTGGCACAAGCCCGATGGCACGACGGTGCCGCCGGACGTGTTCATTCCGATCGCCGAGCAGAGCGACCTTATCGTCGACATCGGCCGCTGGGTGCTGGGCCAGGCCCTGCGCGACCTGGCCTCTCTCAAGGGCAGCGCACTGCAGAAGCTCAAGGTCCACGTCAACATGGCGGCGTCCGAGTTCACGAGCAGCGCCCTGCCCGAGATGCTCGGCGCCATGTCGACCGGGCTCGAAGTGCCGGCCTCGCAGGTGGTGCTGGAGCTCACCGAGGGCATGCTGATGCGCCAGCCCGAGCAGGTCAGGCGCGTCATGCACCAGCTGCGCGAGATCGGCTTCGAGATCTCGCTGGACGACTTCGGCATGGGCCATTCGTCGCTGGCCATGTTGAAAAGCCTGCCCATCAGCTCGCTGAAGATCGACCGCAGCTTCGTGCGCGACCTGGCCACGGGCGAGCGTGACCGCGCCATTGCCCAGACCATCGTCGACCTCGGCCGGCACCTGCAGCTTGAGGTCATTGCCGAGGGCATCGAGAACGCAGACCAGCTCGAAGTGCTGGGCCAATGCGGCTGCGCCTTTGGCCAGGGCTATCTGCTCGGCCGGCCCCTGCCTTTGCCAAGGCTCATCGAGTCTTTTCCCGACGGCCGCTCGGCCGCTGATGCCCCCGCTAGAGTGCCGGCATGGAAACCTCCATGCCCTGCCCCTGCGGTCGCCGTGCCGCCTATGCCGACTGCTGCGGCGCCCTGCACGAGGCCTTTGCGGCTGGCCAGGGCCTGACCGCAGCCACGCCCGAGGCGCTGATGCGCTCGCGCTACTCGGCCTTCGTGCTGGACCTGCGCGACTATCTGCTGGCGAGCTGGCATGCAAGCACGCGCCCTGCCGAGTTGGAGGCGCCCGAGCCGGGGCTGAAATGGCTGGGCCTGGACGTGAAGCGTGCCGCGATGCAGGACGCCGACCACGGCAGCGTCGAGTTCGTCGCACGCAGCAAGCTCGGAGGCCGGGCGCATCGGCTGCATGAAGTCAGCCGCTTCGTGCGCGAGAACGGCGAGTGGTTCTACGTCGATGGCGACTTGAAAAATTGACTCTGACCCTGCTTTATCAGGACGAGCACCTGGTCGCCATCGACAAGCCGGCCGGCCTGCTGGTGCACCGCACCCAGCTCGCGGCCCACGAGGATGAGGCCGCGCTGCAGCTGCTGCGCGACCAGCTCGGCCGCACCGTCTGGCCCGTGCATCGCCTGGACCGCGGCACCTCGGGCGTGCTGCTGTTTGCGCTGTCAACAGAGGTTGCTTCGCTGCTCGGCGCGATGTTCGAGCAGGGGCTGATGCAAAAGAGCTACCTCGCGCTTGCACGTGGCTGGCCGCAGGAAGACGCCGGCCTCATCGACCATCCGCTGGCGCGCGACCCTGAGCAGCCGTCGGCGGGGCAGACGATGCTGGCGGCGCAGACCCGCTGGCGCGTGCTGGAGCGCATCGAGTGGGCACTGGCCACCGACCCGCGCTTCCCCACCACCCGCGTCGCCCTGCTCGAAGCCGAACCGTTGCAAGGCCGCCGCCATCAGATCCGCCGCCATCTGAAGCACATCGCCCATCCCATCCTCGGCGATGCGACGCATGGCAAGGGGCCGCTCAATCGAGCTGTCGCAGCATTCCTGGGCACACAGCGGCTGTGGCTGCATGCGCGCGAGCTGACTCTGGTTCACCCGGTCACTGGATCGCCTCTGCAACTGCTGGCACAGCCGGGCGCCACCTGGCCCGGTATTGACAGGGACTGGACAGGTTGAAGCCCCTGTCGCGTCGGCGATGCCACGACGCCCCGGGCGGGCTCAGAATCGACCGTTCCATCCAATAGCAGGAGACCGGCATGACGATCCAGGGCATCAAGGCGCAATACGAACAACGCGGGCCGGTGCCGCAGGACGTCATCGGGGCCTTACCCTTCGAGCCGCCCGCGCCCGGCGCGGGCCAGGCTCTGGTTGCCGTGCTGGCCGCACCCATCAACCCGTCGGACGTGCTGATGCTGACCGGCGGCTACGGCATCCTGCCGCCGCTGCCGGCTGTGGGCGGCAGCGAGGGCGTGGGCCGCGTCGTGGCCGTCGGCGAGGGTGTGACTCATCTGACTGCAGGCCAGACGGTTCTGCTGCCCGCCGGCAGCGGCACCTGGGCCAGCCATCTCGTCACCGACGCCAAGCGCCTGGTGCCCCTGCCCGCTGGCGCCGATGCGCAGCAGTTGTCCATGCTGACCGTCAACCCGGCCACGGCCTCGCTGATGCTGTCGGAGTTCGTCACGCTGCAGCCCGGCGACTGGGTCATCCAGAACGTCGCCAACTCGGGCGTGGGCGGCTATCTCACACAGCTCGCCAAGCTGCGCGGGCTGCGCACCGTCAATATCGTGCGGCGCGAGGGCGCGGCAGCGGTCGTGAAGGCGGACGGCGGCGATGTGGTGCTGGTGGATGGCGACGACCTGGCCAAGCGCGTCAAGGAGGCCGTGTCGGGCGCGCCTATCCGCCTGGGCATCGACGCCGTCGGCGGCAAGGCGACCAACCGGCTGGCGAGTTGCGTCGCCGAGGGCGGCACCGTCGTCAATTACGGGCTGATGAGCGGCGAGCCTTGCGTGGTGTCGCCGCAGTCCTTCGTCTTCAACGACCTGACGCTGCGGGGCTTCTGGCTGGCCAAGTGGTTCCGTGTTGCGTCACGCGAGGCGCAGATGGCGCTTTATGGCGAGCTGACCAAGCTGATCGCCACCGGCCAGCTGAAGGCGCGCATCCACGCGACCTATCCCGTCGAGCAAATCAAGGAGGCGATTGCCGCGGCCGCAACCGGCGAGCGCGACGGCAAGATCCTTGTCGTGCCCAGGCATTGAGTTCCCACTGAGCCGCGGCGGACACCGTCCTCTAGCGCCTGGGCACCGAGCCCAGCCAGCGCGCGCGGATGCGCTGCAGCTCACCACGCGACTCCAGGCGTTGGATGGCCTGGTTGAAGGCGCGCAGATCGGCCTCGGTCAGCGACCTGCGGCTGAGCTTGTAGGTGACGGGGTCGCGCAGCAGGTGGATGGGCAGCTCGATGAGAGGCACGTCGGCGGCACGCGCGGCAAAGGCGATGGCGACGCTGTCACCGAGCAGCACGTCGCCGCGGCCGATCTGCATCAGCTGCACGCCCTTGGCGTACTCCTCGAACCAGGTCAGCAGGCCATGGGCCTTGAAGTCGTTGATGATGGGCACCAGGGCCGGCCCGCGGTGGGTGACGAGGCGCAGGTTGGCGCGCAGCAGTTCATCCAGCGAATGCACGTCCATGCGGGCCTCGTCGGCACGCATGAACACGCCCAGCACCTCGTCGCGATAGGGCCGCGTGTACCAGGCGGCGTCAGAGCGCGGCGTCGCAGCGATCAGCACATCGAGTTGGCCGGCGAGCAGCATGGGCAGGCGGCGGTTGCGCGGCACTTCGCGCACATAGCTGACACGGCAGCCGGCCTCCTTGGCCACGGCGGCCAGCAACTCGGTCTCCAGGCCGGTGTGATGGCCGTCGGCCATGAAGGAATAGGGCCGCCAGTCCTCAAAGGGCACGCGCAACGGCCGCGTGCAGGCCGCCTGGGCCAGCAGCGGCGTGAACAGCATCAGCGCAAGCAGCAGTCGTCGGAACATCTCGGCCCTGGTCCTTGGCGGCTATCGACCGAGGATAGTCCCGCACGGTGGCATCAACGCGGCTCCAGCACCCTGACGTCCAGCCCCGAGGCCTGGCCGCGCCAGCGGTAGAGCTTCTGCGTCGCGGCCTGGAAGTCCTCGGGCTTCGCGCTGCGGATGGGCACGAAGGTCTGCGGGTTGCGGTCGATGAGCGGGAACCAGCTGCTCTGAACCTGCACCATGATGCGGTGGCCGCGGCGAAAGCTGTGGTTGATGTCCTGCAGGCCGACGCGCAGCTCTTCGACGCGGCCCGGCACCATGGCCTCGGGCGCCTCGAAGCTGTTGCGAAAGCGCCCGCGCAACGGGTCGCCGCGCACCAGCTGCTGGTAGCCACCGAGCGGTGCCTCGGGCGGTTCGACGTCCTCGGTGCGCGGCTTGCGCTTCTTCGCGGCCTCCTCCTCCAGTTCGGCGGGGTAGACGTCGATGAGCTTGACGACCCAGTCGGCGTCGCTGCCCGTCGTCGAGGCGAACAGGCGCGCGACGATGGGGCCGACGATGGTGATGTCCTCCTCCAGCACGTCGCTGCGGAAGGTCAGCACGTCCGGCCGGGTGGCCGCAAAGCGCTGGTCGCTGACCATGTATTCCTGCGGCACGCCCAAGCTCGCATAGCCGATGTAGGGCACGGGCTTGTTGGGGTCACTGACCCAGGCATCGAAAGCGGGCTCGGTCGCGTCGGGCGGCGCAAAGCTGAGCTTGCCGCCGGGTGCGAAGTAGAGGGTGCGGGCCTGCGCTTGCCTGGGCGGCCAGGCGTCGTAGCGGCGCCAGACGTTGGTGCCGGTCTCGAAGACGGTGGCCTTCGCAATGGGTGCCTTGGGGGCGACCTCTCGCAGATGCTGCTCGAAGAAGGGCAGCAGCACCTCCTTCTGGAACTGCTCGGCGGTGGGCTGCTGGAACTGCACGCGGCCCAGCTGCCGCCCCGGCGCGCCGACCCAGCCGCCATGCACCCAGGGGCCCATGACGAGGCGGTTGTCGGTGGCGGGGCTTTGCCCGGCGATCGCGCGGAAGGTGGCCAGCGGGCCGGCCAGGTCCTCGGCGTCGAACCAGCCGCCCACCGTCAACACGGCGGCGCGGATGTTCTTCAGATGCGGCGTGATGGCGCGGGACTTCCAGAACTCGTCGTAGCGGTCATGCTCGATCTGCACGTCGAAGTAGGGGTTGGGGCCGCCATCCTTGGCCAGCCGCTGCGCCAGCGCGTCGAGGTTGCCGTGCTGCAGGTAGAACTCGTAGCCGTCCAGCGTGCCCCAGTCGAACTGCGGCCATTGCTTGGGCGGCGGCACCGGTGCCTGCTGCGGCTTGAAGCCGGTGTAGAAGCCGAAGTTGGCCGCCAGCATGAAGGCCCCACCGTGATAGCTGTCGTCGCCCTTGAAGAGGTCGGCAATGGGCGCCTGCGGCGACGCGGCCTTGATGGCCGGATGCGAGTCGATGATGGAGGCCGAGGTGTAGAAGCCCGGGTAGGACACGCCCCAGAGGCCGACGCGGCCGTTGTTGCCGGAAATGCGGTCCAGCAGCCACTGCACGCTGTCGTGGGTGTCAGAGCTTTCATCGACGTCAGCCACGCTCTTCTTGACGGGCTTGTGCGGCGTCATCTCGATGAACTCGCCTTCCGACATGTTGCGGCCGCGCACGTCCTGGCAGACAAAGATGTAGCCGGCCTTCAGGAACTCCTCGTTCGGCGCGAGGCCCTTGATGCCATCGCGGTCCACGCCGTAGGGCCCGCAGCCATAAGGCGTGCGCACCATCAGGAAGGGGTAGCGCCGGCTCTGGTCCTTGGGCACATAGACGGCGGTGAAGAGCTTCCTGCCGTCGCGCACCGGCACGCGGTACTCGTACTTGGTGTAGTGCTCGCGCGGCTCGTAGGCCGGCGGCTTGTTCTCCTCGTCGGCGGCTTGGACCGCCAGGCCGGTCAGGCCCAGCAGCAACAGGAAGGAGGCGCGCAACAGCAGCATCGTCGGCAACGGCGGGTTGAAGGAGGGGCGAAGTCTGACACCGACCGGATGGACGGCGGCGTTAGGCTGGCGGATCGCCAGCTGCGGGAGGCTCCGCCATGAAGATTGACACGAACACCTACCGGGTCGCGTCGGGCCAGAAGGTCAAGCTCAAGCACTGGGCCACGGCCGTCGACCCGCTGTACAGCGACAAGGGCGACTACGAACAGCGGCTGGGCGCCCAGGTCGAGCGGCTCAGCGAGTTGCAGAACCTGCTGTATGCGCACAACCGCTACTCGCTGCTGCTGGTCTTCCAGGCCATGGACGCGGCGGGCAAGGACGGCGTCATCAAGCATGTGATGTCGGGCGTGAACCCGCAGGGCTGCCAGGTGTTCAGCTTCAAGCATCCCAGCGCCCAGGAGCTGGATCACGACTTCCTGTGGCGCACCACGCAGTGCCTGCCCGAGCGCGGGCGCATCGGCATCTTCAACCGCTCCTACTACGAGGAGGTGTTGATCGTGCGCGTGCACCCGGAGATCCTGAAGGCCCAGTCCCTGCCCAAGGAGACGACGCGTGCGCCGGCGATCTGGTCGGATCGTTATGCCTCCATCAACAACCTGGAGCAGCACCTGCACCGCAACGGCACGCGGGTGCTGAAGTTCTTCCTGCACCTGTCCAAGGAGGAACAGCGCCAGCGCTTCCTGGCGCGGCTGGAAGACCCAGCCAAGAACTGGAAGTTCACCGCCGACGACATGGCCGAGCGCGAGCTCTGGCCCAAATACATGCAGGCCTACGGCGAAGCGTTGGGCGCGACCAGCAGCGAAGAGGCGCCCTGGCATGTCGTGCCGGCGGACGACAAGCGCAACGCACGCCTGATCGTGTCCCAGGTCATTGTCGACACGCTCACGGCGCTGAAGATGAGCTACCCCGAGCCCACCCTCGACGCCGTCGAGCTGGCGGCGATCCGCAAGCGGCTGAAGGCGTGATCAGCCGAACTTGACGGCGTAGACGGGCGGCAGGTGGGCCGACACGGCCTGCCAGCTGTCGCCCGCGTCGCCGCTCGCCCACAGGCCGCCGGTCGTCGAGCCCATCATCAACTGCTCACCCGCGTCGTCCACCGCCAGGCCGTGGCGGTAGATCAGGTCGTAGCAATGCTGCTGCGGCAGGCCGGCACGCAACACGTCAAAGCTCTTGCCGCCGTCGCGGGTGCGGGTCACGCACAAAGCTCCATCCACCGGGATGCGGCGTTCGTCCTTGACCGCGGGCACGAACCAGGCCGTCTGCGAGTCGGCCGGATGCGCGGCGACGGCAAACCCAAAGCTCGACGGCTGGGCCTGCAGCTCTTCCCAGGTCGCGCCGTTGTCGCTGCTGCGGAAGATGCCGCAGTGGTGCTGGCACCAGAGCACATCGGGCTCGGCACGGCAGCGGGTGATCAGGTGCGGGTCCTGCGAGTTCTCGTCGCCGGCCAGTTCGGGCGGCATGAAGTCGGCCCGCATACCCTTGGCGCGCAAGCCCCAGCTGCTGCCGCCATCGGTGGTGCGCCAGGCGCCGCCGCAGGACACGCCCACCAGCAGCTCGTCGGCGTTCGATGGATGCGGGCAGATCGAGTGCAAGGCCGGCGCCGGGTTGCCGCCGCCCATCCACTGCAGGCGGCGCGGGTCCATCCACAAAGCTTCGCTGAGCTGCCAGCTCTCGCCGCGGTCGCGGCTGACGAACAGCCCGCCGGGAATGCTGCCGCACCAGATCACGTCGCCCGAGCGTTCCAGCGAGAACACCTGTTCCAGCTTCCAGGCCGGCCCTTCGGCGCCCTCGGGCTGCGCCGGGAAGCTCGGCGCCGACACCTCGTGCCATGTCTTGCCGGCGTCGTCGCTCGCCTGCAGCTTGGCGCCGAAGTGGCCCAGGTTGAGCCCTGCCAGCATGAAGCCCGAGGCGTCGGGCGGCAGCAGCATGGTGACCGGGTCGGCCACGAAGCTGAGGTTCTCGATATGCCAGGTGCTGCCACGGCGGCGCAGCTCGAAAAGGCCTTTGCGGGTCGCGGCCCAGGCGCGGTCAGTCATGGTTCAACCTCCAGAGAGTGCTTGCAGGACATGGATGCGACTGTCCGACCGCAGCGGGTCGCTCAGGCCGCGCAGGTCGCGCGCCCGTTTGCCGTCGATGAAGACGACCACGTTGACGCGCAGATGGCCCTGCTCGTCGAGGATGTAGCCCCGCAGCCGCGGCTGCTCGGCAAAGGCGGCATGCAGGGCTTCGCCCAGCGTGGACGCCTCGCATTGGCAGGAAGGCGCGTCCACGAAGCGGCGCAGTTGGGGGGTGAATTCGACAAGGGCCATGGATGCACGACGAACGACGGCCATCGAATTCGACGACCTCGTATCCCTCAAATATCCCCGGGCTTACCCGCACGGACAGAATGCGGCCGATGAATTCCGGTGTCCTCTTCGCCCTCGGCGCCTATCTGAGCTGGGGGTTGTTCCCGCTCTACTTCCGCCAGATCGCTTCCATCCCCGCGCTGCAGATCGTGGCCCACCGCACGTTGTGGTCGCTGGCCTTCGTGGCCGTCGTGCTGCTGGTGACGCGCAATCTGTCCTGGCTGAAGGACGTCAGCGCGGCGACCTGGCGGCGCTTTGCACTGTCGGCCACGCTGATCGCCATCAACTGGCTGACCTATGTCTGGGCCGTCGGCCATGGCCATGTCATCGACGCCAGCCTGGGCTACTTCATCAACCCGCTGGTCAACGTCGCGCTGGGCTTTGCGGTGCTGCACGAACGGCCGCGGCCCATCCAGTGGCTGGCCGTGGGGTTGGCGGCCTTTGGCGTGCTGTGGCTGACGGTGGCCGGCGGCAAGCTGCCCTGGGTGGCTCTGGTGCTGGCGGTGAGCTTTGGTCTCTATGGCCTGATGCGCAAGACGGCAAAGCTGGGTGCCATCGAAGGCCTGACGCTGGAGACCCTCATCCTCGCGCCGCTGGCCGCGGGTGGGCTGATCTGGTGGTCACAGGACGGCAGCATGGCTGGCCAGACGGCCGTGGACTGGGCCTGGCTGATCGGCACCGGCCCGGTCACGGCCGGCAGCCTGTTGCTGTTCGCGGCCGGCGCACGGCGCCTCCCGCTGGCGACGCTGGGCGTTGTTCAGTACGTGTCGCCGTCGCTGCAGTTCCTGCTGGGGGTGTTCCTGTTCCACGAGCCCATGGACGCGAGCCGCCTCATCGCCTTCGGCTTCATCTGGGCGGCGTTGGCTCTGTACTCGCTGGATGGCTTGCGGCTGGCGTGGCGTCCGCGCGCGGTTTGACGAGCTGCTCGTTTCCCGGCGCGATGGGTGCCGAGGCAGCCGGCTTTGCCGAAGCCTTGGCCCCATTGGCATAGAAGTCACGCGTCTTCTCGTTCAGGGGACCGCGGTCGAGCTGCCACAGGCCCAGCGGGCCATGAACCAGCATGAACGAGTGCTCGGAGCCTCGCTCGAACTGAGCCCAATATTCCTTCAGCTCCGGAAATTGCAGCGCTGGCAAGCCTGGCTGCACGGGCTGCAGCGATGTGGCGCCCACCAGCCGATAGGCCGCGGACTGGGCGGCGGGAGCCAGCGTCTGGTCCAGGCGCTTGGCGAAGGGAACCGCGGCAATCGCCATGGCAATGATCATCAGGAACGTCACCCCTGCCGACTCGGCCATCGGTACATGATGTCGACGCAGGACGGGAAACAGAGGCAACGCCAACAGAACGCCTATCAGCGGCAGGACCGCCAGGTCGCCAAACAGCGGTACGACGGCAAACGGCGTTTCGGACAGCAGTTCATGGTCATTGGCCATGGCGTCGACACCGGCGAATATCAACAACGCCAGCAGCACGCCGGTGGCGATCGCCGAGGCCCGGTTCTTGTCGAGCGCGAAGCCTCCCATCGCTAACGGCGGCAAAGGCTTGCCGGGCAGCAGGGCCCGGAACAGGTCGGCCGTGCCGTCGCGCGAGGCATGGGCATTCATGCCCACGTCGGCGGCCACCATCAGCTCGTCACCGCGGCCCTTCAAACGGAGCCAGTGGACAGGGTTACTCAGGGCGTTGCCGCCGGCCCACTCGATCTGCAGCGCTGCCTTGGACATGAGCCGATCTAGCCGCTCGCCATCCCAAAGATGGGCAACGACGCGCACGGCATCACCCGTATCCAGCAACAGGCCGGAGCCCTCGAAGGGCAACCATTTCAGCCGCCGGGCGAAGGCCTCGGGCCGCGACACCTGAATGCGGAACCAGCGACATCCCTCTCCAGGCGCCAGTTCGTCCAGCAGGACGTCCTGCCTCTGCTTGCCGAGGCGCACTCTGTGCACCAACCAGCCAAGCCAAGCCACCAGCCCCAGCTGCAACGCCAGGGGTAACCAGAACGCCCATCCCTTCATGTGACCTCCCTTGCGCCGCTTGCCGGGCGCTGGGAGGGAAGTCTAGGTGGGCCAGCGTTAGCTGCGCATCAGGAAGTCAAAGGCCCCCAGCGCCGCCTTCGCACCATCGCCGGCGGCGATGATGATCTGCTTGAAGGGCACGGTCGTCACATCACCGGCGGCGAACACGCCGGGCAGCGAGGTGGCGCCCTTGGCGTCCACGATGATCTCGCCATGCTTGCTGAGCTCCAGCGTGCCGCGCAGCCACTCGGTGTTGGGCACCAGGCCGATCTGCACGAAGCAGCCTTCCACTTCGACACGCTTGCTTTCGCCGCTGATGCGGTCGGTGTAGTTCAGGCCGTCGAGCTTGCCGTTGCTGCCACCCGTGAATTCCGTCGTCTGCGCGTTCACGATGATGGTCACGTTGGGCAGGCTCTGCAGCTTCTTGACCAGCACCGCATCGGCACGCAGTTCGGCGCCGAACTCGACGAGCGTCACATGCTTGACGATGCCAGCCAGATCGATGGCCGCCTCGACTCCCGAGTTGCCGCCGCCAATGACGGCGACCGGCTTGCCCTTGAACAGCGGGCCGTCGCAGTGCGGGCAGTAGGCCACGCCCTTGTTCTTGTACTCGGCTTCGCCGGGCACGCCGACGTTGCGCCAGCGCGCGCCGGTGGACAGGATGACGGTCTTGCCCTTGAGCTTGGCGCCGTTGGCCAGTTCCACTTCGACGTAGCCACCCGGCTGCGCGGCCGGCGTCAGCTTCTCGGCGCGCTGCAGGTTGTGGATGTCGACCTGGTAGTCCTTGACGTGGCCTTCCAGCGCGGCGGCGAACTTGGGGCCGTCGGTCACGGAGACGGAGATGTAGTTCTCGATGCCCAGCGTGTCGTTGACCTGGCCGCCGAAGCGCTCGGCGGCGACGCCGGTGCGGATGCCCTTGCGCGCTGCGTACACGGCCGCTGCAGCGCCTGCCGGGCCGCCGCCAATGATGAGCATGTCGTAGGGCTCCTCGGCATCCAGCTTCTTCGCGTCGCGCACGGCGGCACCGGTGTCGAGCTTGGCGACGATCTCCTCAAGCGACATGCGGCCCGAGGCAAAAGGCTGGCCGTTCAGCCACACGGCCGGCACGGCCATGATGTCGCGCGCCTCGACCTCGCTCTGGAACAGGCCACCGTCGATGACGGTGGTGCGGATGCGCGGGTTGACGATGGCCATCAGCGACAGCGCCTGCACGACGTCCGGGCAGTTGTGGCAGGTCAGGCTCATGTAGATCTCGAAGTCGAGATCCAGGTCCAGCGCCTTGACGGCGTCGATCTGCGCCTGCTCGACCTTCGGGGGATGACCGCCGGTCCAGAGCAGCGCGAGCACCAACGACGTGAACTCATGGCCCAGCGGGATGGCGGCAAAGCGCAGCGATTGCTCTGTGCCGGTGCGGCGCAGCAGGAATGACGGCGTGCGGGTGTCGACACCGTCGGTACGCAGCGTGATCTTGTCGTGCATGCCGGCGATCTCTTCGAGCAGCTCGCGCATCTCGTCGCTGGACTTGGAGTTGTCCAGCGAAGCAATGATCTCGAAGGGGACCTTGACGTGGTCCAGGTAGCCCTGGAGCTGGGTCTTGAGTGCGGCGTCCAACATGGTGGTGTCCTTTCAGTGAGGCGTGGCGGGGCGGGCCACTGCTGAAAGGGTCCCCGATGCCGGAGGCCCTTTCAGCAGAACCTGTCTGGTTCTGCAGAAGGCAGGAACCCTCCCGGGTTCCTGACGAACAGCATGGCTGTTTAGATCTTGCCGACGAGATCCAGGCTCGGGGCGATCGTGGCAGCGCCTTCCTTCCACTTGGCCGGGCAGACCTGGCCGGGGTGGGCGGCGGTGTACTGGGCAGCCTTCAGCTTGCGCAGCGTTTCCGACACGTCACGGGCGATCTCGTTGGAGTGGATCTCGGCGGTCTTGATGACGCCGTCCGGGTTGATGACGAAGGTGCCGCGCAGTGCCAGGCCTTCTTCGGGGATGTGCACGCCGAAGGCATTGGTCAGCGTGTGGGTCGGGTCGCCCACCAGCGGGAACTTGGCCTTGCCGACGGCCGGCGAGGTCTCGTGCCACACCTTGTGCGAGAAGTGGGTGTCGGTCGTGACGATGTAGACCTCGGCGCCCATCTTCTGGAACTCGGCGTAGCTGTCGGCCGCGTCTTCGACTTCGGTCGGGCAGTTGAACGTGAAAGCGGCCGGCATGAAGATCAGCACGGACCACTTGCCCTTCAGGGTTTCGTCGCTAACGGTGATGAACTTGCCGTTGTGGAAGGCTTCGGTCTTGAAAGGCTGGACTTGGGTGTTGATCAGGGACATTCGAAAGCTCCGTAGGGCGCTGGTTGATGGGATAGGTAGAACTATATCGAAGATGAGTTTTCAGTAGAAAACATTTATCAAATCGGCGCTATTGAGTCAGGCTATTGATCACCGCCCCACCCGGCCTGGCGGGCCGAGCGCCGGGCCGCTCCCAAGCCGGCCCGGTCCGGCGATGTGCTTGGCGGCCAACCCGCCAAGCATCGCCGTCCCCTCGGGGGACCGACCAGACCAGCCCGCGTCCAGCCGGACTGGTCTGGACGAGGGGCAGCGTTTCAGGCTTCGTAGCGGCGGTCGTAGAGCTGGTGCGGGCTGAGCTTCACGCGCAGCACCTGCGCGGCCACCAGACCCGTGATCGCATGCTCGGCCACCGCCGTGTCACGCCTGACGGGAGAGCCTAAGGCATCCCCATGACGATTCATAACGGCGCTGACGATGGGAGTGTTGCCTGATGTACCGCGGCGCACCGCCACCGCGATCTCGCCGCTGGCGAGCTTGACCAGGGTGCCGGGCGGGAACATGCCGACCTCCTTGACCAGCAGCGCTGCAAAGGGATGGCCATTGCTGCCGGTGTAGAGCGACTTGGCCGCCTGCGGTGCCGGCATGCCTGCGCGGCCGCCGCGGCTGGCAAGCTTGGCCAGGAAGATGTCGACGAGGCGCAGCAGCTGGGCCGCCTCGTCGGGCTCGGCCAAGCCTTGCGGATAGCCACCGCCGCCCGGCTGCTCATGGTGCTGGGCCACCGCAGCCAGCCATTGCGCATCGTCCAGGCCGGCGTTGCGCAGCCAGGCCACGGCTTCGTCAGGATGGCGGTCGATGGCCGCGCGCTGGGGTGGCAGCAGCTTGCCGCCGCGCGAGGCCAGGCGCCCCTGCAGGTCGATGATGGAGAGATTCATCGTCAGCGCGGCGCCAACGAGGCTCTTCTGGCGCTCCGGCGTCCATGAGAGGCGGCGCGCCAGCAGCGCGGCGACAGCGGCCGTGTGCAGCAAATGGGCCAGGCCGTAGACCTCGTGGCGGCTGTGGTCGTGCTGGATGACGACGAAGAGCAGTTGGTCAGGGAAACGCTCGGTCCAGGCGATCAGCTGGCCGGCGCATTCCTTGACACGCGGCAGGAAGAGGGTTTCCTGCGGCGTGCGCAGCAGTACGGACAACCGCGTCTGCATCGCCTCCCAGCGGCCGAAGAAGTCCTCGCTGCCCGCACCGCCATCGCTGCTACGCGCCGAGGCGTCGCGCACTTCCTCCATGTCGACGAACACGCCGCGGTTCAGCAGCGCCTCGCGCATCTGCTCGTTGGGCACCGGCTGGCCCTTGGCCAGCAGCAGCTTGCCCTCGGCATCACGCACCCCGAAAGGCAGGGGCGCCCCGGCCTTGATGTGACCGGCAACCTGCTGGATGGGGACGAGTTTCATGGCCGGATGATCTCCGGACTTGCACGCGCCGCCGCAGCGGAGAAACGCTCAGGTTTCCAGCGCCAGCAGCTCCTCGACAGTCTGGCGACGGCGGATCAGGCGGTTGCTGTCGCCGTCGACCAGCACCTCGGCTGCCAGCGGCCGACTGTTGTAGTTGCTGGACATGGAGGCGCCATAGGCACCCGCGTCGTGGATGACGAGCAGGTCACCGACGACGGCGAGAGGCAGGTCGCGCGTCAGCACCTCGCCGCCGGGGCCTTGCGTGAACACATCGCCGGACTCGCACAGCGGGCCGGCCACGACTGTGGGCTGCTCGGGGCCGCTGGCGCCGAGCAGGCTCATGGCATGGAAGGCGCCGTACATGGCCGGGCGCATCAGCTCGTTGAAGCCCGCGTCGACAAGGACGAAGCGGTTGGCGCCCGAGTTCTTGACTGCCCTCACCTCGGCCAGAAGCACGGCGCTTTCGGCGACGAGGTAGCGGCCAGGCTCGATCTCCAGCTTCAGCGCGTGACCCACCAGCGCCTCGGCCTCGCGGCGTGCGGCGTCCCACAGGCCGAAGTAGTGAGCCACGTCGATGCGCGCATCGCCATCGCGGTAGGGAATCGACAGGCCACCGCCGGCCGAGATCGCGTGCAGGTCATGCCCGGCCGCGACCGTTTCGCGCACCAGGCCGACCATGGCCTGGCCGACCTGGGCCAGATGCTCGTAGTCCACGCCCGAACCAATGTGCATGTGCAGGCCGACCAGCTTGAGCCCATGGCGGCGGATGGCCGCCAGCGCGGCGCCCAGATCGGCATGCCAGATGCCGTGCTTGCTGTGCTCGCCGCCGGTGTTGGTCTTGTGGCTGTGGCCATGGCCGAAGCCCGGGTTGATGCGCAGCCAGACAGCATGGCCGGGCGAAGCGGCGCCGAGCTGATCGAGCATGTCGATGGAGCCGGCGTTCACAGGGATGCGGTGCTCGACAACCGTTGCCAGCGTGGCGTGGTCCAACAGGTCGGCGGTGAAGACGATCTCGTCACCACCAGCTTCGTAGCCTGCCGCCAGCGCGCGCAGGATCTCGCCGCGCGACACCGAGTCGACCTTGACGCCAGCCTCGCGCAGCAGCTTCAGGACGTGGATGTTGGAGCAGGCCTTCTGCGCAAAGCGCACGACGTCGAAGCGCTTCAGCGACGCAGCGCGCTCGCGGATGGTGGCGGCGTCATAGACCCACAGCGGCGTGCCGTGCTCGGCGGCGAGAGCTTGCAGGCGGGCGGGGTTCAGGGCGGCAGGCAGGGGCTTTGTCATGGATCAAAGCATGCCCGTCGGCGTCTATTCAATCAAATTGAAATTTGTGCAGCGACAATTCAATCCTGATATGGACATCCAGCACCGCCACATCGAAGTCTTCCGCGCTGTCATGACGGCGGGCAGCGTCACCGGCGCCGCGGCGCTGCTGCACACCTCGCAACCGACGCTGAGTCGCGATCTCGCCCGACTGGAGCAGTTGCTGGGCTACGCCCTTTTCGAGCGCGAGCGCGGCCGGCTCAAGGCGACGGCACGGGCGCGCGCCTTGTTCGACGAGGTGGAACGCAGCTTCCAGGGCCTGGCGCGCGTCATCGAGCGGGCCGAGGCGCTGGGGCGCTCGGAGGATGCGGAATTGAGTCTGCTGAGTCTTCCAGCGCTGAGCCACGCGCTGCTGCCGGCCGCGCTCCAGCAACTGCTCGCTGCCAACCCGTCGGCACGCGTGTCCATCACACCAGCCGAGCCACCGCTGCTGGACGCCTGGATCAGCGAGCAGCGCTTTGACCTTGGTCTGGCCGAGCAGGCAACACCCCTGCCCGGCGTGCGTGTCGAGCCGGTGCTGGAGGCAGACGAAGTGGCCGTGCTGCCGGCCGACCACGCACTAGCGTCGCGCAAGCGGCTGGCGCTGAAGGATTTCGAGGGCCAGAACTTCATCAGCCTCGCCGAGGACGATCCCTACCGGCGCGAGATCGATGCGCGCTTCGACGCGGCAGGCATCCAGCGCCGGCTGCGCGTGCAGACGCACAGCGCAGTGGCTGTCTGCGAGCTGGTCCGCTCGGGGCTGGGTACCGCTATCGTCAATCCGCTGACTGCGGCGGCCTGCGCCGGCTTAGGCTTGGTCGTGCGACCGCTGGCGGTGTCGATTCCCTACCGGGTCAGCGCATTGATCCCATTGCACCGACCCGCGCAGCCGCTGGTCGATGCCCTGCTCAGCGCGCTGCGCTGCGCACCACCGTCGGCTTCGTCCCGAAGCGCTTGACGATGCTGGCCTCGATGCCGGCAGCGTCCAGGCCACACAGGCTCATCAGCTTGGCCGGATCGCCGTGCTCGACGAACTCGTCGGGCAGGCCGAGCTGCAGCACCGGCACGCCGAGGCCGGCGGCGTTCAACGCCTCGACGACGGCGCTTCCGGCGCCGCCCATGATGCAGCCATCCTCGACGGTGACGATGACGTCATGCGTGCGCGCCAGTTCGGCAACGAGCTCAGCATCCAGCGGCTTGACGAAGCGCATATTGGCGACCGTCGCGTCCAGGCGCTCGGCCACTTCCAACGCGGGATAGAGCAGCGTGCCAAAGGCCAGGATCGCGATGCGCTGGCCCTGCCGACGCACTTCACCCTTGCCCCAGGCCTGGGCCGTCATGGCTTTGACAGGCACGACGCCAACGCCCGCGCCGCGCGGGTAGCGCACCGTCACCGGCCCGTTGTGCATGAAGCCGGTGTACAGCGCCTGGCGGCATTCGTCCTCGTCGGCCGGCGTCAGCACGGCCATGTTCGGGATGCAGCGCGTGTAGGCGATGTCGTAGTTGCCGGCATGCGTGGCGCCGTCAGCGCCCACCAGGCCGGCGCGGTCCAGCGCGAACAGCACGGGCAGGTTCTGGATGGCGACGTCATGGATCAGCTGGTCATAGGCGCGCTGCAGGAAGGTCGAATAGATCGCGACGACGGGCTTGATGCCCTCGCAGGCCAGGCCCGCGGCGAAGGTGACCGAGTGCTGCTCGGCAATGCCGACGTCGTGATAGCGCTGCGGGAAGCGCTTGTGGAACTCGACCATGCCCGAGCCCTCGCGCATCGCGGGCGTGATGGCCACCAGACGCGGGTCGGCTTCGGCCATGTCGCACAGCCAGTCGCCAAAGACCTGCGTGAAGGTCGTCTTGGGCGGCGTGGCCGGTTTGACGAAGCCCACCGCCGGGTCGAACTTGCCGGAGGCCGCGTGGTACTTGACCGGGTCGTTCTCGGCCAGCTTGTAGCCTGCACCCTTCTTGGTGACGATGTGCAGGAACTGCGGGCCCTTCTTCTCGCGCAGGTTCTCGAGTGTCGGGATCAGCGAGTCCAGGTCGTGTCCGTCGATGGGGCCGACATAGTTGAAGCCGAACTCCTCGAAGATGGTGCCCGGCACGACCATGCCCTTGGTGTGCTCCTCGAACTTGCGCGCGAACTCGTAGAGCGGCGTGTTCTTCAACACGCTCTTGGCGCTTTCGCGGGCGGCGGCGTAGAAGCTGCCGCTCATCAGGCGCGCGAGGTATTTGTTCAGCGCACCGACCGGCGGGCTGATGGACATGTCGTTGTCGTTCAGGATGACGAGCAGGTCGCCCATCAGGCCGCCATGGGCCACGCCGGCGTTGTTCAGCGCCTCGAAGGCCATGCCCGCCGTCATCGAGCCGTCGCCGATGATGGCCACGGCGCGGCGGTCTTCGCCCCTGAGCTTGAAGGCCATGGCCATGCCGTGGGCCGCGGAGATGCTGGTCGACGAATGGCCGGTGCCAAAGGTGTCGTACTCGCTCTCGTCACGGCGCGGGAAGCCGCTGATGCCACCGATCTGGCGCAGGCCCGGCATGCGGTCACGCCGGCCGGTCAGCACCTTGTGCGGATAGGTCTGATGGCCCACGTCCCACACCAGCCGGTCGTCCGGCGTGTTGAACACGTAATGCAGGGCCACGGTCAGCTCGACCGTGCCAAGGTTGGAGCCGAGGTGGCCGCCAGTCTTGGAGACGCTCTCCAGCACGAAGGCGCGCACCTCGTCGGCCAGCTTGCGCAGTTCGGTGCGCGGCAGGCGGCGCAGGTCGGCCGGGCTGTCGATGCCTTTGAGCAGCGTGTATTCCATGGCGGTCCTCTTTAGTTGTCCCGCTCTACAACGGAGTCGGCCAGCAGGCTGAGGTGGCTCACATCGGCCAGGCCGCTGGCGGCCAGGGCCGCCTTAGCCTCGGCGCGCAGCGCTTGAGCCAGCGCGCGCGCGGCATTCAGGCCCAGCACGCTGACATAGGTCGGCTTGTTGGCGTCCTGGTCCTTGCCGGCGGTCTTGCCCAGCACCTCGGAATCCTGGGTCACGTCGAGGATGTCGTCGACAACCTGGAAGGCCAGGCCGAGCGCCGCGCCGTAGTCGGACAGCGACTGGGTCGCCTGCGTCGACACCGACCCGCAGGCCGCGCCCATCAGAACGCTGGCCTGCAGCAGCACACCAGTCTTGCGGCGGTGCATGTCGCGTAGCGTGGTTTCGTCCAGTCGCTTGCCAATGCTGGCCAGGTCGATGGCCTGGCCGCCGGCCATGCCGTCGTGGCCGGCCGAGCGGGCCAGCAGCGAGCACAACCGCGCCTGCAGGGCGGGAGCAATGCCCGTGTCCGGCGTCAGCACCTCGAAGGCGAGGGCCTGCATCGCGTCGCCCGCCAGCATGGCCTGGGCTTCGCCGAAGGCGACGTGCGTCGTCGGCTTGCCGCGGCGCATGACGTCGTTGTCCATGCAGGGCATGTCGTCATGCACCAGCGAATAGGCGTGGATGAGCTCGACCGAGCAGGCTGCGCGCATGGCCGCAAAGCTGTCGCCGCCCACGGCCGCGCAGCTCGCCAGCACCAACAGCGGGCGCAGGCGCTTGCCACCGCCCAGCACCGCATAGCGCATCGCCTCGCCAAGGCCAGCCGGTGCGGCGGCGGGCACGAGATCATCCAGCGCCGCTTCGAAGGCGTTCAAAGACGCCTGCACCCAGCGGTCAAAGTCCTGTGCATTCAAGATTCGGGGCCCTCCCAGGCCTTCAGTTCGGCGCCGTCCAGCAGCTTGACCTGCTGTTCCACCGCCTGCAGCCGCCCGCGGCACAGAGCCAGCAACTCGGCGCCCCGCTTGTAGCTGTGCAGAAGTTGGTCCAGCGGCAGCTGTTGCCCCTCCATGGCCGCCACCATGCGCTCCAGCTCGTCGAGCGCCTGCTCGTAGCTGAGGTCGGCATCGCCGTCGCTCGAGGCGGCCTTGGTGCGGGGAGAGGACTTGGTCATTTCAAAACGCGAAACAGCAATTGTAGTCAGCGGGCTTCCTCAGCTTGGTGCCTGCGGACGTAACCGTCGGACGGAGGACGCGGGCATGCGTAGAATCCCGAACCTCTCGCTCGAGCGCGCACGCGCGCGGCCTCGAGCCCCCTTTCCACACCTAGCAACCTGGCCGACTCGGCAGCCCCGAGATGCGCCGGAGGGACGCAGCACCTCTACCCGCCTGAAAGACCCGCCTGGATCATGTCCGACCTGAGTCTTCCCGTCTCGGCGCTCACACGCAGCCAGACCCAGCTCCCGGTGAGCGCCTATTTCGACCCCGATCTGTTCCAGCGCGAGCAGGCCAGCATCTTCCAGCGAGGGCCCCGCTACGTCGGCCATGCACTGGCCGTCCCCGAAATCGGTGACCACTACGCCCTGCCGCAAGAGGGCGAAGGCCGGGCCTTGGTGCGCTCAAGCCAGGGGATCGAGCTGATCTCCAACGTCTGCCGCCACCGCCAGGCGCTGATGCTCAAGGGTCGCGGCAACACCCAGGCCAACATCGTCTGCCCGCTGCACCGCTGGACATATTCACATCAGGGCGAATTGATCGGTGCGCCCCACTTTGCCGAAGACCCCTGCCTGAACCTGAACCGGTACAAGCTGCGGGAATGGAACGGCCTGCTGTTCGAGGACAACGGCCATGATGTGGCCGCCGAGCTCAGCCAATTGGGCCCGCGCGCGCAGCTGGACTTCACCGGCTATGTGCTCGACAAGGTCCAGGTCCACGAGTGCAACTACAACTGGAAGACCTTCATCGAGGTCTACCTTGAGGACTACCACGTCGGCCCCTTCCACCCGGGCCTGGGCGGCTTCGTCAGCTGCGACGACCTGGCCTGGGAGTTCGGCAAGCATCACTCGGTGCAGACCGTCGGCGTGCACAAGGACCTGGAGCGCCCCGGCTCGCCCGTGTACCAGCGCTGGCACGACCAACTGCTGAAGTTCCGCGAGGGCCGCCCGCCCGAGGCCGGCGCGATCTGGCTGACCTACTACCCGCACATCATGGTGGAGTGGTACCCGCATGTGCTGGTCGTGTCGACGCTGCACCCGGTGTCGCCGCAGAAGACCGTCAACCTCGTCGAGTTCTACTACCCCGAGGAGATCGCCGCTTTCGAGCGCGATTTCGTCGAGGCCCACCAGGCCGCCTACATGGAAACCTGCGTGGAGGACGACGAGATTGCCGAGCGCATGGATGCCGGCCGCAAGGCGCTGATGATGCGCGGCGACAACGAGACCGGCCCCTATCAAAGCCCGATGGAAGACGGCATGCAGCACTTCCATGAATGGTTCCGGAACGAGATCGGCGCGCCTCTCTGATGCCCGCCTCGGTGCTCATGGTCGCGGCGACGCTGCTGTTCGCCACCATGGGCGTCTGCGTCAAGCTGGCCAGCGAGTTCTATGCGGCCAGCGAGATCGTCATGTACCGCGGCCTGGTCGGCTCCGTGATGATGGCCCTGCTGTCGCACCGCCAGGGCATCAGCCTCAAGACCCGCCTGCCCGGCATGCATCTGTGGCGCAGCATCTCCGGCGTCACCTCGCTGTGCCTGTGGTTCTACGCCATCAGCCACCTGCCGCTGGCCACGGCCATGACGCTGAACTACATGTCCTCGGTCTGGATGGCCCTCTTCCTGCTCGGCGGCGCCGTGCTGATGGGCGCCCAGCGGCTGGACTGGCGGCTCATGGCCTCGGTGCTGCTGGGCTTCGTCGGCGTCGCGCTGATCCTGCGCCCAACGCTGGACCAGCAGCAGCTCTGGTACGGCCTGGCCGGCCTGCTGTCGGGCATGATCGCCGCGATGGCCTATCTCCAGGTCACGGCCCTGGGCCGCGTCGGCGAGCCCGAGTTGCGCATCGTCTTCTACTTCTCGGTCGGCGGCTGCGTGGCTGGCGCCGTCATCACGGCCGTCACCCAGGGCGGCCTGCAGAGCCACACGCTGTGGGGTGCGTTTCTGCTCCTCGCCGTCGGCGTGCTGGCCACCACCGCCCAGGTGTGCCTGACGCGCGCCTACTCCATCGGCCGCCCGTTGGTGAACGCCTGCCTGCAATACCTGGGCATCGTCTTCTCCTTCATCTACGGCATGCTGCTGTTCAAGGACCCGCTGACCTGGCACGCCACCTTCGGCATGCTGCTCATCATCGGCGCCGGCCTTGCGGCGACGCTGCTGCGCTCCAAGGTCGCCCCGCCGCCAAAAGACAGCCAGTTCAACCCCGCTGAGTCATGAAGGGACTGGCCCACCCCCTACGCGCTTCGCGCGCCCCCTCAAGGGGGCACTGCCAGCGGCCCAGCAAAGCCGGTTCCGCGGCAGTCACTGGGTAAGTCACCACACTGGAAGCTTCGACATGTCGTTCACGACCTTGATTTCCACCACCGAACTCCGCGCGCTCTCGAACCCGCTGATCCTCGAAGGCAGCTTCGACCTCACCGACACCGACGCCGGCGAGCGCGCCTACGCGGCCGGCCACATCCCCGGCGCCTTCTACCTGCACCTGGACCGCGACCTCTGCGGCGACAAGACCGGCCCCGATGGGTCTTTCCGCGGCCGCCACCCGCTGCCAGAGCGCGAGGATTTCGCCGCGTTGATGCGCCGCCTGGGCCTGAGCGCCGGCCGCCAGGTTGTCGCCTATGACCGCCAGGGCGGCCCCTACGCCGCCCACATCTGGTGGATGCTGCGCTGGCTGGGCCACGCCGAGGTGGCCGTGCTGGACGGCGCCTGGGACGGCGAAATGACGGCGGATGTCCCAACTGCCACGCCGACCGACTGGCAACCCGGCCAGCCGCTGGTCGGCCAGATCGACGCCGCCACCCTGCTCAAGAAGCTCGGCAACGTCCGCCTCATCGACGCCCGCGCCGCCGAGCGCTTCCGTGGCGAGGTCGAGCCGCTGGACAAGGCCGCCGGCCACATTCCCGGCGCCAGTAACCGCTTCTTCAAGGACAACCTCGGCGCCGACGGCCGCTTCAAGCCTGCGGCCCAACTGCGTGCCGAGTTCCAGCCTTTGCTGGCACCGCACAGTGCCGGCGCGGTGGTCCAGCAATGCGGCTCCGGTGTCACCGCCTGTCACAACCTGTTGGCCATGGCCCACGCCGGCCTGGGCGACAGCCTGCTTTACCCCGGCTCCTGGAGCGAATGGTCGTCAGACCCGGCCCGCCCTATCGCCAAAGGTTAGGCCAGGGGATGAGCAAAGCGTTGATCTCCGACAAGCATTCCGGCGCCTGATCGGCCACACTGTGGTTCTTCGCAACGACTGGAGGACCGAATGTTCAAGCGCATCCTCGTCCCCACTGACGGCTCCGACATCACCGCCCACGCGGTGGACACCGCCATCCAGCTCGCCAAGATTCACGGCGCCCAGCTGTTGACGCTCAGCGTCATGGAGCCCTTCCCGTACAGCGCCGTCTCCGAGATCCAGCCCGTGCCACCGCAGGAGTTCATCGACGCCCAACTGCGCGTCGCCACCCAGCGCGTCGAGGCCGTCAGCGCGGCCGCAGCGGCACAGGGCCTGTCCTGCCGCGGGCACACCACCGAAGCCCTGCACGCCTGGGAAGCCATCGTCGACCATGCCAAGGCCGAGAACGTGGACCTCATCGTCATGGCCTCGCACGGCCGCAAGGGCTTCGCGGCCCTGCTGCTGGGTAGCGAGGCACAGAAGGTGCTGTCGCATATCGAAACGCCGGTGCTGATCGTCAAATGAGCGGCAACTGCCCTTGAGGCGGCGTTGAGCCGGGCCTGACGCAGGCCATCGAGGCGCCGCTGTCAGGCGAGGCCTACGCGGGCATGCGGCGGCGCGCACGCCGCCGCAGCGCGACCCTTGGACTAAATTCACCCCATGCTGCTCGTCTGCCCCCAATGCGGCACCCGCAACCGCGTGCCCGACGAACGCCTTGCCGACGACCCCACCTGTGGGCGCTGCGGCGGCCCGGTCGCGCCGCGCAAGCCGGTAGCCCTGGGCGATGCCGACCTGGCCCCCTACCTTCAGGGCACCGAGGCTCCGGTGCTGGTGGACTTCTGGGCCGCTTGGTGCGGGCCCTGCCGTTCGTACGCGCCGCATTTCGAACAACTCGCCGCCAATCGGCCGGACATCCGCTTCGTCAAGGTGGACAGCGACGCGGCCCAACGCACCAGCGGCAGCCTGCAGATCCGCAGCATTCCGACGACCGTGCTGTTCGTTGGCGGCCGTGAGGTTGGGCGGCAGAGCGGTGCGATGACGGCTGCTCAGCTCGGTACCTGGGTAGACGGCGCGCTGCGCTGACGTCACAGCGCTTGGCTGATCCCTGGGTTGTGCGGATTTTTCTCTGTTGCCTTGGTACGGGTGGCGGGTTGCAGGCCAATGACTCAAGGTTGGTTCGGCGCCGACACAATTTCCTTGCGGAGCGCAGCTACGGCTGGTTCAGCTGCTCTTGAAGAGTTCGCCGCTACATAGGCGTTAATGGCCGAGGCAAGATATTTTAGGAATACCTTGCGGCTCATGAAACATTCCGGGTAACGAAGTTGGTATGCCTCTTCATCCACACTTGCCTTAAAGCGTGCGCCTGGTGGCCAGCCGGGATACGCTGACTCGTTGCTTTCATCAGCAATATCCCGCCGTTCTAGCATCCAACCCGGCTCACCCTCGATGCCACCAAATTGGCTACCGTCAATGACAACTTCGACCAACTCGTGCAACCGCCCGTCCAATAGCACGACATTCAATGCGAACTTAACCGCCGCATCTTCGTCTTGATGCGGCGCGAAGGCACCAAAAGCCGCTTTAAGATAATCCATATTTAACTTACCTAATGGGATGAACGTTGCCGATAAATGGATTTCCGGACTTATCAACGTTAATGTATACACGGAAGTTGACACCACCATGAGTTAGGTCCGAAATCGGGGTCACGAAATCGGGGTCAGGTCTTAACTTTTAACTGCCTCTCGGTCCGAAATCGGGGTCAGGTCTTAACTTTTAACTGCCTCTCCGCCCTGGCGATCAATTGACTTACCCGAGCCACGCTGACACCCAGTTCCGCCGCCAGGGCGGTCATGGACAGGCCGCTTTCTGCATGGGCGCGGCGCAGGGCTTCTTCGCGGCTGGCGCATTGCTTCAGCCATTGCTCCAGGGTCCGCGGCGTGTGGCGCTGCGGTTTGGGGACTTCGGGGCTGCGTCGCGCGCTCGGCGCAGCAGCATCCAACATGCGCTGCACGAATTCGTCGTCGCCAAGGTAGATCTGCCGGTTCAACCCCTCGTCCCAGAGCGGCACGCCTTGCCCCGCGATCACCAATTCCGCGTAAAGGCGCTGCGCTCGCTTGACGTCGGCCGGCGATGCAGGATCTTGGCCCAGCAGATAGCCGTGCAGGCCCGGGGTGTCCAGCCACGCGGAGCTGGCGGCTTGGCCCACATGCGCGCGGTAGCTGGACCAGGGCCAATCAGCCGGCCCGGCCACCATGCCGGCACGCACCGGGTTCAACTCCACGTAGCGGCACACCTCCAGCAGATAGGCCTCCCGGTCCACCAGGATCGCCTTGAAGCGGCCTTGGAACAGGTGCCCCACCTTGCCATGCCGGCGGTTGAACGCCTGGGAGTACACGCCATTGATGTGCCGCATCAACAACGACAAATTGGCCGCTTGGGTGTGCACCACGAAGTGATAGTGGTTGCTCATCAGGCAATACGACAGCAACTGGGCGTCAAAGCGCCCCAGGCCCTGCGCCACCACGGCCATCAGGCGAGCGCGGTCGGTGTCGTCGGCAAAGATGTCTTCCCGCCGATCCCCTCGCGCCGTGACGTGATACAGCGCGCCGGGGAACTCGATGCGCAGCGGGCGGGACATGCACGGACTCTATGTCAGAAAAGGCAAGAGGGGTTAAAAGTTAAGACCTGACCCCGAACCACCGAACCTCTGACCCCGAACCTCTCCGAACCTCTCGAACCTCTCGTGTTTGCCACTTGACGGGGGCGGCTAGCGGGTGATCCCGAACCCTCGAACCCTCGCGCGAACCGACGAACCTTGTGCTCCGAATCCTCGCGAACCCTCGTGTTCTCTGGAGGAGTGAATCGCCGCCGCAGGCGGACAGCACCCTCAAACCCTTATTCATTTTTGACAATCTGCGCTGGCAACTCACCAGTCCACGCTGGAATCATCGCCAAACCGGCAGGATTTTCGACTTCGACTAGGCCGTACTTGTGAATAACGGCATTGACGTCTGCCAATCGCTTCGGCGACATGATTGCATAGTTACTTAAAGCCGCTCGCACCTCATAACGGATTTTCATTTCCGAATATATTGCCCACACCCCGTCCGATGGTGCGATAACCGCATCCAACTCGACGACGATGACATCCTTGCCACTGCCATCCTTTTCGCGATACCAAATCCATCCTGGATCACCTCCGCCTGGCGCTCCGTTGGGATATGGCGGGAAGATAGCGCGAAGAAAATGCCCCAAGTCGTTATGAGTGCCCAAAGCATAGCCAAGGGCGTACATGAGCGGCGCATCGGGGTCATCTTGGGTACAGCGCGGCTTTGACACACAGGAATAACCGGCCAAGCCATATTGTGCGCTGCCAAGTTTCGCCATCATGATTGACCTCCTTGAACCCGATGTGGATATGCAGTCGGAACATACGGGTTGCTTGCCTTGCCCCAACCATTTCCAATTTCTGTCTTAAAGTTCCCCACCGGAACCTCCCACTTGATGCCCCCTGCCTCGATAAGGTACGTGTTGCTGTTTGGCACTGTTGGCGGAACGCCTTGTGAGTAGAGGTATGCGGCCCTTTGCCCAGCATCGTTCGCCAATGCCGACATGTGCGCATCCGAATGCACGAGCGGGTCGTAAACAGTCTTCGTAAGCGTGTTATTGCTGCCAGGCATCGAATATTGGTACTGTCGAATTCCGATTGCCAATTCATCAACCTGGGAGACGGCGCCGCCGCCATCTCGCATTGCTTGCAGAAAGTTAACTTCGTTGTGCCCCCCACTGATCCCCCTTGGGATGCCCGCCTTGTTATTCTGGATCGTGGCAATTACCAAATGCGGGCCGAGATCTCCCCCGTCCAGCGGCCGAACAGGAGTCAGCCCAAGGAAGTTGGCCTCCGGCTCGAATAAGACTGACGACGATTCACCACTCACGGACCTAGTAACAAACGTCGGGAAGTTGGCCGCCTCCGTGAAGCTCAACGCTTTCCAAGCCCGCATGGTCAATGAGTACGCTCCCGTGGCCAGCGACGGCAATGCCGCCCCGAACGAGGCCATGTCCATGACGTCATAGGCATTCACGTTACCGCTGGAGGAGTACTGCCATGCCGCCATGCCGCCGCCGAACGTTGCTGCGCCGGCAAAACCCAAACCTGTGAAGAGCAGAGGCACCGTGACAGGCGCCGCGACCAGCAAGGGTACCAATCGGTCAACGCCCTCAGGAGTGCCCTGCCGGAACGACATCTCCACGCCAGCAGCGTTCGCGCCGTACATGCTCCAGTTGGCACCACCACCAAAGGGCTCGGGATTGGTGAACGGGCGCGGCAAGCTTGAATACGTCGTGAACTGCCCAGAGACGCGGCCGGCCTCTCGGCTCGCGGCCGCATAGCCGTCAGCCATGCTGTTGTAGGTCTTGGCGATGGCACTACTGCCAGCGTTGCTGGCGTGGCCGCGAAGCTGCCTGCTGTAGTCCAGATACCGCCCGGCCAGGGCAAGTCCTTCCTCGCGACCGCTGATTCCCCCGATTTCGGCTGCCGTCTCCGAGGTAAGGCTGGTTGAAGCGCCTGCACGCGAGCCAGTCACAACCGCGCGGGGCAGCCGAACAAGGCGGTCTTCTGGCCGGAAGCCAGGAACCTCACCAATTTCCAGGAGCGGTCGCTCGTTGGGTTCAGGCAGAGGCGCGCGCGCCTCGAAGTCCATAGACGGCAAGTTCGCAGCAGGCGCCGGATACCGCGCCAGCAAGCGCTGAGTTTCTGTGTCGTCCGTGCCCCAGCGGCTGTAGTTATCGCCGCTTGCCAGACTGCTACCGATTGCAATGCCAAATGCTCCTTGTGCGACGGCGCCCCACCCCAGCGCTTCGACGCTGAGACTTCCCACGCTCACACCACCCAATCCGGCCAACTGCTGCCCCGGCGGTGCCAGGAAGCTGTAGCTGCTCTTCAACACTTCAGTCGCTGGCGAAGTGAAGCGAGCTGGATCCGAGGCTCGCTCGGCTTCGTTGAGCAAGCTGCGGTTCCTCGCCGCGCGAGCATTTTCAGCCGCCGTTTTTGCTGCATCCAGGCGAGCGTCGATTCCCTTCATCGCATAGAAGAAGTTCAAGTTGGACGAAGCCGTTGACGCCGCCTGCTCGGTCATCTGCATGAGCCAGTTGCTGGTAGCTATGTTGTTCATCGCGATGCCGATGGAGCGCTGGATCGCCTGTCTCAAGCTCTCGAACCCCGCCATATTGGCCTCGGACCAGTTCGGGTCCACCGCGCCGATGGCTTCGCCGGCGCTGTAGGGCCGCCAGGTCTGGCTGTTGTTGTGGATGTTGGTGACCTTGTTGGGAATCACCAGCACTCGGCCCATTTGTTGCGCGCCGTCGCCCAGCAGGCCGTTGGCCTCGGCGATGAGGTACCAGAGGCTGGAATCACCCCACAGCGACTGCGCGATGGTGCGCAGCGTCTCGCCATCCTGGCGCACGGTGTAGCTGCCGGCGGCGCTGCCGGGGTAGCTGTCGTTGATGGGCTCGTAGTTCTGGTCGAAGTCGGCGCTGGTGACGGGGCTGGGGCGCTTGTAGCGCTCGCGGCGCTGGTCGGCGGTTTCGGGGATGCCCTTGCGGTGCAGTTGCTCGGCGTAGCTCACGCGCAGCTTGTCTTCGGGCGTGTTGCCCACATCGCCGATGCGGCGGCCATCGGCGTAGTAGAAGTAGTGCGCCATCGAGCCGCTGGTGCGCTGCAGCACCTGGCCGTTGGCGTTGGTGCGGTAGCTCTGGGTCTGGCCGGTGCCGGCGTCGGTGTTGCTCTTGAGGTGGCCGTTGACGTCGTACTTGAGGGTGCTGGCCGTGTTTTGGTTGGCCGTGTACTTTGTGATGATGGACTGCTTGGTGTCGTCCCAGTAGTCGTACTTGTAGGTGGTGGTGGTCGCAAAGGCATTGGCGCCGGTGGCCGCAGGCTGCTGGAAGACGCTGGCCAGCGCCCCGGAGCCCGTTTGGCTGGTCGCGCTGTCGGTCTTGTCCTTGTAGTAGCTGTAGGTGACGGTGTAGTTCTTGCTCGTGTCGCTGAGGTTGCGGATGTCGCCCACGAAGCTCTGGGTGAGCAGCCGGTTGTCGTTGTCGTAGGTGCTTTGGGTGGACTGATGGTTGAAGAGGTCGGTGAGCAGCGTGGTGCGGCCCACGTCATCGACCTTGCGCGTAGCCACCAGGCCGTTGATGTACGCCGTAGTTTGCGCGGTGGTCAGCAGGTAGCCGTCCTGGCTGTAGGTGTAGGTTTCGCTGACGGTTTGGGCACCGGCGACGAGGTAGGGATCGTTATAGGTGGCCAAGCGGCGCTGGCTGACCTTGTCATAACCCAGCTGGGTGCCCTCGGTGCCGCGCTTGATGACGACGCCGGTGTCGGCCAGACCGGTGCCGCGCGTGGTGGTGGCCACCCCGGCGCTGGTCTCCAACCGGCCCTTGCTGACGACGAAGCGGTTGAGCTTGTCGTAGGCGTACCAGTAGTCCTGCGTGCCGCCGCCCAGTAGCCCGGCCAGGCCGTCCCAGTAGGTGGCGGTGATGCGCCGGCGGTTGCCGACGGCGTCGAACTCGTAGGCCACGTCGAAGAAGTTGGCGTCGCGCACCCGCGAGATGCGGTTGAGCTCGTCGTAGGTGATGGTGGCGTTCTGGTAGGCGGTCGTCTTGGTGCCGTTGACGAGGCTGAAGGTGCCCTCAGCCACGCGGTTGCCGGCGTTGTCGTAGGCGTATTCGCTGGTGATGCCTTGCGTGTTGTCGGTGAAGGAGCGGATGTAGCCGTTGGCGTAGTAGGTGTAGTCGACGCTCTGGCTGTTGCTCTGGCCCGTGTGCACGGTGCTGGTCTGCTTGATGAGCTGGGCGGCGCTGTTGAAGGTGTAGGTGAACTGCGCGCCGCTGAGGTCCTGGTGCCATGTGGTGTGGCCGAAGTAGTCGACCTTGTCGATGAGGCTGCGGCCGTCAGCCTGCAGCGTGGTGCGCACGTAGCCGCCGGTGGTGGTGGCTGCGCCGCCGGCGCCAGCCACGCTGGTGATGCCGCTGGCGCCGGCCTGGCGCAGCTCGTAGGTGTAGCCGGTGACAAAGCCGTTGCCGGAGACGGTCTGCACGACGCGCTGCAGGGCGTCGTAGTCGGTGCGGGTGGTGATGCTGAGCGCGTTGGTAGCGGTCAGGCGCTGGCCGAGTTCGTCGTAGGCGTAGCTGTCGCTGAGGTCGCGGCCGGTGGCGAGGGTGTCGCTGGTGGCGTTGGCCAGGCGTTGCACGCCCTTGCGGGTGACGGTGGTGAGCAGGCTGCGCTTGTCGAAGCTGCGTTCGGTGACGGCGCCCTCAGCGTCGGTGACCTTGCGGGCGTCACCGAAGATGTCGTACTGGCTCGTGCGGATGCCGCCACCAGTGGCGTTGTACGCGTCGGCGTTGCCGCCGGCGGCATCGAATTCGCTCACGACCCGGGCGTCGCCGCCGCGGCTGCCGGCCAGGTATTGCACGCGGCTCAAGTTGCCATTGGCATCCAGCATGGTGGTGTGCCGGCCCAGCAGGTCGTAGCCGAACCGGGTCTCGGGGCGGGCCCGGTAGCGATAGCCGTTTTCTGCGGTGACGAAGGTCTCGGGGTCGAGCTTGGCGATGAGCTGTCCCTGGGTGTTGTATTGCAGCGTGGTCTTGGCGCTGGCAAGTTGGTCGGCGGTCAGGGCGGTCAGCGCGGATTGGTTCTTGCTCTTGCGGTCGTCGTTGATGGCCGCAAGCATCCGCTCGGCCACGCGTTCGTCGCGCTCCTCCACCACGTCGCCGAAGGCGTTGAAGGATTGGAAGCGTTTGATGGTGACGCTGGGTTGGTTGGCGAGTACCGCAATTAGTTGTTGGATTCGGGTTCCACCAGACCCGTCAATGGCGATCTGGCCGTCTTGCAGCAGCTCCTCGTTGGTTTCATTCAGGTAGGTATAGCCCGCGCTTGTTTTTGGATACAGCCGATAGGCGTAAGTATTGCCAGGAGAAACCAGACCACGGCCATCTATGGAGAACCATGTATAGCCGTCCTGCCCGTTCTGGGGCGGCTGATATGTACCGGTAGCCACGCGCCATTGCCCGTTGATCCACAATTGCGCCTGGGGGATATTTCTGCCCTTGACATAAAACTCAAGCGGCATGGCATTAGGATCCGCGTAATTCGTTTCCTGCGATAAGGTGCCGTCAGCATAAAGGCGCAGGCGCAGGGTCCCTGCCGTGTAGGGCCATCTGAAGTATTCATACTTCAAGAAAAGCACGACGGATCCGCTAGCTGGCCTGTATGAAGAGAGGTCTACCGCAGCTGGACAATTCGGGCTGGTACCGAGCTGCAAACATGTATACCGACCAAGATCGGTGTAGCTGGAACCGTTAGTACTTAATGAGAATTGATAGTCCGCATCTTTTCCGAACCCAACCGGGTCCTGAAAATTGACGGCCACACGATTACGATCCGTGCCAGCGGGATATCCCCCCGTGGGAAGTGTGAGCGAATGAGAAACAATGGTTATGTTGCCTTGGTTGTCGACGCTAAATTGGCCGGCGCCCTGGCTTTTTACGCTGCACCCCACGCCATTTACTGTGGGCGCCCCTAGATTGAAAATAGATGTGCCTCTGGTATAAAAGAATGTATGAAGACCCGTGCCTTTGTATGACTCCAAGTTAATTGAAAACGCGCCGCCTTGACTTTTAGAGCTGCTCGCCAATGGTGCCCATGGGTTGGTTCCCGTGTAGAAGTCAAACCAATCTCCAGCATCCAGCTGGAAATTAATCCTCGGCGCTGATCCACTGATTGTCGTGAATGTTCCCAGCGGAATTACATTCCCCGCTTGCAGATTCGCCGGCTGCATGGGCTGCCATGCCGGAACCCAGGATTGGTCATACAGGCTGCTCATCGTCACCGCGCTCTTGAGCACATCGATCTGCGGATCGATGGTCTGGGTGATGAGGTTGCGGGAGTTGTAGACGCTGACACGCGAGTACAGCGGCAGGAAGGCGGTGTCGGCAGGGTTGCGCTTGCCGGATGTAGCCTGCTGCAGGGTGAGGCTGCGCAGGTCGATGGCCACGTCCAGCCCGGCCACCTTGTAGGTCGCATCGCCATTGCCGCGGATCTCGCGGGTCTGGTTGCCGTTGGCGTCATACACGTAGAACTTGATCGCCCCGTCGCCCGAATTCGTCTTCACGACCTTGCCCAGTGTGGAGTACTCGGCGAACTCCTCCCAGCCGTCGCCGATGCCCTTGGCGCTGAACTCGCCGAAGGCGTTGTAGCGGGTCTTGCGGGTCTCGGCCGCGGCGGTCTTGTCGCTCTCCCAGTGCTTCTCGACGACGATGCGCCCGGCCGCGTCGAACTCGTAGCTGGTGATGATGTCGCGCAGCTTGGGGGCGCTGGCGGTACTGTCCGAGCGGCGCACGTCCTTGTTCACCCGCCGGGCGAGGTTGCCGTTGGCGTCGTAGGCATAGGTCGTGATGGCGCCGGCGGCGTCCGTCATCTGCACGAGCAGGCCGTTGGCGTCGTAGCCGCTGAGCGTGATGCGGTCGTCCGTCTCGACGCTGGTGTCCCTGCCGCGCTGGATGCGGCGCTTGACCTGCCCCAGGCCGTCGTACTCGGTGTCGGTGGTGGGCCGAACGTCGGCGCCCTCGAAGTCCTTGTAGCCCGGCGCCTCGCGGTGCGTCTCGCGGTTCAGGCCGTCGTAGGTGATGTCGGTCTCGTCGGCCTTGTCGCTGGCCAGGGCACTGGCAGTGGCGAACTCGCGGATCTTCCTCACCGCGCCCAGGCCGTTGTACTGGTACTGCGTGACGGCGTCGCTCGTGGCGAGCGTGCGGTTGCCGCTGGGGTCCACGCTGTCGTCAGTCACATTCTTGATGCGTTTCTCTTTGACGCGGTCCAGTCGGTCCAGGCTGACCTCGGTGATGCGGTTTTGCTCACCCACAGGTACGTTCTGCCCGGCGATGACGGGGATGAGCTGCGCCGGGTCGTTGGTGGCGCCGGCGCTGGCCAGCTTGTCGGCCTGGCGGGCGTAGCCGCCCGGCAGCATCGCGGCGTAGCGGGTTTGTTTGGTGGCGACGTTGCCCGCGTGGCCGTATTCCCACGCGATGGCCGCGCCGCCGGCGTCGATGGACAGGGTCCGCCGGCCGTTGCCGTCGAAGTACTCGAAGCTGGAATTGCCGCGGCCATCCTTGCGCTCGGTGAGGTTGCCCACCGCGTCGTAGAAGAAGCTCTGCAGCACCGTGTTCTTCGGCGTCAGGCCGCTGATGACGAAGGCGGCCGTGCCGTCACCGCTGCTCCATGCGTAGAGGTTGTCCAGCGAGGTCTGCGTCTTGCGGTTGAGCGCGTCGTACAGGGTGCGCAGCGTGCGGTCGTTGGCGGTGTCGGCGGTGGCCGCGGGCGCGCTGCCCACCGGGTCGAGGGTCACGCCGTCGGCGATGCGCGTGGCATAGACGGTTTGCACGACCTGGTTGCCCGCGGCGTCGTAGCTGGCGCGCGAGGCGACGCGGTCGGCGCTGATCTCCAGCGTCCTTTGGTCGAGCGCGTCGTACCAGGCCACGGAGCGCCTGCCACCGCTGACGGTGAGGCCGTCGGCCTGGAGCTGGCCGTGGCTGACCTGCTCGATGAGGTTGCCGCGGGCGTCGTAGCGCATCGCGTCGGCCGGCGTGACGGTGCTGGTGCTGCCGTCGGCGGCGGTGGCCGTGTAGCTCATGCCGATGCGCCGGACCAGGCGGTCATTGGCGTCGTAGGCCATCTGCGTGGTGCGCTGTTCCGGCAGGCCCTTGGCTTCGATGCTGGTGATGCGGTTGCCGCGGCTGTCGTACTGGTATTCGTTGACGACGTTCTTGAGCGCGCCGGTGCCGTCCTTGGCCTGCACGGGCAGGGTTTCGGTGAGCAGGCGCCCGAGGCGGTCGTAGGTGTAGGTGACGGTGGCGCCGAGCTTGTTCTTGACGCTCAGGCGCTGGCCGTATGCGTCCAGCACATCGGTACCCTCGACGTAGTTCTCGGCGTCGGTCTCCTGGAGCAGGCGGCCGTTGCGGTCGTAGGTGCGGCTCGTGAGGGCGTCTGCCGTGGCGGCGGTGAGCACGTAGGCCCCATTGGCCTGCGCCGCGGTGGCCAGAACGACGGCTTGGCCGCCCGAGAGCGTGCCTTGCACTTTGGCGTCCACGCGCAGGCTGCTGGTGAGGTTGCCGAAGGCGTCGTAGCCATAGGCAGTGAGGTAGCGCTGTGCATCGACGGATTGCAGCAGGCGCCCGGTCTTGTCGTAGACCTGGTAGCGCTTGAAGCCGCGCGCATCGGTGATGACGCTGGCGCGGCCGAAGGCGTCGTAGTCCGTCGCGGTGACGCCGCCCAGCGCGTCGGTGACTGTCGTGACGCGGCCGGCAGCGTCGTAGCCGTAGTCGGTGGTGTAGAGCTTGCGCAGCGCGGTTTGCGCCGCGGCCTTGGCATCGGCGGCCAGGGTGGAGAGGTCAGCGGCGTAGCCCAGCCGCGCGCGCTCGGCCTGCTCCCAGGCGCCGGTGCCTTCGGCCAGCGCGACGCCGCGGGGGTCGATCTCGTGCCACAGGCGGCCCTGGGCGTCGTACTCGTAGCGCGTGGTGCTGGCCAGTGCCGTGCCGTCGGCGCGCGTGATCGAGATGCGTTGGCCGGCGCCGTTGTAGGCGTAGCGCGTCGTGCTGGCTTGCCCCCCCACGTTGCTGGCCAGGACCTCGCTCTCCAGCCGGCCGGCGGCGTCGTAGGTGAACTGGGTCTGCACGCCATTGCCGTCGGTCTCGAGACTCAGGCGTCCGGCGCGGTCGAGTTCACGGATGACGCTGGTCGCCGCACCCAGACCCGGAAGTGCTGCCGTCAACGTGTTCAGCGCGGGGGCAAAAGCAGCAGGCGTGTAGCTGCTGCTGCCACTCAGGCGGCTGGCATAGCGCAGTGCCGTCGTGCGGGCGTTGGCGTCGTCGTAGCGCGTCTCGGTGACATAGCCTTCCGCGTCAACCGCAAAGCGCTGGCGGCCCGCTGCGTCGTAGGCAAATTGAGTAACGCGGCCTTTGAGCGGCGGGATCTCCTCGACGTTGTCGACGTAGCTGATCGTTTGACCTGCTGGCAGGTCTGAGGCACGCAAGACGGCAAACTCAACCCGAACGGACTGCCAGTCCGTCGTCGGCTCGACAATCGTTGCCGCCAAGCCACTGGCGCGCGACGTGCCTTTTTCATAGACAAAGACGCGCGCGCCGGTGGCGGTTGACTCCATCTCGATGCTGTACGTCTTGCCCGGAACGTAGACCCCGATGTCCACCTCCACAAACGTTCCGGCGGGTAGCTGTCGGCACTGGGTATAGACGTGGCCGTTGTTCTTGAAAATCAGGGCCGCTCGGCTCATGCCGCCAGCCCCATCCTTGAGCATGATGTGCATCAACTGCTGGAGGTGAACCGGCTGATAGTCGAGTTTGAGTACTGACCCCACCGGCATCAGCTTTGGGCTGGTCATGAGAGCCCAGCCGCCGTCGGGCAGCGGCTCGCTGACCAGCTTGAGCCGCCCGGCTTCCCAGATGCCGACGGAACCCCCTAGCCCGTCCATGTCCCTGTTGAACTCGCGTTTGGTCGGCGAATAGATCGCCGCGAGGTCAGCCTCGCTTGGCACGGTGCCGACGCTCCAGGTCCAGGGCTGCTCGTGCTCCACGCTCGCCACGATCCGGCCTGCCGCGTCGTAGCGCCGCTCGCTCACGAAGCCTTCTGCATTGACGACGAACCGCTGATTGCCAACCTTGTCGTAGGCGTAGCGGATGACGTGATCCTTGGCATCGACCTTGACCAGCTTTCCATAGATCGCGGAGCCCGACATGCCCACACTGACCCCGGTGATGATCTGCTCGTACCGGCGTTCCGACACGACCCGATTGGCGCCGTCGTACTTGCGTTCCGTGACCTGCCCCAGGGCGTCGACGCTGTAGATCAAACGGCCATCGCCGTCGTAGGAATTGATGCTGAGCTGCTCGGCCGGGCCGGCGCTCAATATGTCCAGAGCAGTACGCAGTTCGTCGTAGGTCTTGCTGGCCCAGCCCGCCGCCAGCGTTGTGGCATAGGCCCGGATGGCCGTGACACGGCCTTCACCGTCGTAGTCATATCGCGTGGCGGCACCAAGGGCGTCGACGCCGTAGCGCAGGCGATCGGCGTTGTCGTAGCTGTAGCGGGCGGTGACGTTGTTCTGCGAGTCACGCTTCAACAGCAGACGCCCGGCCGCGTCGTACTCGTAGCTGGTCTTGAGTTTCAGCCCGTCGGGGTCGACGGTCTCTGACGTGCGTCGGCCCAGGATGTCGTATGCATAGGCCACCTTGCGGGCGGAGGTCGTGCCGGCTCCGTCGATGACGGTGAGCACTCGGCTCTGGGCGTCGTAGCTGTAGCTGGTCTTGAGCTTGAGCCCGCCGGTCACGTCGTCGACGATGACGTCGGCAAGTTCACCCCTGGCGTTGAAGACCTGCGTTGTGACGGTGCCGCGAGGGTCGGTGATCTTGAGCTTGCGCCCCTGGCCGTCGTACTCGTAGCGGGTCTGCAGGTTCAGCCCCACACCGTTGTTGACCAGCGGGTCCACCGTCTGTATCAGCACGCGGTTGGCGGCGTCGAAGCTGTAGCTCGTCGTGCTGGCGGCCCCGTCATTGATCGGGGCACCGCCGGCGTTGGCCTTCAGTCCCTGAACGACCTGGACGAGGTTGTCGTTGGCGTCGTAGCCGTTCTGCGTGACGTTGCCGAGCGCATCCGTCACGGTGAGCAGGTTGCCGTGGGCGTCGTAGGCGTAAGTGGTGGTCGCCCCGGCGCCGTCGGTGACTTTGTAGACCTGCCCGTGGCGGTTGTACTCGGTGACGGTTTGGATACCTGCCGCCGTCTTTACCGTCAGCTTGCGATTGACGGCGTCATGGGTGTAGGTGACGGTGCTGATGGTGCGATCAACACGGGTGACCGTTCGATCCAGCGCGTCGTACGTGGTCGATGTGGTGCCGGCCGGCCCGGCAATCGTGATCTTGCGGCCAGTGCCACCGTCGCGCAGATAGGTGTACTGAGTGATCCGGCTGAGTTCGTCGGTGGTGTTGTAGAGCCGACCGAGTGCGTCGAAGGTCGCGCCCGTGATCACGGCGCTTGCCAGCCCCGGGCCGCCGCGTTCGGTTCGAGTGGCGTTGCCGCGCCGGTCGTAGCCATAGTCCAGCGTGAGGCGGCGCGCGTTGGCGGTGCCCACAGGATCGATGTCGCGGATCTCTTTGCTGAGCTGGCCGAAGGCGTTGTAGCTGTAGTCGGCCTTGTTGCCCAGCGCATCAATGGCCTGCTGGATGAGGCCGCGCTGGTTGAAGGTCACCGCACTGCGGTTGTCCAGGCCGGCGTTGTTCAGCGCAGCAATCGCGCTTGACAGCGAGATGTCAGCTGCAGGCGCACGGCTCACAACCGCTGTGTCAACTTTGCCACCTACCAGACCGGTGGCGTCGGCCACCGAGAGTCGCTGGCTGTGCGTGACCGTGGCCTGCACTTCACTGAAGTTGCTGTAGATCGTCTCCGTGACCTCGCCACCCTTGATCGGGTCGCGCAGGATGGCGTAGACCTGACGGCCTTGCGCGTCGTAGTAGAAGAAGGTCTTGTTGCCGCGCGCATCGGTCACGCTGGTTCGGCGGCCTGCAGCGTCGTAGGTGAAAGTGGTGCTTGTGGCATCGCCTTCGATCTGCGTGCTCTGCACGCGGCCCCAGTCGTCGTAGCCGATGTTCTGCTTGCGATCCTCGCCCGAGCCCTTGGCCAGCGTGGTGGATTTGAGGCGCTGAAGGCTGTCGTAGTCGTAGAAGGTGACGGTGCCGTCCGCTGCCGTCTCCTGCTCCAGCAAACCCCGGTTGTTGTACGTCTTGCTGGTGGACAGGGGCAACTTGGGACTGCTCAACGAGGTCCGCAAGGCATCGGTGAGGTCGCCGGTCTTGAACAACTTCAAGCTTGCCGGGCTCCCGCTGATCACAGGCTTGATGGCCTGGGCGAGATAACTGATGCTTCCAGCGGGCCGGCCTGCGGTATCGAACTTGTACTCTGTGAGATAACCCTCGGCGTTGACTTGGGCGATTTGGCGGCCCGCTGTGTCATAGACCCACTGGGTGAACTCGTCGTCATTCAATGGCGCGAGGGCTTGCAAGTCGGCCAGCGAGGGGTTGGTGCGCTGTGCGTCGCTCAAAAGGGCTGAGCGACGCAGCTGCGAGAGCGTGTTGCCCGCCGCGTCGTACTTCCAGACGGTGAGGCCGCCGTCGCCGTCTACCCGCGCGGCAAGGCGCCCCGTGGCGTCGTACAGGTTGCGTGTCGTGCGGTCGCGCGCCGCGTCGGCAGTCGGCGTCGGCAGGGTAGGCACATTGGCTTGCGTGGTACCCGAGCTCGCAATCAGGCGTGCGGCGCTCACGGCAGCAGCACTCAAGACGGTGGCATAGCGGGTCTGGGCTGTCAGGGCCGAGGTGCCGTCGTACTTGTTCTCGGTCAGGTAGCCGTCGGCGTCCAGCGTGCCGGCCAGCCGGCCGGCGGCGTCGTAGTAGAAGGTCGTGACGCGGTCATTCGTTGCATCGACCGCGGGACGGACGTCTGCCACCGTCTTGGCGGTGGGTTGGCCCTGGGCGTCGCTCAAGCTGGCCCGCGTGGCTTCGCTCACCAGCGTGGCGTAGGCCACCGTCTGGATCAGCCGGCCCGCGCCGTCGTAGAGGTATTCGGTGAGCTGGCCGTTGGCGGCGATGTCGGCGCTCTTGCGACCGCTGACGTCGTACAGGGTGTGGCTGGAGACGCTGGTGGCGTCCTGCACGCGGCGCAGCTGACCCGCCGCGTCGTAGAAGTACTTGGTGGCGCCCAGCGCCGTCTGGCTGACAGCGCCGAGCACGTCGCTGGACACGAGGCGGCCCATCGTGTCGAAGATCTGCACCGTGGTCAGGCCGTTGTCCAGCTTGACGGAGGTCTTGCGATCCGAATCAGCGTACGTATAGAGCGTGATCGCGGCGTTCGCGTCCACGCTTTTGGTCACGCGGTTCAGCCCGTCGTACAGATAGGTGGTGCCGTTGCTGTTCGTGTCCTTGCTGGAGAGCAGTCGGCCGAAAGCGTCATAGCTGGTGAATGTCTTGATCGCCCCGCCCGGCGTGGCAACGCCGTTGGACAGGGCCATCGTCGTGTAGCGGCGCTGCTCCTTCACCTGGCCGCGCAGGTCGTAGTCGAACTCGACGATCTGGCGATCCAGGCTCTGCGCCTGGGGACCGTTCACCCAGCTCTCGAGCGAAGTGAAGCTGGGATTGGGGTCGCTGAAAACAGCAGCCGTGTACTGCACCTGGCGTGCGAGCAGCCCCCAGCCGTTGTAGACGTAGCGTGTCACTTCGCCCTGCGGGCCCAGCACATAGGCCAGGCGCCGCTTGGCGATTTGCGTCGTGTCGTAGATGTACTGGGTGGTGCGCGCACCGCTGGCCTTGAGCGGGCCGGCGACGCCGTCCGGGTCGGCAACGGTGTAGGTCGTCTCTGAGGCGAGCAGGCCCGTGCTGGTGTAGGTGCGCTCCAGCACGTTGCCCGCCGCATCGGTCCGGCGTGCCAGCTTGCCGGCGCCGGCGTACTCGTAGGTCGTGACTTCGCTCTTGGCGTTGGTGCTGGTCAGCACGTCGCCGTTGTCATAGGTGTAGCTTTGCTTGAAGCTTGCACCGCCGAGCAGTGCGCCGCTGATCTCTTCCAGCTGGCCGCTGTTGACGCCGCCGAGGTATTTGAGCGTGGTGACCTGGCCCAGGGCATCGGTCACCGTGGTGGTGCGGTTGGTGGTGTCGTAGACGAAGCCGGTCTTGCGGTTCTGATCGTCCGTGATGGACTTGACGCGGCTGTCGGGCCAGTAGTCGATGGTCTGTGTGTTGCCATCTTTTTGGGTGATGGTCTGCAGCCTGCCGTTGGCGTCGTAGCCGTAGCTGACGGTATAGGTGCTGCTGTCGGTGGTGTCTTCGGGCGTCAGGTCGGTGGTGACCAGGCTGAGCCGCCCACCGGTGTAGCCGTAGCTGGTGACGCTGCGCGTCTGTTGCGCGCCCTGCGCATCCTTGTAGCTGGTGGTGATCTTGGACAGCTGCGTGCCGGTGTAATTCAGCGTCACCACTTCGTCGGCCGTTGAGCTGCCAGCCTTGAAGGTGGACAGGCTGCTGATCAGGCCGCCGCCGTCGTAGTCAACCTTGACCAGGTTGCCTTGGGCGTCGCTGACCTGTGAGAGCCGGTAGATCTCCCCGTCGACATTGGCGTAGGTTTCTGCCGTGCCGGTATCGCCATCGGTCCAGGTCCAGACGCCGGCGCTGTAGCTCAGGCTGTCGAACTGGCCCGAGCCCTCGGCCGTGAGGTACTTGCCGGTGGCGGTGTCGAAGGAGTACGACGCCTCATGGCCGTCCGCATCGGTGCGCTTGATGCTGCTGCCGGTGGTGTTGACGGTGCCCACGCGCCCCGACACGCGCCGGTAGTAGCCGACGCGCCAGCCATCCCCGTTATCGCCGTCCCAGCCGCCCTGGCTGTTGTAGGTGCGAAGCAGATCGACGTCGGGGCCGACGCCCACCAGGTATTCGTCGCGGTCCTGGATGACGAGGTTGCCGTTGGCTGCATTGACGGTGATCTGTTCGCCGGCACGCCCCGTGGCGGCCTGTCCCATCCCGCCCGCCCCGCCCAACACGTCCTTGGACGTGTTGACCAAACCATTACCACTGCCGGTGACCACTGAAACCATGTCTCTCTCCCAAGGATCGGTACTACTTAGGTAATCCAGGGACGGGACGGGTTGTTTAGCTTCCGTTTCAAATTGTCACATCTCGGCGCCAAGCAAATGCCTGCGAAAGAAGCCCACCGTTCGCTCTACCCATAACGCCGTCGTCGTCGGCCGATCAAACCCCGGCGGGTCGCACAGCAGGTCGCATTCCAGGCGGCCAAGGTTGTCGGCCGGCGGCGGCGGTGCCAGCAATGCGCCATGGCCGGCGCCTTGCAGCGCAGCGATCAACTCGCAGCCCTGGCAGGCGGCCAGCAGCGGGTCGCTGTGAAAACGCGGCAGCAGCCAGCGGTCTCCATCGGCGGTGATCAGGCCCAGTGGCACGCGCGGCTTGGCGAGGGTCGCCAGATCGAAGTCGGCTGCCGCCGGCACGCCGGCCACGACGGCGGCGATGCGCGGGTCGTTGTGGACCTGCGGCGTCGCGTCACGGAACTTCCAGTCGAGCACGTGCCGGGCCACCCAGAGCTTGAGGCCATCCAGCGCACCGCCGGTCAGCCGCGTGGCCAGGCCGATGCAGCTGTAGAAGTCTTCCGCGAGGTCCTTCTCGCAATGGGCGCGAAAGCGCTCGGGCGACCAGGCGCCGCCGGCCAGGCTGAGCATGGTGTGGCCACCGGCCGACATGCCGAAGCCGCCGACGCGGTCCAGCTTCAGGCCGGCAAAGCGTGGGTCGGCGGCAACGCGGTCGATGGCATGGCTGATCTCGGCGGGGCGCTGTTTCCAGCTGTCGGGGCCGGGGCGGCCGGGGTCAGTCCAGTTGTCGCCGCGGTGCAGGGGCAGCACGACCGTGAAGCCGGCCTCGACGAGGGCCTTGGCCAGGGTGGTGTGCACCCACGGGCCGCCGCCCGAGCCGTGCGAGATGGCGATGAGGCGGCCATTGCCGGGGGCCGGTGGCGCGTCGGGTGCCAGCATCAGCTGCAGGTCGCCGCGCGTTTCAGGCCGGCCGGCGGCGGCGGTGGGATAGAACAGCGTGACGGCGCCGCCGTCATCGTCGGCGGGCAGAGTCAGTGTGCCGACGGTGGCGGCGTGCGCGGAGGCACTCAGCGCCAGGCTGGTGAGCAGGAAGCGGAAGAACATGGCTGGCTCCTCGGAAGTTGAGAAGCCCTCAGCCTCGGCCACCCTGCCCGCTATGTCTGGCCGAAACCCGCGCTTTGCAGGTTTCGGCGCTGCTTTTTAAGAATCGGCCAGCGCTTTCTGGCGGAATTCGGTGGGCGTCAGGCCGGTATCGGCCTTGAAGGCGCGGTTGAAGGGGCCGATGGAGCCGAAACCGACGTCCAGCGCAATGGTCAGCACCGGAAGGCCGCGCTCGGCCGGATCGGCCAGGCGGCGCTTGGCCTCAAGCAGGCGCAGGCCGTTGACGAAGGCATTGAAGTTGCGGTGGCCCAGGCCCTGGTTGATGACGCGGCGCAGCCGGTACTCCGGCGTGCCGAGCTGCTCGGCCAGGCTGGCCAGGCTCAAACCCTCCTGTGCGTAGCCGCGGCCCTCGCCCATCAGCATGGCCAGCGCGGCGGCTAACGCCCGGTCCTGCGGGTCCTCGGCCGGCAGCGCGGGAGGTGGCGGCGGCGCGACGTCTTCGTCCCACAGACCCGACACGCGCGGCCGCAACAGTTGCCAGGCGACGAGGCTGGTCAGCGTCAGCATCATGGCCACGTCGCCAAGCGCGGCGGCGCCGCTCAACGTGCCGTTCGGTGAGCCGATACGCAGGGCCACCATGACGACGGCGTAGCTTGCGCCGCCGCCGACGACGAGGCCGCGCAGGCGCCGGCGCTTTTCGACGAGGTCCGCCCGCCATGGCCCCACCACGGCGGCCAGGCCCAGTGCCGCGAAAGCGATGGGCAAGGCCCGCAACAGCACGAAGGCGGGCCACCAACCCCACCACAGGCAGATCGTCGCGCCGAACAGCGCGACGGCGGCCCACAGCACGCCATGCCAGGCGCGCAGGCGAAAGCCGTCCTCGAAAACGGCGCGCGCGAACAGCCAGAACAGCACGGCAGAGCCGAGCGAGATGCCGATGCCAGGCGCCTGGACGGCGCAGCGCAGCTCGTGCTCGACCCAGGGCGAGGCAGAAACCGCCTGCACGGCGGAGGACAGCGACAGCGCGATGCCCGTGCGCACGAGATCGGCGTGCCGTGCATGCCGCCAATGCGGCAGCAGCACCAGCACAACGAGGATCAGCACGGCAACCAGCGCGCCGCGCAACCCTGCGTCAATGAGTGCCATGCAGCAGTTGGGACACCGCGAAGGCCACGCCCAGGCCCACGCCCAGCCACGCGACCTGGGCAAAGGTCTCGCGCCAGGCCAGGCGCTGCTGCAGCTGGGGCAGCAGGTCGGCCACCGAGATGTAGATGAAGCTGCTGGACGCCAGCACCAGCAGATAGGGCAGCACACCCTCGAAGCCGCCGATCAGGAAGTAGCCCAGCACGCCGCCGACGACCGCCGCCATGCCCGAGATCGCGTTGAACAGCAGCGCCTTGCCGCGGCTGAAGCCGGCGTTGAGCAGCACGATGTAGTCGCCCACCTCCTGCGGGATCTCGTGGGCGACGATGGCCAGCGCCGTGGCGAAGCCCAGCCGCGTGTCGGCCAGGAAGGCGGCCGCGATGATGGCGCCGTCGCAGAAGTTGTGGATGCTGTCGCCCACCAGCACGGTCAGGCCGCCGCGGCCGGCCTGCTCGGCGTCGAAGTGGTGGTGGTGATGGTGGCCGTCGCCCTCGTGATGGTGGACGTGGCGGTAAAGCTCCACCTTCTCCAGCAGCCAGAAGAACAGCAGGCCGCCCAGCAGCACGGCGAACAGCACCTGCGGTTTGGCCGTGTGGCTCTCGAAGGCCTCGGGCAGCACGTTCAGCAGCGACGTGCCCAGCAGGATGCCGGCCGACAGGCTGACGAGGCTCTTGACGAGGCGGGTCAGCACGCCGACGGTCAGGCTCGCGGCAACGAGCACCGACAGCAGCCCGCCCGCGAAGGTGGCGAGCACGATGTAGAGAAGGGTCATGGAATCAGGCAAAAGCAACGGGCCACAGCCATGGACTGCGGCCCGAGGGCGGTCAGCGTAGCAGACGGGTCAAGCCACACCACATTTCTTGAACCAGGCCAATGCCCGCGCCCAGGCGTCGTCGGCCGCGACCTTGCGGTAGCTGGGGCGGTAGTCGGCATAGAAGCCGTGCGGCGTGTCGGGGTAGACGACGAACTCGCATTTCGTGTTGCCCGCCGCCTTGAGCGCGGCTTCGAGCTGGGTCAGCGTCTCGACCGGGATGCCGCCATCGGCCGCGCCGTACAGCGCCAGCACCGGCGCCTTGATGCTCGCGGCGCGCTCGACGACAGTCTTGTCGCCAGCGTTGTAGTTGCGTGCCACCGGGCCGTACCAGGCGGCTGCAGCCGTCAGCCTGGGGTTGTGGGCCGCATAGGACCAGGTCGTGCGCCCACCCCAGCAAAAGCCGGTGATGGCCAGCTTGGCGGGATCACCGCCGTTCGCCGCCGCCCAGGCGACCGTGGCGTCCAGGTCGCCGTTGACCTGGACGTCGGCCGCCTTGGCGACGACCTCGCTGACCAGCTTGGGAATGTCGGTGTAGGCGCCGGCATCGCCGTGGCGTGCGAACAGCTCGGGCGCGATGGCCAGGTAGCCCTGCTTGGCCAGCCGCCGGCAGACGTCCGCGATGTGCTCATGCACGCCGAAGATCTCGCAGGCCACCAGCACGACCGGCAGGTTCTTCCGGCCGACGGGCGCCGCCCGGTAGGCCGGCATCTGGAAGTCGCCCACGGGGATGCTGACCGGGCCCGCCTCCAGGCCCGCCGTGTCGGTGGAGATCGTCTGGGCCGTCACCGGCAGCACGGCGGCCGCGAAGCCGCTACCCACCGTCGTCTGCACAAAGCTGCGGCGGCTGAAGTCGCGGGACGGCGCGAGGCTGTCGATCTCGTCTTTCAAGGTGGGGGCTCCAGAGTGAGATACGAAGGGAGCGTCAAATTTTGCCCCGACAATCCGCCGCCATGACGACGCGCCCTGATCCAGCCGGCCGAATCTGGGCCTCCATCGACATCGGCTCCAACAGCTTCCGCCTGGAATTGGCCCGGTTGTCGGGCGAGCGCTACCAGCGCGTCAGCTACATCAAGGAGGCCGTGCGCCTGGGCGCCGGCCTGGACGCACAGGGCATGCTGACCGAAGAGGCCATGCAGCGCGGCCTGAATTGCCTGCAGGGCTTCGGCGAGCAGCTCGTCGGCATCGCGCCCGAACGCATCCGCGCCGTTGCGACGCAGACCCTGCGCGAGGCGCGCAACCGCAACGCCTTCCTGGCCCGCGCCCAGGCCGTGCTTGGCCATCCCATCGAGGTCATTGCCGGCCGCGAGGAAGCGCGGCTGATCTTTGCCGGCGTCGCCCGGCTGCAGCCCTCCGACAAGCCCCGCCTGGTCATCGACATCGGCGGCCGCTCCACCGAGATGATCCTGGGCCGCGGCCGCAAGCCGCTGCTGGCCGAGTCCTTCGGCGTTGGCAGCGTCGGGCTGTCGGTGCGCTTCTTCGCCGACGGCCGCTACACGGCCGAGGCCTTCCGCGCCGCCCAGGTGGCTGCCGGCGCCGAGCTGGAAGAAGCGCTGACGCTGTTCCGCCCCGAGCTCTGGCAGGAAGCCCTGGGTTCCTCGGGTACGGTTGGCGCGGTGTCGCAGATCCTGGCAGCCAGCGGCAAGACCGACGGCCGCATCACGCCGGACGCGCTGCGCTGGTGCATCGCCCAATGCCTGGCGGCCGGCTCGCAGGACAAGCTGCAACTGCCTGGGCTCAAGGACGACCGCCGTCCTGTCGTCGCCGGTGGCCTGTGCATCCTCTACACGCTGCTGAACCAGTTCGGCATCGAGGAGCTGCTGCCCACCAAGGGCGCGCTGCGCCAGGGCGTCATTTTCGATCTGGTAGAGCGCCTGCAGCCCAGCGGCGCGCGCGACCCGCGGGCGGACTCCGTCGCCGAGCTGCAGGAGCGCTTTGCCGTGGACATGGCGCAGGCCGAGCGTGTGGCCAGCCAGGCCGAGCTGTTCTACCACCAGCTCACGCTCAAGCCCGCGCCTGAGCTGCTGCGCGAGTTGAGCTGGGCCGCGGCCCTGCATGAAGTTGGCATGCTGGTCTCCCACCACGACCACCACCGCCACAGCGCCTATGTCATCGCCCATGTCGACGCGGCGGGCTTCTCAACCAACCAGTTGCAGCGGCTGGCGGGCCTGGCCCTGGGCCAGCGCGGTGGCCTGCGCAAGCTGGAAGCGCAGCTGAGCGATCCCAGCTTGCTGGACCAGCTCATTGCGCTGCGTCTGGCCGTCATCCTCTGCCATGCCCGCACGGAGGCACCAGGCAGCCCCGGACTGGCGCGCGACGGCAAGCGGCTCACGCTGCAACTGCCCAAGGGCGGGTCGGCCGGCCAAGCGCGCACGCGCTTCCTGCTGAAGGAAGAGGCCGAGACCTGGGCCCGCAGCGGGCTGCTCGAACTCGTCGTGGCGTGAGCTCGCGTCGCCGGCTGCTCGCCTGCCTCGCGGCGCTCTGCGTCGCGCTGCCCGCCTGGGGCGAAGACGCCGGCAAATCGACCGCGATCGAAATCGACTCGTCGGACGATCCCACCGAAAGCGTCGTCTGGCTGGCCTATGGCGTCGGTCTGGCCAACTGGGCCAGCCAGAGCGGTGCGCTGGCACAGGCACCGCTGGGCATCCTGGAACCCAGCTTCGAAGGTGAGATGACCGCGCGCCGGACGCTGCTCGTCATCTGGCGGGAGCTGCTGCAAAAGGCGCCCAAGTCCAACGCCTACATGGACACGCTGATGCGCATCGACGCTGCCGGCTATCTGCCGGAGTACGTCTGGACCGTGCACTGGCGCGGCAGCTGGAAACAGCCCCCGGCCAAGCTGCGCATCGCCGAGTTCTATGCCTGGCAGCGCCAGGAACTGATGGGCCATGTGCCGCGCACGGGCTCGCGCGTGCGCGTCGTCCTCACTCCGCCAGCGGCACCAGCCTCTGCTGCCAGCCGCTGACAGCACGACTGAGCGAACATGCCGGCTCCACACCCGGAGACCGCCATGCTCAAGACCTATACCGGCAGCTGCCATTGCAAGGCCGTGCGCTTCGAAGTCGACCTCGACCTCGCCGCCGGCACCGGCCGCTGCAACTGTTCGATCTGCTTCAAGACGCGCAACTGGAGCGCCAGCGTCAAGCCCGACGCCTTCCGGCTGCTGGCCGGCGAGGACGCGCAGAGCGACTACCAGTTCGGCTCGAACAGCGTGCACAACCTGTTCTGCAAGACCTGCGGCGTGCGCTCCTATGGTCACGGCTACATCGAACAGGTCGGCGGCGCCTTCGTGTCGGTCAAGGTGAATTGCCTCGATGATGTGCCGGCCGAGGAGCTGGTCGCGGCGCCGGTGCAGTACTACGACGGGCTGCACAACAACTGGTGGAACAAGCCCGAAGAGGTTCGACACCTCTAAAGCGCATCGGGCCCCTGGACGGCGTGCAGCGTCACCTCGGGTTCGCCGTCGCGCTGGCGCCAGCGCAGCCACCACACGGCGCCCTTCTTGACGGCCCATTCCTGGTCCACGCCGGCCAGCAAATGGGCAGCCAATAGGCCCAGCGTCGGCTGGTGGCCGCAGATCAGCACCGGCTCAACCGACTTGGGCCAGCGCGAGGCCTCGATGAGGGCCGAGATCGGCGCATCGGGCGCGATGGGCGGCAGGATGCGCACCTCGCGGCCCAGGGCCTCGGCCGTCTGCCGGCAGCGCAGTGCAGGGCTGACGAGCACGCGCGTCGTCGCGGCCAGGCGATGGTTGAGCCAGGCCGCCATGCGCCGGGCCTGGCGCTCGCCCTTGGGGGTCAGCGCGCGCTGCAGGTCATCCTGGCCAGGGGCGATGACTTCGGCTTCGGCGTGGCGCCACAGGATCAGGTCCATGGCGGGTCTACCCTTCTGAATAGCGCCGCATCAGGGCCTGCTGGGCGCTGACGCCGCTGTCGCTGATGCGCGCCGAGCGGCCATCCGGGCCGAGCTGCCAGGCGTCCATGGTGTCGTGCAGATAGGGCTGCAGCGCCTCGTCGACGATGCGCTGGCGCAGGCGCGCGTCCTGCACCGGCCAGGCCACCTCGATGCGGCGGAACATGTTGCGGCTCATCCAGTCGGCGCTGGACAGGAAGAGCGCCTCGCCAGGGTCAGCCTCGGTGCCCTCTGCCCAGCGGAAATACAGCACCCGCGTGTGCTCCAGGAAGCGCCCGACGACGGAGCGCACGACGATGTTGTCGCTGACGCCGGGCAGCCCCGGCGGCAGCATGCAGGCGCCGCGCACGATGAGGTCGACCTTGGCGCCGGCCTGGGCCGTGCGCAGCAGGCCGTGGATGAGCTCGGCATCGGTCAGCGCGTTGATCTTCACGACGACGCGCGCGCCCTTGTAGCCGGCCAGGGCCGCGGCCTCCACCTGGGCCAGCAGCTCCAGCATGCGGCTGTGCATGTTGAAGGGCGCCAGCAGCATGCGTCGCAGCGCCTTGAATTTGCCCAGGGACGCGAGCTGGCGAAACACCGAATCGGCATCGGCCGTCAGGTCGGCATCGGCCGTCAGCAGGCCGAGGTCGGTGTAAAGCCGCGCCGTCTTGGGGTTGTAGTTGCCGGTGGAGATGTGGCCGTAGCGGCGCAGCTTGCCGTTCTCGCGCCGCGTGATCAGCAGCAGCTTGGCGTGGGTCTTGTAGCCGACGATGCCGTAGACGACCTGGGCGCCGACGGCCTCCAGGCGCTCGGCCCAGTTGATGTTGGCTTCCTCGTCGAAGCGCGCCTTCAGCTCCACGACGGCCATGACCTCCTTGCCACGCCGCGCCGCCTCGATCAGCAGGTCCATCAGCTCCGACTTGGCGCCCGTGCGGTAGATGGTCTGCTTGATGGCCAGCACCTCGGGGTCGACCACCGCCTCGCGCAGCATCTGCACGACGGGGTCGAAGCTCTCAAAGGGATGGTGCAGCAGCACATCGCCCTTCTTGAGCTTCTCGAAGATGGACTTATGGCGCGGCAGCCGGCCGGTCGGCCAGGCCGGTTCAAAGGGCGTGAAGCGCAGCGGCGGCGCGTCGGTCTGGTCGATCAGCTCGTTCAGCCGCACCAGGTTGACGGGGCCGTTGACGCGGTAGAGCGCCGCATTCGGCAGGCCGAACTGCTCGAGCAGGAACTCCGACAGCTCGGCCGGGCAGGTGTTGACCACCTCCAGCCGCACCGCGCGGCCGAAATGGCGCGTCGTCAGCCCGGAGCGCAGCGCGTGGCGCAGATTGGCGATCTCCTCCTCATCCACTTCCAGGTCGGAGTCGCGTGTGACGCGGAACTGCGAGAAGGCCTCGACCTTGCGGCCGGGAAAGAGATCTTCCAGGTGGGCGCGGATGACGCTGGTCAGCAGCACGAAGGCCTGGCGGCCGTCGCTCAGGTTGGCCGGCAGCTTGATGACGCGCGGCAGCACACGCGGCACCTTGACGATGGCGATGCGGTTGTCGCGGCCGAAGGCGTCCTTGCCCGACAGCCTCATGATGAAGTGCAGCGACTTGTTGGCCACCTGCGGGAAGGGGTGGGCCGGGTCCAGCCCCACGGGCACCAGCAGCGGCCTGACCTCGCGCTCGAAATACTTGGCCACCCAGTGCCGCTGCGGCTCGTCGCGGTCGGCGTGGTTGAGCACGACGATGCGCCGCTTGCGCAGCAGCGGCGTGAGCTGCTCGTTGAAGATCAGGTATTGCTCGTCGATCAGCGTGTGCGCCGCGCGGCCGACGCGTTCGACGTCCTGGCTTGTCACGGTGCTGAGCGGATCGCGCACGGCCTCCAGCATGTCGGCGAAGCGCACCTCGAAGAACTCGTCGAGGTTGCTCGACACGATGCAGACATAGCGCAGCCGCTCCAGCAGCGGCACATCTTCACGCTGGGCCTGGGCAAGGACGCGACGATTGAATTCAAGAATGGCCTGCTCACGGTTGAGCAGCTTCAGCGGGGTCGGGTCGGTCATGAAGAAAAGTGTATGAAGCTTGTGTGACAACGGCTTGAAATGCCCCCGGGATAATCCAGGCCCATGCATCTGATGATCCCCCATGCCAGCGCGCTGGACGAAGCCGCGCGGCATGCCTTCGGCACCCTGCCCCTGCCCAACCTGGCTGCGCAGCTGAACCGGCTCACTCCGGCCGAGACCTGGGGGAGCGACGAGCTATCGCCGCAGCCGCCGCATCACATCGCGCTGGCAGCGCTGCGCCAGCAAGCCGAGCCAAGCGCCGCGGCCTGGGCCGTCGAGGCCGGGCCCGAACTGGCCTGGGCGCTGATGAGCCCCGTGCACCTGGCCGTCGGCAGCGATGGCGTCGATGTGCTGCCGCCGGCGGCGCTGCGACTCTCCGAATCCGACGCGGCGCGCTTCACGGCGCTGCTGCGCGAACTCTGGCCCGAGTCCGAAGGCTGGCAATGGCGGCTGCTGGACGCCACGCACTGGGCTATTGGCCACACCACAGCGCTGGATGACCTGCGCGCTGCCAGCATCGAGCGCGCCGGCGGCCGGCCCATCGAGCCCTGGCTGCCGCAAAGCCGCGTGCTGCGCCGCTGGCAGAACGAGGCCCAGATGCTGCTGCATGAGCACGCACTGAACCTCGAGCGGGAAGCACGCGGCGAGCATCCCGTCAACTCGGTCTGGATCGGCGACATTGGCCGCAGCAACGGCAAGGCCGCCGACGTGACGGTCGATGCCCGCCTGACCGAGCCGCTGCTCAACGGCGACCTCGCGGCCTGGGCCGAGGCCTGGCAGCGCCTGGACGCCGGGCCGCTGGCACAGCCCCTGACCAGCCTGACACTGTGCGGCGAACGATTCGCGCGTCGTTTCACGACCCGGCCGCTGTCCTTCATCGACAGGCTGAAGCGGCGCTGGCAGACGCCCGATGTGAGCGCCGTGTTGGAGGCGCTATGACTTCACCTCGTCTTGTCGAACGCGACGTGCCGCCGCGCACGGCCTGGGCGCTCGAGCAGGCCGGCGTCGCACCCCTGATGGCCCGCCTGCTCGCGGCCCGCGGCGTGCGCGAGGCGGGCGAGCTGGACGAGAGCCTGGCCCAGTTGCTGCCGCCCACCGACCTGAAAGGCCTGCTGGAGGCCGGCCGGCTGCTGGCCGACGCCATCCAGGGCGGCGAGCGCCTCGTCATCGTGGCCGACTACGACTGCGACGGCGCCACCGCCTGCGCCGTCATGCTGCGCGGCCTGCGCCTGCTCGGCGCGCAGCCCGAGCAGCTCGGCTATGTCGTGCCGGACCGCGCCGTGCACGGCTACGGGCTGACGCCCACCATCGTCGACCTGGCGATGGCGCAGCAGCCCTCCCTGCTCGTGACGGTGGACAACGGCATCGCCAGCCTCGCCGGCGTGGCGCACGCCCGCGCCCAGGGGCTGAAGGTGCTGGTCACCGACCATCACCTGCCAGCTCTGGTCGATGGCGTCGTCGTCGTCCCGGACGCCTCGGCAATCGTCAACCCCAACCAGCCGGGCTGCACCTTCGCGAGCAAGTCGCTGGCCGGCGTCGGTGTGGCCTTCTATGTGCTGATGGGCCTGCGCGCTGAACTCCGCTCCCGAGGCGCGTTCACGGAGGTGCCGCGCCTGGACGGCCTGCTCGACCTCGTGGCTCTTGGCACCGTCGCCGACGTCGTCAAGCTCGACGCCAACAACCGCCGCCTCGTCGCCCAAGGCCTCAAGCGCATGCGCGCCGGCCGCGCGCAGCCAGGCGTCATGGCGCTCTTCAGCGCGTCCAAGCGCGACGCCAGCAAAGCCCAGGGCTTCGACCTGGGCTTTGCGCTCGGGCCGCGCATCAACGCGGCCGGCCGCCTGGCCGACATGACGCTGGGCATCGAGACACTGACCACCGATGACCCCGAGCGGGCGCTGCAGCTCGCCACCCAGCTCGACGCCATCAACCGCGAGCGCCGCGAGATCGAGAGCGGCATGCGCGAGATGGCAGAGGCGCGGCTGGATGCCCTGGTCGAGGCGCTGCAAGGCGCCCTGCCCCCCGCGGTGGCGCTGTTCGATGCCGACTTCCACGAGGGTGTCGTCGGCATCGTCGCGTCGCGGATCAAGGACCGCGTGCACCGCCCCACCTTCGTCTTCGCGCGCGGCACCGACGGCAACCTCAAGGGGTCGGGCCGCTCCATCCCCGGCTTCCATCTGCGCGATGCGCTGGACCTCGTCAGCAAGCGTGAGCCCGAGTTGCTGTCCAAGTTCGGCGGCCATGCGATGGCGGCCGGCGCGACGCTGGCGGTCGACGACGTGAACCGCTTCGCGCTGGCCTTCGCGCGCGTGGCCGAGGAATGGCTCAACGAGCAGGACCTGACCCGCACGCTGCGCCATGACGGCTCGCTCGCGCCCGATGCCGCCACGGCCGAGACCGCACGCCTGCTGGACGCCCAGGTCTGGGGCCAGGGCTTCGAGGCGCCGGTGTTCTGTGATCGCTTCGAGCTGATCTCGCAGCGCCTCGTTGGCGAGAAGCATCTGAAGCTGCGCCTGCGCCGCGGCGGCCAGCTCATCGACGCCATCTGGTTCAACCACGTCGACATGCTGCCGGAGCGCGTCACGCTGGCCTACCGGCTGAGCCTGGACGAATGGCAGGGCCAGCAGCGCGTCCAGTACGTCGTCGAGGCGTGTGCTGACACCTGAGATGTGACGAAGTTGGCAGCGTCGCGCGCCCTGCCACCCCAAGTCACCGGATTGTCACGGGAGATTTCAAGAATCCGCGGCGCCAGCCAGCCCGGAGCCTTCCCATGCGCGCCACCGCGCCCGATCCCCTTGCCGATGCTCTGGATCGCCTGATCCAGCAGCGAAGTTTTGACATTCATTTCCAGCCTCTGGTCGCCATCGACCGCGCCGACATCTTTGGTTTCGAGGCGCTGACCCGCGCGCCTGCCGACGGCCCGCTGCATTCGCCCCTGGTGCTGTTCGAGGCCGCCGCCCGGCTGGGCCGCCTCGTCGAGCTGGAACACCTCATCGTGCGCCGCGCCATCCAGCGATTCAAGGCCCTGGGCCTGCCGGGCCAGCTCTTCCTGAACGTGACAGCCGACACCCTGCTCGGCGCCCGCGAGCATGCCGGCCTGCTGGCGCGGGAGCTGGCCGAGCTGGGCCTGCCGACCTCGCGCGTCGTCATCGAGCTGACCGAAACCCGCCCCATCGAGGACCTGGCCCAGCTCGACGACGCGCTGCAGGCGCTGCGCGACCTCGGATTTCGTGTGGCGCTGGATGACCTCGGCGAGGGCTTTGCCTCGCTGCGCCGCTGGATGGAGATGCGGCCGGACTTCGTCAAGATCGACCGCCACTTCATCGACGGCATCGCCCAGGAGCCGCTGAAGCAGCAGTTTGTGCGCTCCATCGTCGAGATGGCCGCCACCAGCGGCTGCGAAGTGGTCGCCGAGGGTCTGGAGCAGGAGCCCGACCTGGACGTGCTGCGCCGGTTGGGGCTGACCATCTGCCAGGGCTATCTGTTCGCTCGCCCAAGCGCGGCGCCGCGTGCATCCCTGAGCGCGCAGTGGAGCGGGCGCCTGGCCGCCGACGCCCAGCCGCGCCTGCTGCAGAACGACCTGGCCCTGCCACTGGGCCAAGGCGCCATCAGCAGCGCCGCGCAGCTGGCCCGCCGCAGCCTGACCGTCACGCCCGAGACCAACTGCCGCAGCGTCGTCGACCTCTTCCACCGCGACGAGCAACTGCTCGCCATCCCCGTGCTGGACGCCCAGCAGCGGCCGATTGGCGTGCTGCGCTCCCTGCATGTGCTCAAGCGCAGCACCGAGCGTTATTTCATGGACATCTTCGACAAGCGCAGCTGCGTCGAGCTGATGGACGCCAACCCGCTCGTGTTTGACGTCAGCACGCCGCTGCGCGCAATGAGCGACGCCATGGCCAACCTCGACGAGCGCTTGCTCGTCGACGGCTTCATCGTCACGCGCGACGGCTGCTACCTCGGCTCGGGCCGCAGCTCCGACCTGCTCAAAGCCGTGTCCGACCTGCAGGTGCATTCGGCGCGCTACGCCAACCCGCTGACGCTGCTGCCTGGCAATGTACCCATCGACAACCACCTGGACCGCCTCATCGAGGCGGCCGAGACTTTTGCCGCGGTGGTGTGGGACATCGACCACTTCAAGCCCTTCAACGACGTCTACGGCTACCGCATCGGCGACGACATCATCCGCCTGGCAGCCCGCGTGCTGACCCAGGCCGCCGACCCGCAATTGGACTTCGTCGGCCACATCGGCGGCGACGATTTCGTCATGGTGCTGGGCAGCACCGACTGGGAGGACAGGCTCACCCGCGTCTGCCAGGCCTTCGATGCCGGCGTGCGCAGCTTCTTCTCCGCCGAACACCTGACCGCTGGTGGCTACATCACGCTGAACCGGCAGAACCAGCCCAGCTTCCACCCGCTGCCCACCATCTCGGCCGGCGCGGTACTGCATCTGCCCGGCAGTTTCGACAGCGCCCACGCGCTGAGCGCCGCCCTGGCCGAACCCAAGCGCGTCGCCAAAGGGCGCGCCGGCGGCAGCCGCTTTTTTGTCGACCGCCGCACGCCGCAGCGCGCCCTGCTCGCGGCCTGAGCTTTTTCCGCCACCAGCAACTTGCGCTTGCGCTCACGTCAGGGTCAGGGCCACCGGAAGGCCGCTTGAGCAGGAGGGGTGAGAAGCGCTTCCTACAATGGCGTGGTGAACCTCGACCCCACCCTGAACGCCGACCTGCACTGCCATTCCGTGATTTCGGATGGCACGTTGACGCCCGAGGCCCTGGCCGAACGAGCCAAGGCGGGCGGCGTGGCGCTGTGGTCGCTGACCGACCATGACGAGATCGGCGGCCAGACCCGCGCCATCGCCGCGGCACGGGCGAACGGCCTGGCCTACCTGACCGGCACCGAGATCTCGGTCAGCTTCGCCGGCCGCGTCGTGCACATCGTCGGCCTGGGCTTCGACCATGAGGCGCCCGAGATCATCGAGGGGTTGCGCGCCACCCGCGGCGGCCGCGAACCGCGCGCCCGGGAAATGGCAGCCGGCCTGGCCGAGGTGGGCATCCACGGCGCCTTCGAGGGCGCGCTGAAGTACGTCGGCAACCCTGACCTGATCTCGCGCACCCATTTCGCGCGCTTCCTCGTCGAGGCCGGCCATTGCAGCGACATTCCCGAGGTCTTCCGCCGCTTCCTGACCGAGGGCAAGCCCGGTTTCGTGCCGCACAAGTGGGCGGCGCTGAAAGACGCAGTAGGCTGGATCACCCGCGCCGGCGGCGTCGCCGTCATCGCCCATCCGGGCCGCTATGGCTTCACGCCGACGGAAGAGTACGCATTGATCACCGAGTTCATGGCCCACGGCGGGCGCGGCATCGAGGTCGTGACCGGCAGCCACACACCGGCGGAGTTCGTTCAATACGCCGATACAGCCGTCGAGTTCGGCCTGCTGGCCTCCCGCGGCTCGGACTTTCACTGCCCCGAGGAAAGCCGCATCGACCTGGGCACGCTGCCACCGCTGCCGGCCAAGCTGACACCGGTGTGGGCTGAACTGGCTGGTCGGATTCATCACTGATGGCCCAGCTCTTCGAAGTCCACCCCGACAACCCCCAGCCGCGCTTCCTGCGCCAGTGCGCGCAGATGCTGCAGGCCGGCGGCATCGGTGCCGTGCCGACCGACTCCAGCTATGCCTTTGTCTGCCACCTCAACGACAAGGGTGCAGCCGAAGCCCTGCGCCGCGTGCGCGGCGTGGATGACAAGCACCACCTGACGCTGCTGTGCCGCGACCTGTCGGAGCTGGCCACCTACGCGATGGTGGACAACCGCCAGTACCGGCTCCTCAAGCTCGCCACGCCCGGCGCCTACACCTTCATCCTGCCGGCCACCAAGGAAGTGCCGCGCCGGCTCTCCCACCCGAGCCGGCGCACCATCGGCCTGCGGGTGCCAGAGCACAAGGTCCTCCAGGAGCTGCTGGCCCTGTTCGGCGAACCGCTGCTGTCGACGACGCTGATTCCGCCCGGCGAGACCGAGCCGATGAACGACGCCGCCGACGTCTGCGCCCGGCTGGACCGCCAGCTCCAGTTCGTGCTGGACGCCGGCGCCTGCCCGGCCCAGCCGACCACGGTGCTGGACCTGAGCCAGGGCGACGAGCCCGTGCTGGTGCGCCAGGGGCGCGGCGAGTTGGGCCGGCTGGGCCTGCAACTGGACTGATGCCGCTGCGCGGGATTTCCCCGCAGTTCATCCGCCGCGCCTGCATTTCATCCGGCGGCTCTCGCGCTTGATCGCAGCGGCCTGGAAGGGCGCGGGCTCATTGCCGAAACTGACTCCATCGAACAAGCAATCACGCGGTTCGAAACCCACCGAACGGAGTCCATCATGAGCCTGCAAACTGCCTTCACCGCCACTGTCCTTGCCTTCTCCGCCATTGCCGCCCAGGCCGCCCCGCAGCCCACCGTCAAGCTGGAACGCGTTGTCGTCACCGGCAAGGCCGTCCGCGCTGAAACTCAAGTGATCGCCCAGCTGCCGCGCGTCGTCGTGACCGGCCACGCCCAGCGTGAAGTGGCTCAACTGCCTCGCGTCGTGATCGTCGGCTACAGCGAAGCCACCCTGGCCCGCCAGACCCTGGCTGCCGCCAAGACCACCGCAAAGCGCGGCTGAGCCGGGCGCCGTCTGAACATGCGAATGACGTCCTGTCCCACCACCGTCGAGCCGAGTCGCCAGTACTGCTGAGCCAGTACTGCCGACTCGGCTCGGCC